>NZ_LSOD01000048.1:0-98448 GCF_001592855.1 Acinetobacter sp. BMW17
AAAGCTCGAAAATCATTTTAAAGCCTTTGATTTGACTTTCTTTTACCTTAATAACGGATTTGTTTAACGCCAGCATACTTTTTGAAACACCACCTGAAATCAAATGGCATTCAAATCAGTATGGATGGTAAACTTGCGCAGTATACTGCTCATAGGTTGATAATGTGATGATTGAACGATTATGGCGGAGCGTTAAATATGAAGAGGTGTATCTCAAAGCTTATAGCAGTGTCACAGATGCGAAAAAACAATTGAGTGCATATTTTGAGTTTTATAATTTGAAACGACCTCATTCGAGTCTAGACAAAATGACACCAAATGAGTTTTACTATGATCAACTACCCCAACAAAACAAGGTGGCTTAACTAGAGCGGAATATCACTTATAAATACGCTTTTAGTTGTTCAAACAAGTGGGACCACCTCTATAGTCATAAGGAAAGGCTAATGTTACTTGTTAATATAGCCAGTCATAAATGAAAAATATACAAACTGTTATAATAATGAAGTCAAAAATAGACCAAGGATTGAATAGAGGTTAAGCGAGGGTAGGAGCAAATGAGAGAGAGTTATGATACGTATCATATTTTTAGTCTTATAGGGCAGCACGCTGAATTAGAACCCATTCTAAATGCAATTTCTGGGTGGCTTGAATCCCATATTCCAGATGCCTTAGTTACGATCATGCTTTATTCTGAACATGATCAAACTTTAAAGCTTATCAGTGGTAAACAACATTTCTCAAATCAATACTGTAAAGCCGTCAATAATTTAAAAATTGGTCCTCAGCGCGGAGCTTGTGGAACAGCTGCATTTTTACGTAAGTTAGTGATTAGTCAGGATCTGATGGAAGATCCGAATTGGGCAGCTTATCGTGCATTAGTTAAGGCAGAGCAGCTGTCAAGTTGCTGGTCTATGCCTATTATTAATGCAAGAAATATTTTATATGGAACTTTTGGGACTTATTACCGAACTCCCAAAAAACCGACGAAACATAATATTCGTCTTTTAGAACAGGCCGCCTCTTTAGTTGCATTAGCGATTGAGCTTGATGATGAACGCCAACAAAAAATAGCCATAAATGAAAAATATAGTTCTTTTTACAATTATCATCCAGATGTAATTCTTGAACTTGATCTGCAAGGATACGTTCTTAATACCAATATTGCTTGTCGTGAAATTACGGGTTTTTCACAAGAGCAAATACAGGGGAAACACTATTGGACATTAATACCTGATGAATATCATGAATTAGTTGATGCTGCATTTAAATCTGCCCTACTGGGGAAGTCTCAACATTACGAAATTCCCGTTTACAATGCGTTAGAAAAAATTATATGGCTTGATATTATCAATTTACCAATAATTCAAAATCAAAAGGTTACAGGTGTATTTACGATAGCACGTGACATTAGTGTAAATCGGAAAAATAAAGAGAGCTTACGTCTTTTAAAGCGCGGAGTTGATGCAAGTCCGAGTGGGATGTTTATCACGGATGCCTCTGAAAACATGGTGATCAGCTTTGTTAATCCTGCTTTTCTTAAACAAGTTGGTTATACAGAAGAGGAAGTCATAGGCCGTAATTATAATTTTTTACAGGGCCGAGATACTAATCTAGAGCAACTTGCTTTGTTTAAGCAAGCGGTAAAGGAACAGAAAGATGTTCAGATAACGTTAAAAAATTATTGTAGGGATGGGAGTTGGTTCTGGAATAGACTAATGTTGGGGCCAATTTTGGATCAAGATGGCAAATGTACTCATTTTCTTGGAATTCAGGAAGACATTACTCAGCAACGTATCCATGAAGAATATATTGAATATCAAAATACTCATGATCAATTAACAGGCTTACTAAATCAAATAACTTTTGAAAAAGTCTTAGAGCAAACTTTCGAAAAACAAAAGCTTCTAACTTTACTTTATATTGATCTTGATGACTTTAGTTCGATGAATGATAGTTTAGGTTACTACGTTGGTAATAAAGTTATTAAAAATATAGCGAGCCGACTAAAAGGTTTTTTAAAACCTGATGAGGTTTTGAGTCGGTATGCCGAAGATGAATTTGTATTATTAATCAAAGGCCAACATGATCATAAAAAAATAACCACAAGAGCTGAAAAGATTCTTGATTTGATTTCAGAGCCGTTTCAAGTCGATGACCATACACTCCATCTAAGCGCAAGTATGGGTATCGTCATAAATAACAGTTTTATACAATGTGCTTCAGAACTTTTATATCGGTCTACTTTGGCTATGAGAGAAGCAAAGAGACAAGGCCGTAATACTTGGCATTGTTATGAAGAAAGCAATAAAATTTCACCCAATTTAGATTATGCTTATCTGCGTTTAGAACTTATGGAAGCAGTAAAGAAGAAGCAGTTTACACTATTCTATCAACCGTTAATCAAACCATTAACAGGCGTGGTTCAGGGAGTAGAAGCGCTGATTCGTTGGTATCATTCCGAACGGGGTTATATTTTTCCAGATGTTTTTATTCCTTTAGCTGAAAGAACAGGACAAATTGTAAATATTGGACAGTGGGTTTTAGAAACAGCATGTTTAGATATCGCTAAATGGAATAAGGCGCATGATAGTCAGCTCACGGTTTCAGTTAATATTTCTCCTTTGCAGTTTGGACGTGCTGGGTTTCTTGAGGAACTTCAAAAAGCGCTAAAAATAAGTCAATTACCAGCTGAGCTGCTTAAAATTGAAATTACTGAAGGCGTTATTATTAGTGGTGCCGACAGGGCAATTGAAATTCTAAAATCAATTCGTGCTTTAGGAGTGCATGTGGTCATTGATGACTTCGGCACTGGTTATTCGAGCCTTAGCTATCTACGACTACTACCGATTACTCAAATCAAACTGGATCGAAGTTTTATTGTGAATCTGACAATTAGTGTTCAAGATGCTGCAATTGTTCGGTCGATAATTTTTCTAGCCCATCAGCTGAATTTAGAGGTCGTAGCGGAAGGTGTTGAAACACTAGAACAAGCAATTCTGCTCTATCAACACGATTGTGATTTATTTCAAGGCTATTTTTATGCACGGCCTGCCCCAATAACTGACTTGAATTCGAAATTTTTGCCGTTGGAAAGTTTAAGTTAACGTAATTAATCTTTGTAAATTGTAATAAAAATCTAATTGTAACTTTAATTATATGTTAAAAGTGTAATAAAATTAAAAAATTATGGTTAATTAATTAAAAATGGAAATATTTAAAATTAATTTAAATTTAAGAAAATTAATACTTTTTTTAGCGATTTTTTCGGTATTAAGTCTTTTTATTATTAGCTCAGTAATTAGCTATTATATAGTAAGAAATCAGCTTATAAATAATTCATTAGCACTTAATTCCGAACACGCAAACAAGATTGCAATAATTATAGATAATCACTTTAAGAATATACTGATCGAACCGAACTTGGATACAGCGCAAAGTTTTTAGGGAAAAAATTTGATGATAATGAGATCCGAGAAACAGAAGTACAGAGATTAAAAATGCAATCTGATTACTACAATAGCGTGGTTGTCAGTGATTCAGAGGGTAGATTGATTAATTATTCACCAAATATATTGAATATTGATAAAAATAAAGTACAAACTACGTTAGGAATTAGTAATTCAATAAAGGAAAAAAAACCATATATATCATCGCCATATCTTTCTGTTAAAAAGAATATGATTGTTTTTATGTCATATCCGATATTCGATGAAAAAAAGCGCTACAGAGGTTTTGTTGGATCTGCGATATATTTAAAAGAAAAAAATGTAATTAATCAACTTTTATCAACGAATGAAACATATCGAAAAAGTTACATGTATGTAATTGATAAAAATGATAAAATTATATTTCACCCTGATCATGAAAGAATCGGTGAGATAATCAAAAATAACACTGGTTTAGATTATATAAAAAAAAAAATTCAGGGAAAATTCGTCTTATCAACAGTAGAGGTATTGATAATCTTGCTGGATTCTCACATGTAAAAACGACGAATTGGATAATTGTCTCCCAGCAACCCACAAAGCAGTTATTAAAACAAGCGAATTCGATTATTTATAAAGTATCAGCGGGAATCTTTATATTTTATTTACTAATTTTTTATGTTGTTTGGAAGTGTTCTTTTTTTATAGCATCTCCTCTGCATAAGCTTGCAAATATGGCAAGCTCTTTACATCAGCCTGAAGCAAGTAGGGAAATTAAAAATATTAACCCATGGTATTATGAAATCGTTAAATTTAAACGTGCTCTTTTATTGAGTGTTCATCACTTTTCAAAAAAAATGACTGAGATGGATTATTTCATTAATACGGATCCTCTTACTGGTTTGATGAATCGTAGAGGGATGCATTTGTCTATAGATCAGAAAATAGCTTTGAAAATCCCCTTTTCAATATTATTAATAGATATAGATTTCTTCAAGAGAGTAAATGATACATATGGACATGCTGAAGGTGATTTAGTACTGAAAAATATTGCAGAAATGATGCAAAAGAATTTTCGGAAAGATGATGTTTGTTGTCGCTATGGTGGTGAAGAATTTATTGTTATTGTACCTGATGTTAGCCAGCAAGACGTTTATGAAAGTGCTGAAAGATTTAGAAGAGAAGTGGAAGCGCAATCGATAGAAAAGGTTGGATCGATTACAGTCTCGATAGGTATCGCTTCTTGGCCTGAAGCTTCTGAAGATATTTCAGAAGTATTTATTCTGGCTGATAAGAATCTTTATGAGGCTAAAAACAGTGGACGAAACTGTATAAGATTATAATTTATATGGTTTTATTTCGAAAGTATTTCACCGTTAAATCTACTCTAAGTTGCTCAGATTTAGTAGTAACTTGGGTATAAGGTTTACTAATAGTTGGATGAATTTTATACTGTATTTTTTACAAGATAAAAAAGCCTATAGTCCGCCTATATTTTAATTTAGTGCGTCGTATTTCATATTACACGGGGGCATGGAAAAGATTATTGTTTCGGCAGTTTTAGATTTTTTCCCGAACAGATTACCAAATTACAATAAGTTGTACTTTACAGAAGTATAATCTAAATGCTAATAATCATTAAGAGATATCCGAAAAACTTTATTAAAGGAAATCCAATATGATGAATAAAATAGATTTAAAATTAAGCAGGATTGATGGTGGAGATGATCTAATTTTAAAAAATTGTATTGTTCAATCGACAATGATTACTAGTAAAGATATATGTACACCACTTAATGAGGGAGATTGTCTGCATAATTTCTTGTCCGATGGAATTGTTGAAAAATATAAAATAGAAGAAGTGATATTAAATAAAGGTATGCATTCTCATTATGAGATTTATGTTTCCAAAATAAATTAACGTATTTAATAAGTTGAACGATTAAAAAAGTACTCAGATAATGAAAGTTATCTGAGTACTTTTTTAATTCCATGTGGCTTTGTCATACAAATCTACTGTTAAAGGCCCATTCAGCAATATAATACTTAGCTGACTAAGCCTGTATCTAAAAAATATCAAATCAGCAATTGGTCGACCTACAATCACGCTTTAATGAATCGAGGAAACATCTCGATTTTATTTGATCCTACTACCCAATGGTATGCTCAAAAAAAGCCAAACAGGGACGAAATCAAACTTATTCGATTGCAGCCATTCAATGTTGTCTCATGATTAAATCCTTATTTCGACTCTCTTTGCATATGGTCACTGGCTTTATGCAAAGTCTCATTAAACTCTGTAGTTTGGATTGAAACGCACCAGATTATTCAATCCTCTGTAGTAGACAAGAGCATATCGATATTGCGATTCTCTATCAAAAAGTATGGGTGTCTCCCTCTGCCCACTGATAGTACCAGTTTGAAGTTTTCAGGTGAAGTTGAATGGAAATGCAAAAAACATCAGCCTGAATATCGTCGGCAATGACGTAAACTGCATATTTGTATAGATGCTAAAACCTTGCAAATGAGCTGTACAGCTCACAACAAATAATGTCAGTGATTCACAAGTCTTGGTGTTCTGCTGAATCAAATCCCATCTATTGATTCTGTCTATACGGATGGAGCATATGACACGAAATTGTGCAGACAAGTGATTTCAGATCGTCATGCATATACCTTAATTCCTCCAAGAAAAAATGCGAGGCCATGGTAAGATAAGAAATTGGGATCTTTAGATAGAAATGAGTTATTGAAAACAGTTAAACGGCTTGGAAGATCCCTTTGGAAAAAGTGGTCTGACTATCATCGTCGAAGTTTGGTCGAAACCAAGATATATTGCATCAAATTATTGGGAGATAAATTAACGGCAAGAAGCTTTCCTATTCAGGTGAATGAGATTCATGCTCGTGTAGCGGTCTTGAATAAATTCACTGAATTAGGTATCCCTCATACCCAAGTTGTATCTTAAATTTACTCACTTAGCAGAACTCTGCCTTTCAAGCCTTTGTACAACAAAGCCTATGTTGGTTAACATCAGTTTTATCCTGAACCTTCCGCAAGTTGCGGATTTTTTTACTTTATTTTTTGTGAGATTAATGATTTAATTATTATGTTGTCAATAAAAACAACGATTCCTTGTATCAGCGCACATGACCAAGGGGAAAGCCTTACAGAGATGTAGGGCTTTTTTTATGGCGGCTTAACTTTAATCGTATGGTTTAAATTTTAATATTTTATTAGATGCTTAGTATATAAAGTGCGTTCAGGTAATTGCGCTTTTTTTGTTTGTGATATAGTTTAATCATTGCTTACAAAAAAGAATAGAAATGAATATTTGTATCGGTGGTGATTTAGATGGCAGGGTAATAGTGTTTGATAAACCATCTTTTAATGCTAAAGAAATAAACAAGACAAAATCAACAAACTACATTAAGCAAATGTATGGCATAGATGGTGACGTCTACTATTTTTGGCGTGATGCTGAGCTTAAATTATGGGAAGTTACTCAACGAATAGAGATATTACTGGCAAAGACTAAGTGAAAATCTATTTAAATGTGCCTGAGAGTAGTTTTTTTATTGCCTTTATCCGTAAAAGAAATTAGTTTAAATTAAACCCATTGTTAAAATAATTATGAGAACGGAAGACAATGAATAGAAAATTTGAGTTACATGTGATTAGCCAAATCTATGACTTTTTAATTGAGAGAGAAGGGTTTACCTCACTAAACCTTGATCGGAAGGTTACAGAGTTTTTTCGAGAAGTACATGTAGGGCAAGAAGAAGATTTTACAGTTCTTGAATCAAATAAAATCTCAGGAAACTTTGGTGAAGTTTCCTACATCAATTTATTGAATGTTCCGCATTTCAACGATAAAGATAAATTTCTGAAATGGGCCCATAAAGCTTTAAATCTATGATTTTTGAAAAAACCAGTCTAATTTATATTCTAATGACTTGGTATCATTTCATCTTATGAAAAGACATCGTAAAAAATCTGAGTACATAAACTCAAATTGGATGATCGAACAAACAGGACAGTTTCTTAATTGAAAATAGTTCTATGCCTATAGAAGGCCTTATCAACCAATTCCCTTTTACTGAAGATGAAATTATTAATCGAAAAGAGCTCCTAGGGCTTAATAAAAGACAAAAGCAACTGGTAAATTTTTTAAGCACTTAGAAGCTTAATTAGTAAATAAGCTACTTTTATATAATTTCTTACATGTCTATCATTCTAAATTGTGAGAAATGTATTCTTTCGGTGTTGATAATTATTTTAAATGTGAGAGTATAAAAAAAGAACAATAAAGGGAGAAAAGTATGGCTTCACAAGATGTGCTTGTAATCTCGGTTTCGGCCTTTGTCCTTACATTAACGATTTATGAGTTTGGGCAAATGTCGATGTTGTTTTAAACGAACCACCTTCGGGTGGTTTTTATTGTCTGGAGAAAGGCCATGCCCATACACCTAAGCTTGCTAATTAGCTAAAGATTGTTTGAGTAAGCACATATAGATCTCACTAAAGAAGGTACAACCCATGCAGTTCATCGAGTTTGGATAGGATATGCAAGAAAGTAAAATCAGAATTTGGAGTCATGCCCCGCACGAAAATTGAATACAAAAGCTGAAGACTAAAAATAATGTGCCTATCCAGTGGTTTTTAAGGTAAGTGAGTAGCGGTAGATGGTAATCCCCCCTAAAAAGAATAGGATTTAAAAGTAGAATTTTCTCTTAAGAGATATAGGCAAGGATGTAGTAGATCACCCATCCTTATTTAAGCGCCATTAGCTCAATTGGATAGAGCATCGCGCTGGTTGCAGGTTCAAGCCCTGCATGGCGCACCATATTTAATTCAAGGGTATCTATTATGTTGCTAGGTATTTAGTTACATGGTGAACAATAATTAATCAAAAGGAGATTTGATAGATACATTTTTGGGTGATATTTTTAATTAAATATTCTACATGGATGGAATTAAAGATGAAGCTACTAACCTTATTGGGTATTGGTGTTATGGCAAGTTGCTGCTATAGATCAAAGCGCATTACTAGCGAACACGCTTCACCCTCAAACTTCGATAAAATTGTTCAAAAAGCTGCTCTACAAGGCTTCTAAACAACGTAATTAGTGTTGGTTTTTGTAATAAATATACGATTGTAGGAGAACGAAATGCTTAAATTGTTAATGTGTTTATTTAGTGTTCATGGCGCGACTGAGATTGATAGTGAAGTCAAAGAATACCGTGATTGTTTGAAGGAAATATAATACCTTTGGCTAAGTTTCATTAGTGATTTACCGAACGGATTTTGGCACGTAAAACCCCGCTCAATATGCGTTATTGGCGGGTTTTTCTTTTCTTATTAGGTGGTGAGTATGGGTTATATCGTAGTTGCTCTTGTATCGTTTTTGCTTGGGTAAGCTCTATGCTTTAAGTGGCTTGGTGAAGATATTATTAAAGGCAATCTAATTAAGCTAAACAAGGATGTGTATATTGCATCCAAAGTAGATACAAAAAGTGGGTATCCGCCATGGATCAAGTTGAAGCAAAACGAAACAAAGAGCATTATAAGCAAAACATAAAGGGCGCATCAATGATTCATCTAAAGGGTATGCCACAACACTTGGTTGATGGAGGGCTTATTTCATTCGTGACCAGCGCCGTAAGATTCACAACATCGAAACCAATTTAAATGGTGATTAATCATGTCATGTAAATCATGTGAAGAACGTCGACAGAAACTAAAGGCAATGTATGAGCAGTCGATAGAATCCATCACAAAAGTAATTACTTACCTTACTAACAAAGGTGGTAAAACAGAACAATCAGCTGATCAATCACCTGCAAGTGCAGATGAAACTGAACAACGAATTATTGTTAACACTCGAAGAGCAGGAAGAGCCAAACAGCCATGAGTATATGGATCAGTAATCATGCCAAAGCTACAACGATTGCAGAGCAGACTTGATGCCATATTACTAGACTTGCCAGCATTGCCGCCTTGTTACCACACAACTAGAACTAGAGCATATTGTTAATGTTGCTTAGAGTGTTACCGATCATGAATCTAACCTACAATCGTTGTGTCCGCCGTGCCACAAAGATAAAACCTTAAAGGAGAGTCGGTAGTGAGTCATGAAGAACTACTAGAGCAAATTGAATCAGCGGCTAACTTTGTGCGAGGTATACAGTTTGATCAACGCTTGCTAAACGATGCTCGAGAAGCTTTACGAGAACGTGCGATGAAACTAGATGATTTTGTGGATAATTATTCTAATAAAATGCATCAAAATGGTGCATAAAAAACCAGCAGGCAGAGGGCGGTCAAAAGTTCAAAAACTTTTGCCTTCGGACACCCCACCTCACGTATAAAAAATTTTCCATTTCGCAAATATGTTAAAGGAGTGCATATGGCTTTAACAGCAAAAAAAGAAGGCATTTGCCCAAGCTAGAACTGATGGCTCTTTTAGATTTGTCCCACCGAGCAACTTTCCAAAAAAAAATTATTTAACTCCGGTAGTAGAAGCAGGTGTGGTTGAACGCATTCTTTCTGATAAGCCTAAGAGTCCTAAGCAAAAATACAAAGTAAAAAATTGAGTTATAATGGGGTTGAGGTGATTATTTGTACTATAAGAAAATAATTAAAATGATATAAAATTGTAATTATTTTGAAATATAGAGTTCTGCTATAATGCCGTACTCCATTTCAAATCCATGCATTGGGATGTGAACAAGATTTATAAGTGATTCAATACACTAAATCTGATGTGGGTCAAAATTGGGTCAATGAATTTTTTTATTCAATGAAATGTCTTAAGAATTAATGTTTTGGGTTTTGAGTTCAATTGACGCCACCCCAAAATTTCCTATATAAAAAAGCCACTTTAAGTGCCATTTGTAGTGTTTAGTTTTGCCATTTCTATCCTGTTCTTATCTGCATGTATCCATTTTGCATATTGCTTAATGAGCATCTGAAGACTGTGGCCAAATTGATCAGCCACAAAGACTAGGTTGCCGAAGCCATATTCCACATAGATGAGACCAAACAATGTGATGGTGGCTGAACTTGCACCAGTGACTTGCTTTTTCGCACGCTTATTAGCTACGGCACTTTCAGTATTGCTTCATGAACGTTGGTGGCAGATTTCTTGAAAGGTCAATGTACTGGTCTTAAAATGAATTGTTCTAAACTCATCAACATGATTGTCTCCTCAACCAAATAGCAAGTCTGTCACTTTAAGTATAGTTATAAATGGTTTTTTATAAGAGTTATTTTAAGTTTACAGATTTGAATCTTTAGTTCTTGATAATTGATTAGTCTCAATATTTTTTGATAAAAATATAAATAAGTTGTGTATTTATTTAATGTTACTATCATACAGAAAAATATTTCTTTTGCTTCTTATGTTTAATTTTGATCCATCAAATTACATCATTGTAATATTTGTTTTTTGCTTAATTTTAAGCTGTTTCGTTATTACTAAACTTCCATTAAGCCACACAACTTTTGATTCCTTAGATAGGAACTCAGCGCTAGATGGCTTGCGAGGGGTGCTAGCACTGGCCGTTCTTGTACATCATTTCTTCATTACGTATATGTGGAAAACCACAGGTGTTTGGGATCATCCTGAGAATAAGATTTTAGATAATTTTGGTGCAATACCAGTCTCGCTCTTCTTCTTGATAACGGGCTACTTGTTTATAAACAAAATTAAGTCAAATGAAATTAACTGGTTGAAAGTTTTTAAATCTCGTGTCAAAAGAATTGTTCCACTTTATGCACTAGTTGTGAGCATTGTTGTACTTTTAACCTTAGTGACTGTAAATCTGGATGAATATAGTTCTAAACAAATTTTTAAATGGTTAAAAGGATGGATACTATTCGATGGAAAGGCATTGGGTGAGTTTCAATCTACTATTATTATTGCTGGTGTGAATTGGACACTTCTTTACGAGTGGGGCTTCTATTTTTCATTGCCAATTCTTCATGCAATTTATCATAAAAAAATTATTGATAAGCGCTATTTCATCACAGCCTTTATAGTTTTTGTTGTGATTTTTTTAGAGACAAAAAGAAGCTTATATCTACTATTTTTACTCGCTATTTTTCCAATTTTTTTTGAAGAAAAAATTAAATACCTTATTGAAAATAAACGTAGATTGGTTGATATCACCTTAGTTGTAACTATTGTCCTAGCATTTGTCTTTACTACACATTTTTCGAACGCACAAAAACTACTTATTACTTTAATTTTTGCATTTGTTTGTAATGGTTATAGCTTTGGAAAAATACTACACAATAAAGGTTTAAGAGTGTTGGGAGACATTAGCTATAGTACTTATCTTTTACATGGATTAGTTCTTTATTTATTCTTTTCAGTATTTGATTTTTATGACTTTACAAATGGGTTGATGGGATACTTTATGATCTTCCCATTGGTTTTTTTAACGGTTGTTTTATTGTCATTCGCATCATATAAGTATGTTGAAAAGCCATTTTTAAAAAATAGATAATTTAGGTTCAAGTGGTTTTAATTGTAGCGACTTATATAAAAGCTCATGTCTAAATGAAACTATTCACTTTCCTATGTTGGATTTTAAGTCTAGCTGACTGGTTAAGAAGCCACTTTTAGCCTAGCTATGAGTGGCTTTTTCAACGACCCATTTCAACTTATCCACCTTAGCTAGAAGCCCTGTAATTTGATTGGAAACTCAGTAGTGATTTCAGGTAGGTAGTCCATAATAACTAAATAGATGCTGAATTTCGCTGTTTGGCGCATAATTTCAACCATCTTTGCAGTACTGGCACGTTCCGCTTTGTTGGAAAATATCCCTTTTGTGTGTGCTTAATTTTGCCTTTTCAGTGGTAGCCACTTTTCATTTTTGGCTTTAAAGACATTCAAGTTAAAAGTTTTAAACCAAAAGAAAAACTATATTCAATGCCTGATAGGAAGGAGCCTTCTATAGAGGTTTTCCCTACTGGGAAAAAATGGATGCTTTTATATTAGATTGAAGGAAAGTAAATTTTGTTATCATGAAAAAATGACAAAATGATTAAAGTATTCCATCCGGTCACTTACGCGGGTTAATGTGTTTTAAATTGTGATTTATGTCACTAATGTGATTTTATTTTGAGATAAATACTATAAAAATTAATATATTAGCTTATGTTTTATTCTTGATTATTCATGTAAATGTAATGTGCTCTAACAATAATACGACTTCCGTAAATCAGATGTGTAAAAGACCATGGACGTCAGTACCAAACAAAGCCTTTTAGTTTCTTGTCTTAAAAAAAGTTTATTCGTCCCATTACTCTTAGGAACGCTTATCCTTACAGGATGTGGTGAGGAAAGTAGTTATTCGAACTCATCAAGCAATGTGAATAACTCTAATAACACCGTCGTTGATGATCCGGCAAATACTACGGATGATCCGAGTTTATATTTGGCAGATACACCTAAAATTGAAACAGCAGACAACTTTCGTGATATTGCAGGAAATAGCATGTCAACGAACTATGCTAACGTTGATGGTTTGAAATTAAGACGGGGCGTGATTTATCGATCGAACTATTTACCATTAAATGAAACAGACTTAGAAACCTTTAAAACACTGGAAATTAAGACTGTCTATGATCTGCGAACCAATTCCGAAAGAGAAAAAAGCCCAGACATTTTGAGTCCCGATACCAATATTATGATGGTGAATATTGCTGGTTCAAAAGAAAGTGATCTACCGAAAGGGATTGCTACAGCTGAAGATATGATCAATTTTTTTAATAGTTCAATGGCGAATATGGCTGCACATGATAAAGGCACTCAATTACGTTTCGGAGTAGTGATTAATAGTTTAATTTATACTGATGGTGTTCAGCTTTATCATTGCACAGCAGGCAAGGATCGTACTGGATGGGTTACCGCGGTGATTCAGTTATTGGTCGGCATGAAGTATGACGATGTCTTACAAGACTATCTTTTAACAAATGCGTATACCGCAGACCGTGTCAATGCAACGTATCAATATATGGTCAGTACCCAAGGTGAAGCAGCCGCAAATATATATCGACCAGTTCTTGATGTACGTGAAGAATTTTTTAAAGCACAATTTGATGAAGTCATCAAAGTGTATGGCAGTATTGATAAGTATGCGACAGAAGGTTTGGGCTTATCGAATGAAGATATTGAAAAGTTGAAAGAAAAGATGCTCGTCGGTTATAAGTCAAAAAGTGCTTCATAACATCAAGCCGTAATAACGCCATTCGAGTCCAAAGCTCAAAGTAGAAGAGGGCTTTGGACTGATTGGAAAAACTAAACTTGAATATGGTCGTAAATGACTTCCCGTTATTTTCGTTTAAAGAGTTTCATTGGTGTTTAGCATCAATGGATGCAAGTATTTCTAGTGATGATGGTGTTGTTCATGCTTTTCATCATAGTCTTGGCGAATACAGCAGCCTACAACATATTGGCTGCTTCTATCGGTATAAAACTCTTCTTTCCAAACGGGAACTTCATGTTTAACACGCTCAACCGCTTCTTCACAGGCCTGAAATGCTTCTCGGCGATGTGGAGCATACGCAATGGCAATAATAGCTTTATCACCAATATCTAATGTACCAATCCGATGTACAACCCGAACATAGCGAAGCGCATATTTTTCTTGTATCTCTTGTTCAATCGTTTTTATCATCTTTTCGGCAACAGGTGCATAAGATGTATATTTCAGTGCCTGAAACGCGCGTCCTTCATGATGGTTTCGAACCGTACCAATAAAACACTTGTTCCGCCGCAGTCAGGAAATGCTTGAATGCTGTCAAAATTCTCTAAATTGAGAGCAGCATCTTGAATACGAGCAAACTCTAACATCTTAGCCTCCAGCAACGGGTGAAAGTAACACCAAGGTACTATCTTGTGCTAATCGACTTTGACGCACCACAATATCTTCACCAATCGCACAAGCACAGCGTTCCAGCAGGTCAGAAGCAGATGGATAACGTATTTTTATTTGATCGAGTACATCAGCAATTAAACTGTTCGGCACACAGCTCAGGCTAAGTTCAGCAGGAAGATGCCTTTCAATTGCACCATAAGCCTCGATTTTGATATGAATGTCCTGCATGTCGCCTCGGTCAAAACGAGTTTAAAAAAAGTTTGCTGACTTCAGTTTATTGAATACTTATTAATTCACTTTAGCACTATTTAATTTGATCATCAAAATGGAAAAGTCAGTTTGTACAGACAAATAAAACACTATTTTTCTTATAGATGTGGCTATATCTATATATGACAGTACGGTTCGAATAATATGACTCGACTAAGATTCTAATGACTTTTGGTAAGCGTGCACTTCTTCAAATGAATTGAGGCTGTGGTAAGCCAAATGCGCATTTTGAATATCTAAAGTTTGTGGCGACAGATCGTTGAAACAGTGTTTTAAGCTGAATTGTTGTTGGTGTAAATGCTTATTTAAGGTTTCTAGGCTACTGCGTTTTAACAAACAAAAAGGGTAGAGCGCTTGTCCATTGATATTCAGGTAGACAACAGAAGAGTGCGGATGTTGTTCTAATGTGTGATGGAGGCGCGGCAATATATCTTGTGGAATGTTGGTAATATCACACGGGATAAATAAAATATAATCAGCTTGCACATATGACCATGCCGTTTGCATACCGATTAAAGGCCCTAAAAAACCAGCACTATTATCTTTGAAACAGTGAATATCAGGAATCAGCTTACTATATTGCGCATAATCGCGATGACTATTGATCCATATGTCCTGAACTTTTCCATCAAAAGCTGAATATATTTTTAACAACTGGATTTCATGGTCAAATCTTTGCAAAAGCTTATTGACCCCATTCATTCGTGTGGCTTTCCCACCCGCTAAAATCACCAGTGCTGTTGCTGGGTAGTTTTGCATGATTTTGACCTAACATCCGTGTATAGGGGTATCAATAATGATCGTTCAATATTGAGATGTACGGTCTAAGACAAAGCTGTCCAAGCCTTAGACCGTGTGCAAAAAAAGCACTTGGTTTGTATCACTATCCAATCTATGTTCTTAGATCGAGATGAAATCGACATAGTCCAATGTTACAGGGGCATCAGATCGAGCAGGGATTCGAACTATACTATTGGCTCGATTTAAATTACTGAGCATGTGGGATTGTTGTTTGCCGAGTTTGGAAACGGTTAATTGTCCAAACTCGTTGACATCTAATACCATGCGAACCAGTTGCTCACGGCTGTCTTGTTTAATACTGTCGTTGAAACGAGCTTTTTTCCAAGCGGGTGCAGGAGACGTAACTCCCTGTAAAGCTGCCAATAGTGTCGATACATGTACAGCAAGACAGGTGAGCACAGCAGCAGGGTTCCCAGGCAAGCCAATCAAATAAGAATGATGATGGTCTGTCTGATATTCAGCAAAATACAATGGTTTACCCGGTTTTTGCGCAACTTGCCAAAAAATCTCTGTTGCACCTAAAGCCATTGAAACAGGTCGAATCAAGTCATAATCTCCTACCGAAACACCGCCTGTAGTAATGACCACGTCATAATGATTCATGGCATTCGAGAGCGCTTGTGTGAGTATCTTCTCATCATCAATCACATGCTCTAAATACACTTCAGCAAAACCCTGTTCTTTGAGCCAAGTACGGATCATTGGCGCATTGGCATCGAACACTTTAGATTGATTGTCCAGTTGCGTACTGACTTCATCACCGGTAATAAGCACTGCAATTTTAGGTTGGCGATAAACCTCGACATGCTGAACCCCCGCCATACTGAGTGCCGCAATTAAACCGCTGCCTAAACGCTGGCCTTGTTGCGCAAGTATTGTCCCGATGGATAACTCCTCACCTTGATAACGAATGTCTGCGCCTTTGTCCAAAGCTTGAGTTAGAGTCGCTTGTTTATGGCCACGCGTGATAATTTCCTGTCGAGCCACAGTATCTGCTGAGTTTGGCAGCTTGCCCCCAGTAAAAATACGAACGGTTTGACCTGCTTGAATCTCAATATGTTCTTCAATACCTGCACGAATTTCACCAACCAATTCAAAGCTGGTAATTCCAGCTTGCAAGTCTTCAGAGCGCAGCGCATAGCCATCAACTGCACTTTGGGTAAATAGAGGCAAGGCAACTGTTGATGCAACATCTGCCGCTAAAACATGTCTATGCGCCTGTACTAAAGGCAAAGTAACGACAGGCAATGTTTGGACGGCGCTATAGTGTCTAAGAGCTTGATCGAGTGTAATTAAACCAACGCCAGAGCAACTCATTCATAACCTCCCGGATGTGGTAGATCACGGCAGACATCAAAAATATGAACCAAAGCAGGTAAAATGGCTGCCATAGATTCACTTGCACCACCACGGCTGCCCGGAAGGGTAATCACCAATGAACGGTCGATAAAACCTGCAACGCCACGTGACATCGCAGCATAGGGGGTACGTTTTTGTCCGAAAGCACGTGCAGCTTCCATCAGTCCATTGAGCTCACGTTCAAGTAAAGGCTCAAGTGTATCTACAGTAATGTCACGCTTGCCGATACCTGTTCCACCCACAGTAATAATGCAGGCATAAGATTGAGTGAGCTCTAAGACCAATGTTTTTAACTGATCGGCTTCGTCAGGTAAAATTTGATAGTGAATCGGATCAAAACCAGCTTCGGTTAAGGTCTCGACGACGGAGCGGCCAGCAGTATCGGGTTTACGACCTGCGGCAACGGTGTCCGACAGAACCAATACTGCCGCAGAAACAGACTGACGCAAATGACGTTTAAAGTGTGATTTCCCGCCTTTTTTCAGATCGAGTTTACATTGCTGAATGATCAGCTCATGCGGTTCGCAATGTGGTTTGAGCATGTCGTAAATGGTGAGAGCCGCAATACTGGCAGCAGTCAAAGCTTCCATTTCTACACCTGTCGGCCCAATCGTTTCCACGGTTGCATGAATAACCACACGGTCGACAAGCAGTTCAAAATCGACATCGGCGCGGTAAATAGGCAGTGGGTGGCACAGCGGAATCAGTTCATCGGTACGTTTTGCGGCTAAAATCCCAGCAATGCGAGCTGTTTTGAGAGCATCACCTTTTTCGGTATTGCCGTCGGCAAGAAGTTGTAAACAATGTGCAGGGGCAAGCAGTTCGGAGCTTGCAGTTGCAACGCGATAGCTTTCTGGCTTCATGCCAACGTTTTTCATAAAGTATTCCGAAACATTGAAGTGTTGATCTAAAGTGAAACTGTTCGATCAAGAGAAAAAGTTTATGACGTATTTAGATAACACAAAAATAAATGCGGATACAGTCGAATGACTGACAAACTCAAAATTAACCCGCTAATTAACCCCCTATGGCATGCATACTGATTTTGCGTGTTGGGGCGTGTTGATATTCAATAAACCCTGCTTTTTTATGCCATACCGCATTCAGAATCTGGGCTTGTAATAAAGCGGAATCTTTTTGTTGAAGTAAATGACGCAGCGGTGTTCCCCTATTGGCAAATAAACAGGTAAAAAGCTCTCCCGTTGCAGTGATACGTAAACGGTCACAGCTTTGACAGAACGGTTTGCTAATGGTGGAAATAATGCCTAATGTGTACTGATCATTAAGCAGATAAATAGTTGCAGGATCATGTTGTCTGGGTTGTTTCTTAATCTGAAAATGAGGCTTAAGAGTTTGGATAATGTCATCTTCAGTGATAACTTTTTCTGCCTGCCAGTGTTCAGGTTGATCTAGAGGCATATATTCAATAAAACGTAATGCGATCTTCTGCTGATAAGCCCATTGGGTCAGTTCAAGCACTTCATGATCATTTTGTCCTGCGACTAAAACACAGTTTAATTTTATCGGGAGATTGGCTTGCTGTGCTGCCGCAATGCCTTCGAGAACAGGTGCTATCGGACGTTTGGTCATGTTCATAAACGTGTCTGCATGAATGCTATCGAGGCTGATATTGAGATCATCTAGTCCTGCTTCTTTTAGCGCTCGTGCATACTTGTTTAAATAGGAAGCATTGCTGGTCATGGAAATACGTTCTAAGCCCTGTGCCTTGAGTCGATTCAAAGCATAAATAAAATTGACCACGCCTTGACGCATCAAAGGCTCGCCACCTGTTAAGCGGATGTGCCGAATGCCTAAACTGACCATCATTTCACAAAAGGTTAAAAGCTCTTCAAAGCTTAATATGTCTTTTTTGGCTAACCATTCAGGTGTATCGGGCATGCAATAACTACAACGATCTGTCAGAGAGATTCGGAGTTTATGTTTATGCCGGCCAAATTGATCGATCAGTTGCGCTGACGTATGTTCTAAGGGTGTAGTAGTCGAACCGTCCATAGTCGCTCCACTTCGTATTTACATACGATCTAGTTTTTATAAACGAGAGTATGAAATGTTTTATTTCAAAGATCAAACGGAGTCTTGAAGCTGTTTAGTTCGTTCATTTTCAAAAAATGAGTGAGTGTTCCCTGAACACGATCCATCAAGTCTTTGCCTTTTGTAATAATTCATCTATTGAAATTACATGCCAAAAGGGTGATATTTTTTATCAAAAGTGTTTTTGGAGTTGTGCCAAGAAACGCGGGCATGATGAATAAGAAATAGACAACAAAAAAGGGATGAGAAATCCAAATCGCTTGCAAGTATGAGCAAAGCGAACAGTGAATTGATCATTGCAGAAATTTTTACCGAAGACAATTATTGAGGGCGGTGAGATGGAAAACACTGAAGATAAAAAGCATAACGATGAAGAAACCAGCTATGCACGAATAGAGCCTTATACCAATCCTGCGGGTGGTTGGGGCGCATTATTAAGTGTTGCACGAAATTTAAAGAGACAGGAAGTTTTCAAAAAAGGTGCGATTACGCTCCTCAATATTAACCAACCTACAGGCTTTGACTGTCCGGGCTGTGCATGGCCTAAAAAAAAAGATGCACATGCCTTTAACTTTTGTGAAAACGGTGCGAAAGCCGTTGCCTTTGAAGCCACTTCAAAACGTGTTACGCCTGCATTTTTTGCGACCCATACAGTCAGTTGGCTGTCTGAGCAAAGTGATTTCTTGCTTGAAGATTCAGGTCGTTTAACCGACCCAATGCGCTATGACAGCGCGACCGATAAATATGTGCCTATCTCATGGGATGATGCTTTTGCCTTAATCGCAAAACATTTACATGCCTTGGATCATCCAGATCAAGCAGCATTTTATACTTCGGGTCGTGCAAGTAATGAAGCGGCATTTCTATATCAACTCTTTGTCCGTGCTTTTGGTACCAATAACTTCCCAGACTGTTCCAATATGTGCCATGAGACCACCAGTGTTGGCCTACGTGACTCAATTGGTTTGGGTAAGGGAACGGT
Source organism: Acinetobacter sp. BMW17 (assembly GCF_001592855.1). Taxonomy (NCBI): domain Bacteria; kingdom Pseudomonadati; phylum Pseudomonadota; class Gammaproteobacteria; order Moraxellales; family Moraxellaceae; genus Acinetobacter; species Acinetobacter sp. BMW17. The sequence goes on from NZ_LSOD01000048.1 coordinate 19,783, forward strand.
GACTTTAGAAGATTTTGATATCGCCGATGCGATTTTCAGTTTTGGGCATAATCCGGGCACCAACCATCCGCGGATGTTGGGGACTTTACGTGAAGTGTCGCGCCGTGGAGGCAATATTGTTGCCATTAACCCCTTAAAAGAACGTGGTTTAGAACGTTTCCAAGATCCGCAAGCACCTGTTGAGATGATGACCAATGGCAGTACACCTATTAGTCGTTATTATTTCCAACCCAACGTAGGCGGTGACTATGCGCTCATGTTTGGGATGCTGAAACATTTACGTGAATGGGACATTCAAGCACTGGCAGCTGGGAAAAAGAGCGTTTTTGACCGTTCATTTATTGAGATGAACACGGTTGGTTTCGATGCAATGATGGAAGAAATTGATTGTACTGCATGGTCCGATATTCATGCACATACAGGGCTTTCACCTGAGCATTTAGAGTCATTAGCTAAGATGTATTTGGATGCCAAAACGGCCATTTTCTGTTGGGGTATGGGGATTACACAGCATCGACACGGGACTGCGAATGTACATATGCTCGCGAACTTAATGTTGGCAAGAGGGCATATTGGTCGTCCAGGGGCAGGCTTAGCACCGATTCGCGGGCACAGTAATGTGCAGGGCGATCGAACCATGGGGATCAATGAACGACCAAGCCCAAAATTGCTGGATAGTCTGGACCGAGTATTTGGCATTAACTCGCCACGTGAACATGGTTTTGGCGTGGTGGATAACATTAAGGCGATGTATGAAGGTGATGTAAAAGTCTTTATTGGTTTAGGTGGTAACTTTGCTGTTGCAACTCCAGATACACCGTATACACAAGAAGGCTTACGTCGTTGTGATTTAACAGTACAGATTGCAACGAAGTTGAATCGTAGCCATTTGGTTTGTGGTAAAGAGGCATTACTTTTACCCTGTTTGGGGCGTACCGAAATTGATATGCAACAGCATGGGCCACAGGCAGTCAGTGTTGAAGATTCCATGAGTAATGTGCATCTTTCAGCAGGGCGTAATGAGCCTGCTTCTAAGAATTTACTTTCAGAGCCTGACATTGTGGCGCGTATGGCAGCAGCCGTCTTGCCAGACAGTAATATCAAGTGGAAATGGTATGTAGAAAGCTATGACCGTATTCGAGATTCGATTGAAGACGTATTTGATGAATTCCATGATTTTAATGCACGTGTCTATCAGCTGGGAGGCTTTCACTTAGAGCATCCAGCCAATCAGCACGTATGGAATACGCCTGCAGGCAAGGCACAGTTTTTAATTACGCCGTTGGCTGAAGTGTATGCAGATAAAGAGAATAAATACGCTGAACAATATACAGGGGCCAAAGTCTATACCCTAATGACCACACGCTCTCATGACCAATACAACACAACCTTGTATGGACTCGATGACCGTTATCGTGGGGTATTTGGTCAGCGCCGTGTTTTGTTTATGAATGCAGAAGATATCGCTGCGGCTGGTTTTGTTGCAGATCAATGGGTGGATATCGAAAGTATTTATTCGGATGGTGTTAAACGTGTGGTTCAAAGCTTCCGTATCGTACCGTATAACATTCCACGGAGTAGCCTCGCAGCCTATTATCCGGAGACCAATCCATTGGTTGCGCTCAGTAGCCATGATAAATACGCCAAAATACCGGCTTCGAAAAGCGTGCCTGTGATTTTACATGCAGGTCAAGCACCTGAACATTTTAATTTGGCACAAGCGGTTGATCCTGAAGATGCCAATCAGATCGTGAATCGAGCAGGCTAGTTGATTCAATACTGAAATGACGCCTGATTTGCAGGTGTCATTTTTTTCATGATTGAAGGGTTTAGTGTTTAGGGAAGATTGGAAAATTATTATGGATATTCGGGCGTCTAAGTTGAGTTTTCTGGGCTATGAAACGGTTGATATTCAGCGTTTAAGTGAAAATAGAGCTGTTGAACAATCTGATTTTGTAGTGCAAGAACACCCTATTGCCTTGGTTTATAATGGGATTTCCCATGCAGTCATGATGGCAACGCCAGCCGATATTGAAGTCTTTGCGAAAGGTTTTAGCTTGTCTGAAGGTATTTTGACGAGTTTGAAAGAGCTTTATTCTTTAGACATACATGAAACTGAATTTGGGATTCAAGTCGAAATGACGATTTCTACTCGGGCCTTTATGGCGCTCAAACAACATCGACGGATGATGGTTGGACGCACGGGTTGTGGTCTCTGTGGGATTGAAAGTTTGCAGCAGCTTCATTTGGATTTACCTCAAATTACCACAGCCCTTTGTGAGGGATGGTTGGCTCAAATTCCGCAAGCCATTGCTCAACTCAATACCCGACAGAAAATCACCCAAATGACGGGCGGTGCACATGCGGCTGCATGGGTTCAAGCGGGGGAAATAGTGGCTTTGTTTGAAGATGTGGGCCGACACAATGCTTTAGATAAACTATTGGGTTATATTGCAGAACATCATTGTGATGTAAATCAAGGTTTTGTCGTGATGACCAGCCGCGCCAGTTATGAGTTGATTCGTAAGTGTGCTCAACTGAATATTGCCTTGCTGGCGTGTATTTCAGCCCCAACCAGTATGGCGATTAATATGGCAAAGCAGTCAGGTTTGACCTTAGCGAGTTTTTGCCGCGGTAATGGTTTTGTTTTATATACTTGATATTCAAAATTTTGCTGTATAAAAAGTAAAAGGTTTTTCTTTAGGTCATCTGTGTCGATGACAGGTCTTTATTTGAGTGAATGTATGCAGGACGTCAAATTAAAATTACAGCTTAGAATACTTCTCAATCAAGACATTGCATTTGGGCCGGGTAAGGCAGAATTATTGGAAGAAATTCGACGTACAGGTTCAATTTCTCAAGCTGCAAAAAGTATGAATATGAGCTACCGCCGTGCATGGCTGTTGGTTGAAACTATGAATCATAGCTTTCAGTCAGGATTGGTCGAAACTCAAAAAGGTGGAACGCATGGTGGTGGGGCAAAACTCACGGACTTGGGCGAAAGTATTTTAAGTCAATTTAGACAAATGGAAATAAAAGCACGCATTGCGATTGAACAGGATTTTGCAGAAATAGCTCAACACCTTAAACAATAATCTAGTCAGGTCAGCTAATCCTTTTCGTACCCAGTAATTGCTTACACGAATAAGCTTCCTCTATTTGATAAAACCTCTTATCTACCCACTCGATAGCAAGAGCAGTATCAGTCACGTGATTAGGATACAAATCCTTTAACTTGAATGATAAATAATCTGTTTCTGGAATTGACGTTGCTTATGTATCCATATATTTTTGAAAACATATCGGTCAATTTATAATGCTTAAGGGGAACATGGTGCTGCTCAATTTTAAGAATAAGTGCATGCAATATGCGATGTTGTGTTGTGGTTTGGCTCTTGCGGCACAGGTACATGCAGAGCAAGCCATTACCGTTTATGCAGCAGCCAGCTTGACCAATGCTATAGCAGATGTCGATGCAATGTTTGAACAACAAAAAAGAGTACGCGTGAAAACCTCTTATGCAGGCTCGTCGACTTTGGCCAAGCAAATTGAAGCGGGTGCACCTGCGGATGTTTTTATTTCGGCAGATGAACAGTGGATGAATTATCTGCAAAATAAAAAGTTAATTGTACCGAATAAACGTGTGAATTTATTGGGCAATCGTCTTGTTCTGATTTCGCCAAAAGCTAAGCCCGTCAAAATAAAAATGGATAAAAGTTTTGATCCTTCTACCGCTTTTCAAGGCAAGCTTTGTACAGGCGACACCAAAAGTGTCCCAGTCGGAAAATATGGGAAACAGGCGCTGACCGCATTGGGATGGTGGTCAAAACTTGAACCAAGATTGGTTGAAACTGAAGATGTCAGAGCTGCGCTCAACTTTGTCGCACGTGGTGAATGTCAGCTTGGCATTGTCTATGCAACCGACGCTGCTATCAGTAAAGATGTCACCGTCGTTGGCGTTTTCCCTATCAATACCCATACCCCGATTGTTTATCCCTTAGGTCTTGTCAAAAATAATCCAGATGCGCTAGCGTTTTATCAGTTTGTACAAAGTAAACAAGCATATGCAGTCTTTAAAAAATATGGCTTTACCGTTTTATCTGCTACTAAGTGATGATGTTTTCTTTATCAGCTGAAGAGATAGAGGTACTCAAGTTATCTTGCCAAGTGGCTGCAACCTGTTTGGCATTGAGTCTGACCCCTGCGTTGGCAGTGGGTTGGGTTTTGGCACGTAAAGAGTTTTTTGGCAAATCCTTATTTGAAACGTTTATTTTTCTACCTCTGGTGCTGCCGCCTGTGGTGCCAGGATATTTGCTGTTACAGATTTTTGGCGGAAACGGGATACTGGGTAAGTATCTTGAGCCCTTTGGACTCAATTTTGCATTTAACTGGAAAGGCGCAGTTTTGGCTTCAGCCGTGATGGGCTTTCCACTCTTGGTTCAATCGATTCGTTTGGCCATAGAGTTGGTGGATCAACGACTAGAAATGGCGGCGAAAACGCTCGGTGCTTCCTCCTTGGGCACTTTTTTTTATGTCACTTTGCCTTTAGCCAGCAGTGGCATATTGGTGGGGGCTATTTTATGTTTTTGTCGCAGTCTGGGCGAGTTTGGCGCAACCATTACCTTTGTCGGTAATATTGCAGGGGAGACCAGAACCTTGCCCTTGGCCATGTATAGCTTGATGCAGCAACCCGATACAGAACAAGCGGTTTGGCGACTGATTATTCTGTCATTAACTGTGGCATTTTTGGCGTTATGGTTTGCCCAGTGGTTCCATCGCTATCAGAAAAACAAACGAGGGCATTAAGACGATGATTGACTGTCATATTCAGTTAAATTTAGGCAGATTTAAACTCGATCAGACATTTTCATCTGAACATCCTGTCGTTGGTTTATTTGGGGCTTCAGGTTCAGGAAAAACCAGTATTTTGCATGCTATTGCAGGACTTAATACTCCAGTCAAGGGCTGGATTAAAATCAATCATCAGACATGGTTCGATGCGAAAAATAAGATTAATTTAAATGTACAGCAACGTCATGTGGGTTTGGTTTTTCAGGATGCGCAACTGTTTCCACATATGACGGTGATGCAAAATTTATTGTTTGGCTATAAGCGCATTCCGCCTGAAAGCCGACGTTTTGATCCCGATTATATTATTGAACTGCTTAAACTTAATCATTTACTCAGTCGTATGCCGACGAAGCTTTCAGGTGGTGAAAAGCAGCGAGTTGCATTGGGTCGGGCACTGTTGTATTCGCCAAATTTATTATTATTAGATGAACCATTGTCTGCGTTAGACGCTGCACATAAACAGGAAATCCTTCCTTTTTTTCAAACCGTCCAACATGAAACCCATATCCCGATGTTGTATGTCAGCCATGATATGGATGAAATTAAGCAGCTGACCGAAGCAGTTTGGTTGCTTTAATTGAACACATTTCAGCTTCAACTTTTAAAGAGGGAACGAATAAAAACAGAAAATGGGCCTTCGTATCAGCTTAGGATCATTCGGTGCCATTTTTATAAACAGACGGCGCTTGGCCTGTCCAGCGTTTAAATGCCCGACGAAATTCACGTACCTCACTAAAACCCAAAGCTTGGCTAATGTCCCCAATGGAGAGATTATTTTCAAGCATCTGTTTCGCTTTTCGTTCTAACACGGTTTGTCGAATTTGCTGAAAACTAATGCCTTCTAGCAATAAGGAGCGTCGAAGATGACGCTCACTCATTTGTAAATAGTCTGATGCGAGTTGCATATCAAAGCGCACGGGAAGGTACTGCTCGATAAGCTGTTCTAATAAATATGCATATTGTGCATTATTGAGCTGATCAATTTCTTGCTGTGCACGTTCACAAATCTGGATAGCAGTTGCATAGTTGGCAGGGCTATAAGTTTTGAGTGGACGCTCTAGCATACGTCGTTTAAATCGAATGACATTTCTGTCTGCATTAAACCGAATCGGACAGGGGATAATTTTTTGGTATTCGGCAAGATGAGTGATTGGAGAATAACTCAGCTCTAACTGAATAATATCTTGATGATCGCCTAGCATGGCATTGAGGCAGGCCATGATGCTACTTAGCAGTTCATCACAGAAAAATATTTTGAGGCTTGTCGGTGTAATATTTTCGATGAACTCTAATTCAACACTCTCCCCAGCAATTGTAAAGTTCAAGTTTAAAACACTACCCGAAACTTGATGGTAACGTAGAGCAATCTCTAAGGCATCCGCTACAGTTTTACAAGACTGCATGGCAAAACCTAAAATACCCATGGAAATCAGGCCTTCACTACTGCCAATTTTTAAGCCTAAGTTGGGTTGTTGGCTCGAAGCCAAGGCATTCTGAATCACATGACATAACTGAGTAAAATTCACATAGCCATGGGCTTGCTGGATTTGATTGATATTCACGCCTGAATGCTGAAACCACGTGCTGTAATCCCAATGCTGCTGTTCTGCATAATGCAGCAGTCCTGCCAATATTGTAGGTGGGATATATTGCCGTGTATGAATGGTGTAATTCGACTGTTTAGGCATAAGTCCGTTTTGCCCCCCTGAATAACGATCATTCAACCCTTTTTGGTATCTCATAATTTTGTTTAACTTTCAATATGCCAAAGCGCAGATCAATTCAACAGAGTGATGAAAGGGAAATCAAATGAAGCCAAAGGATTGGACAAAGCAAGAAAATCAAATGAGTCGGTTTAGTAATGAGTATTTACTGGGCGAATGCGGAGTGAGTCGTTCATGAAAACTCAAGATACATATACGTGGTCGAACTGGTCAGGGTTTCAACAGGCTCATCCACAACACATTTTGCACCCTGACAATGTATTGGAGTTACAGCATATTGTACAAAGTCATCCGAAAATACGGGTTGTGGGGGCAGGGCATTCCTTTACCCCCCTAGTATGTACCGATGCGACTTTGGTGTCATTGAACCAAATTTCTGGTGTGTCCTCATCTGATACAGCGCACAGTCGGTGCAGTCTTTATGCAGGGACTCGATTGTACAATTTGGATCAGTATCTAGAACCCATCAATCAAGCTTTAATGAACCAAGGCGATATCGACCAGCAGAGCCTTGCGGGGGCCGTTTCAACTGGAACGCATGGTACAGGTGCAGACTTGCATTGTATTTCAGCTTATGTGGAAGATTTTGAGTTATTAACTGCTGCAGGTGAAATTCTCAACTGTAGTCGCACCGAAAATCCAGAAATCTTTGCGGCTGGACGTGTTTCATTAGGTAGTTTGGGTATCTTGACCAAAATTACCATGCAAAATCGTCCGCGCTTTAAACTGAAGGAACATATTCAGCTCTGTACAGTAGCAGACATGATGCAGTTTATTCAGCAATGGAAACATCAGCATCGACATATTGAATGTTTTGTTTTTTCCCATGCTGAAAAACTGATGCTAAAAACCTTAGATGAGACAGATGAAGAGCTACAGCCTCGTAAAGAAAGCTATCCATCGGAGGATACGTTGTTAACGATCTGCTCGGAATTAATTAAAAACGTTCCATTCTTGAATCCTTATGTGCAAAAACTGTTAGGCACTTTTGTTAAACCAACAACAGCGGTAGATTGGTCGAGTAAGATCTTTCCGACAGTACGTAATACCAAATTTAATGAAATGGAGTATCAGATTCCTGTTGATGGCGGTTTGGATTGCTTAGAAGAGGTATTAGCGGCATTGCGACACCATAAGGTTGCGACCTTTTTTCCGCTCGAGTTCCGTTTTGTCAAAGGGAATGATATTTGGATCAGTCCGTTTTATCAGCAAGACTCTATTTCGATATCGGTGCATCAATATCATAAGCAAGACCCACGGTTAATTTTTGATATTGTGGAGCCTATTTTTCAGAAATATAAGGGACGGCCCCATTGGGGCAAAATGCACAGTATGACGGCAATGCGGCTTCGAAGTTTATATCCAAAGTGGGATGATTTTCTTAGGTTGCGTCAGCAGCTGGACCCTGAGCGCAAGTTTTTGAATCCTTATTTAGAGCAGTTGTTTTTGGGATGATTGGTAGTGAGCAGGATATGGCTAAAGTGTAGGGCTGTATGGGATGGATGGTTCGCTAAGCATAAGCCTGACGATGAGCTCTAAACTAAAGCTCAGGTTGATGGCTTTGGCTTTTAGCCGATACGTCATATGCTTAGTAAGCTGGTTTAAGTTGGCCGCTTTTATTCAGAACAGGACAAAAAGAATGTTGGATCATTATTTTAAAACACTCAATTCAGATTTGAAAACACAAGGGATTGCGACACCCCAACTGATTGTAGATGAGGCTGCATTACAACAAAACCTCCAATATATTCAAACGAAGCTCGTTCAGTCGGAACAGTTAAAACCGCGTTTAGTGGTCAAATCGTTGGCCAGCCTCGATTTACTCCAGCTGCTGTCTGAGAAATTGAACACACAGCGTTTTATGGTCTTTCATCTGCAACATATCCAGTTGATATTAGAAAATTTCACCGCAGCTGATCTGTTGTTGGGTAAGCCCATGCCTGCCCAAGCAGCTCGCACTTTTTATGCACAAAACTCAGCTTGGACAAAGGCAAATATCCAATGGTTAGTCGATACTAAAGAACGGTTGTTGCAATATTTAGAGATAGCCAAAGACTATGCCATAAGTCTGCAAGTGAATATTGAAATTGATGTGGGCCTACATCGGGGTGGGGTGCAGTCTGAAACGCAACTCGCTGAAATGTTAAGTGTGATCCAGCAATATCCACAATATTTAAAACTGTCTGGCTTGATGGGCTACGATGCACATGTCACAAAAATACCATCGATCATCAAAAAACCAGATCAGGCCTATCAAGAGTCGCAGCAGATTTATTTAAATTATCAAAAGGTCATTCAAATGCAGTTTCCAGCCCTTTGGAACAGTGATCTTTGTTTTAATGGTGGGGGTAGTCTGACTTTTACTTTTCATGTCTCAGAGAGCGTTTGTAATGATCTGTCTTTTGGTTCGATGCTGCTCAAACCCAGCGACTTTGAAAGTGAGTCATTGAAGCCTTTACAGCCTGCGTTATGGATTGCGGCTCCGGTGCTGAAAGTTCTGCCTTTTGCGCAATTACCAGCAATGTCTTTATTGAATAAATTACCGCATAAATCCAAAGCACTGTTTATTTATGGTGGTTATTGGTTGGCGGATTATGTTTATCCTAATCAGTGTCGTCCGCATCTATTATATGGACGGAGCAGTAATCAAGAGTTGGTCAATATTCCTAGAAATTGCGATATTCAAGTGGATGATTTTGTCTTTTTAAGGCCTACACAGAGTGAAGCGATTCTTCCTCAGTTTTCAGAATTAAAACTGTATAAACAGCATGCTTTTAAAACATGGCAAACTTTTCGGGAATAATAAAAGCCACTCAATCGAATGGCTTTTATTTTATGGACTTAATTTAGAAGCGATAACCCATTTTTAAACCATAAGCGATGGCGCTGTTATTCTTAAAATCTGCTTGCTCTGCTGTGGATTGAATACCAGATATAGGTAGGTGGTAAGTTCCATCTTCTGCAACAACATCACCGAGCCAAAAATATTTGATTCCACCCGCAATAAAGTAATGGGGAGTAGGGTTAAATTGCGCACCGAAACCAAGTCCCCATGAACCCTTTGTTGGGTTTAAATTAGATGCAGGATCACCTGTGCCAGAGTCCCAGCTGATTTCTGTTGATGCACTCCATTTTGGGGTGAATTGATGTCCAATCCCTAGTGTTGTTGTCCACTGATCGTGCTGGTAGCTGTCTAAATCAAAGCCATCGACATAAGTACCGTCACTGATGATCGAAGAGATGTATTCGGTCAAAGCACCAAACTGGGTCGGGCGAATTTTAAACTCTTTCCAGTTAACCCAGCGCAGATTGGCATAGGCGAGGGTATTCGAAGCGATCCCTGATTGAATATCGAGATTGACGGATTGAGGCGTAGAAATTTTTGTTTTCTGTGGAAGTGTAGCTTCTAAAGGTTCACCAAAGACCGTTTCCGTGACTTGCAGTTTATGATCGATTTTAGAACGATAGGTGATGGCTGCTTTTAAGGCAATCTCCGGCTGTTGATAACTTAAACCTGTTAACCAACCCACTGCATGGTCTTCTTTAAATTTCGCATCATATCCATTAAAAAGAGGGCCATAGGCATTGCCTCGGAGTGAGACATCACCTTCTACCGATTGATAAACTGCACCGCCATAGAGTTGAAAGTTTGTGAATGGACTGATACCGAGAAGCATACTGATATTGTGGGTATTTACGTTTACCGAAGTGCCTTGTTGGCTGAACTCATTATCTGAAAATGTATTATTGGATTGCAGCGGATAGTGAATGTCGGCACCGAATGGTTGATCATACAAAAGGCCAAAACTGACATGTTCGGTTAGCTGTAGTTTTAAGGCGGCGTTGTAATATTGAAAGCTATTTCCCATATTACCGGTATTGAGATTCGTCACATCACTGACTAAATCTGGTCGGTTGCGAATTTTTCCCGAAATATCTGGATCTATGCTGGCAATGCTGACTTCAGCATAATGTCCTGTTTCTAAAAAGGGCAGAATCGACTGACCTGATTGATCCAGAGCGGATGCATGGAGCAAGCTGCAAGAGGATATTCCAAATATGCCAATCACCAATGGGCTGAGTTTCATGTAAATCGTCCTTGAGAGTTTTTTGACTTGTAATCGCTATAGTTTGTCTTCTTGGCACTATGTTTTAGTGTGGAGTAACTTGATAAAAGTCACTCAGCCATTTAAAAAAATGGTGTCCAAGCTCAAGTTAATCACTGAAAAGAATTAGAGAGTAGGGTTGTAAATGAGCATTCAAGGGGGGATTTTCGGTCAAAAGAAAGGACTTATTTTATAAATTGAGCCTGTGAGAAATGAGTGACTTGATTGAGCTGTTGGCGAGTGTTGATCTCTTTTCATTAGAGCAGATGATGGCGCCGTATATAGTGGACGTTGATGCAGCCTAAGTTGATGGCTAGGTTGGATATTTTAAGGAGAGTCGCTCTTATAGAGAGTTTGTGGTGCATAACCTTAGCACTAATCGTCAGATTTTTATCAAACGACTGTCCTAGAAATAGATAGGACAGTCGCATTTTTATTTACCAATCGACGCGTTTTAATAAAATGTCTTTATACATTTTAAAGTCACAAACGAAACTGTAAAAAGGATATGTAAATGTGGCTGGTTTGTTATGTTCAAAAAAGAAATGACCGACCCAAGCAAATCCATAACCCACCACAGGCAAAGCCCAGAGTAGTTTTGCATTTTTGGTCATCGCAGCCGCCGCAGTAATCCCGATCACACAGGTGGTTCCTACAAATTGTAAACGTCGGCAAGTGGGGTCTTCATGTTGAGAAAGATAGAAGGGATAGAATTCTTTTAAGGTTTTATAACGGCCATCACTTCCCTTCATTTGCACAGCAGGGCTTGTAACCAATGCAGAAGAATGATTGGCGTTATTCACTAAATCTTGCATATTGTTTTTAATTTGGGTTTGGGTATTCTGTAACATGTCCTACTCCTTTAGTGTTTACAAGGCGTAGTTTTAAACAGCAAACCAAAGATGGTCTTGAACGAATATGCTATCGCAAAGCAAGGACGCGAGTTTAGGGTTGGCGCACCAAAGTAAAATTTACACTTGGGATGGCGTCATTTTGTATGTGACTCATGAGCAGTTGAATAATGCCCATGCCCATTTTCCAGCACTTTTACAAATTGGCTTGGGCACACCTTTTGCAATCACTTTAGACGACCAAGTACGTCGTTATCACGATATTGTGGTGATGGCACCCAATGTGATGCACAGTACCGATTCAGAACATCAGCCTTATCTGGCACTCATGATTGATCCTGATCATGCACTTTATGGATACTTGTATCCATTGCTGAATGGCGAACAGATTCGTTCTTTACCTGCCTCTTGCCTCGCTTCGTTTCATTCGCAGTTTCAAAAGTTGATCGCTGGGCAACTCACTCCTGATGAGGCTAAACAATTGGTCTTAGCACTACTATCGACGTTAAACCCAAATCCATTGCAGGTATTGCCGTCGGATGCCCGCGTTTTACAGGCCTGTCGTTATATTCAACAACTTGTACCTCAGCAGATCCCCACGGTAGCTCAAGTCGCGGCACACACGGGACTGTCTGAGTCGAGGCTGATGCACTTGTTTAGCCAACAACTAGAGATTTCCATGCGGCGCTACATTCTTTGGTTGTGCATTCGCTATGCCATCAAACTCTGGGCAGCAGGTCGGAGTTTGATTGATATTGCCTTGGAAGCGGGTTTTGCTGATCAGGCACATTTCACCCGAACTTTACGTAGCATGGTGGATTTTGCACCCTCGATGCTGAAAGGCAAAACCATCTTCGTGAATGACTGCATTAAAACACCATCGACGTCATAGCGTGTTAAGTTGTTTGATAGCACACGGAAATAGCAGAATCATTCAAGACAGGTTTTGCTATTTTACGAAGAATCAGTTTATGTTGAGAGAAGGACTTAAGCAGGGTTTGGCTTTTTCCTTCAAGCTCAATGTTAACTTTAATGGATAGAGATAATAGGGATAACAAATGACCAGTTTACATGCGATGAAAAGTCTAAAAGATGTCGTGTCAGAAAAAGAATGGGATGCGCGTTGTCAGCTTGCGGGGTTGTACCGTCTAATTGCGCATTTCCGCATGACCGATTTAATTGATACGCATATTAGTCTACGTGTCCCCGACGAAGACGGTCATTTTCTGATTAATCAATACGGCATTCCCTTTGAAAAAATGACGGCTTCGCATTTGGTTAAAATTGATTATGCAGGCAATATTATTGCGGATTATGATCAGGGCAAACTGGTCAATACCGCAGGTTTTGTGATTCACTCCGCGATCCATGATGCACGTAAAGATGTGCACTGCGTGATTCATACGCATACCGCAGATGGCATTGCAGTGTCTGCACAAAAACAGGGTTTATTGCCTTTGTCTCAGCATGCTTTGAAGTTTTATAACAAAGTCAGCTATCACGAGTATGAAGGGGTGGCGTTATTAACCGAAGAACGTGAGCGTCTCGTGAAAGACTTGGGGCGCAACCGAGTCATGATTTTACGTAATCATGGTTTGCTATCGACAGGAGATTCGATTCAACGTGCTTTTCACGAGATCTATTTCCTTGAACGTGCATGCCAAGCGCAGATTAAAGCGATGGCGGGAGGAGCAGAGCTTCATCTTCCGTCTGAAGCTGTACGTCAACATACGGCTCAACAGTTTGAAAGTGAATTGATTGAAATGGTGATGCTGAAAGCATGGAATGCCGCGCTGTCTTTAATTGAGCATCAACGCGACGAATATTGTTCATAAGCCATTCAACAGTTGTTAATAAAAGCCTCTATTTCTAAGTAGAGGCTTTTATTATGTTAAGTTTTGCTGTTGAGCTAACACATTTTTGAGCGTTTCGAAAATACGCGGATCTGCCGACTGTGCGACATTGAAGCGTAAGAAATTCTGTGCATTTAAGGATTGGCTAAACGCATTTCCCGGCGCTAAAACCACGCCGTGTTTTAAACATTCTCGCGCAATGACCGAAGCATCGAAACCGTCGGGAAGTTTACACCACAAGAATATGCCCGCTTGTGGGACTAGCCACGGGTGAATATTTAAAGCTTCGAGCTGAGTGATGACTTTTTGCATTTCATGGGCAAGGCGTAAGCGCACTGTTTCCATATGCTTACGATAGCCACTGTCTTTTAAGGCAATCAGCACCATATCGGCTGCAAGTCGGCCGCCACCAAAAGACGTGGCGATCTTTAAATCGATTAAATTTTCAATCCATTCATTTTTGGCCACGATATAACCACAGCGCAAAGAGGCTGAAACCGTTTTTGAAAAACTACTAACTTGAATGACACGATTGAGTCCATCAAAAGCAGCCAGTCGTGGGGCAGGGGTATGTTCAAAGTCGGCAAAAATATCATCTTCCACAATCACTAAATTGGTTTGATCGACCAATTTAAGTAAGCGATGCGCCGTGACGGGGGAAAGCACTGCACCCGTTGGATTGTGTATGCCTGAGTTGGTGATATACAGCCGTGGTGAGTATTCAGCTAAAACTGACTGAAAGATCTCCAAATCTGGGCCATGGGGAGTATACGGTACACTCACAATATTGATGCGATGGGCTTTGAGCAGCGCATGAAAATTAAAATAGCAGGGGTCATCGACAATAACAGTATCCCCAGCTTCCAATAAAAAACGACAGATCAAATCAATTGCTTGCGTGCCAGATTCGGTGAGCATGATGTGTTCAGGTGAAGCTTCAACGCCAATGTGGGTTAAACGACGAGAAATTAATTGTCGTAGTTCAGGATGTCCTGCCGGTGTTGCATATTCCACCAGTTCTAAGCTATCTGCTTTTGCCATGCTCCGCAGAGCACGTCGAACACCGGTCTCATATAACCATTCGGGTGGTAACCAGCCGCAACCCGGTTTAAGTGTGCTGTGATCTGTATCTAAGGCTTGTCTAGAGACCCATAAAGGATCGACCTCTCTATCTAGCTTAGGCCCCATTTGAGCTAAAGCCAGTGGCGCGACGGGGCCAGACACATAAAAGCCTGATCCAGGTTTAGACAGAATGATGCCTTCGGCCATTAAGCGTTCATAGGCTTCGACAACGGTTGAAACAGAGACCTGCAATGTACGTGCTTGTTGGCGTACAGAGGGAAGGCGATGACTGGGGAGATAGGTGCGTGAGCTAATTTTGAGTTTAATTTCATCCATGACTGCATCAATTCGAGTTTGGCTACGCATTCTATTTCTCCTCAACTGTATGATTTTTTATACATAACAGTTTTTATTTATTGTACTGGATTGTATCTCGATTCTATCATGCGGTCTATGTTCAACTTGAGCGATTAAAGATAAGAGAATTATTCAATGAAGCAGGCAAGCAGCGGCTGGGTAAACGGATTAATCGGTGTCGCTATTTTTGCGGGCTCTTTACCTGCAACACGGGTCGCCGTTGCCGATTTTAGCCCCATCTTTTTAACCAGTGCACGGGCCACAATTGCAGCGCTATTAGGATTATTTTTTCTGATTTTACTTCGCCAAGCACGCCCGACCGCTTCAAACATACCTGCACTTGCGGTCAGTGCATTGGGCGTGGTCATTGGATTTCCACTCTTAACTGCTTTGGCCCTACAGCATGTAAGTTCTGCACACTCCATCGTTTTCTTAGGATTATTACCTATCAGTACTGCGATTTTTGCAGTTCTACGCGGGGGTGAACGGCCCAAGCCACTTTTTTGGTTGTTTTCAGTGCTGGGAGCCATCTTTGTAGCAGGCTATGCTGCACTTGGAGAGACGAGTACTGCATGGAAAGGCGACCTATACATGCTGGCAGCAATTATTCTATGTGGTCTGGGCTATGCAGAAGGAGCAAAACTTTCACGAACACTGGGCGGTTGGCAAGTCATTAGTTGGGCTTTACTACTCTCATTACCTGTGATGTTGCCGATTGCATTATTGAGCATGCCTGTTTCATTTCAGCATGTCAGTACAGCCGCATGGATGGGTTTGGCTTATGTTTCTGTCTTTAGCATGTTGTTGGGTTTTGTATTTTGGTATCGAGGATTAGCGCAAGGCGGTATTGCCTCTGTTGGTCAACTGCAATTATTCCAACCCTTTATAGGTCTTGCACTTGCCGCTCTATTAGTACATGAAAGCGTGAGTTGGATGATGTTGGTCGTCACTTTGGCAGCCATTATCTGTGTGGCTGGGGCGAGAAAATATGCTTGAACATATGACGTCCAATTTTATTTTGATGGAGTAAAAATTCCGAATGTCATCTCTATATCGTCATAGATACAATTCATCTTTGAGGATAGAATCTTACTAAACACTATAGTTAAGTATCTATCTTTTATAAGAATCTGGTCTTGAGTGTTTTCTGTTTATAAGTAGTGATGTGTTTTTTATTCCTCGAATAAAATCTTGCTGTATAGCAACAATGCTGTATATAGTTTTAAACATAGACAGGTCAAGCGATGCTTAAATTCGCAGCATGTTGAGTGTTGATGATAAGTCTTCGGAAATCGAGAACGAAAAGATCACCGATGAGAAGTTTTATCCGTACTGACATAGACCTTAATGAATAAAATTAAAATAGCGTGAAAATGGCATGGATTGCCAACAACCAAGATGAGAACAAAATGAGTGCAGAAGTAGATTCACTAGGACTGGTTGGGCCTGTTGTACTGTTGAGTGCAGCGGTCATTGCCGTCCCTATTTTTAAACGTATTGGTCTAGGTTCGATATTAGGCTACTTAATTGCTGGATTGATTATTGGGCCGTTTGGTTTTGCCTTTTTTAACAATCCCACAGCTATCTTACATATTGCTGAACTCGGCATCGTGATGTACCTCTTTATCATCGGATTGGAGATGCAGCCTTCGCATTTATGGAGTTTGAGGAAAGAGATTTTTGGCTTGGGCAGTTTGCAAATCCTTATTTCAGTCATTGCCTTAACGGGTATGGGCATGCTGTTTGGCTTTAGCTGGAAAATTGCGTTTATTGGTGCTGCGGGCTTTGTTCTGACGTCGACTGCGATAGTGATGCAACTGTTAAATGATCGCGGAGAGCTGCATCAACGACGTGGTCAAAAGATCGTTGCGATCTTATTGTTTGAAGACTTATTGATCGTTCCTTTATTGGCATTGGTTGCCTTTATGGCACCCAATCAAGCAGCGGAAAGCTCATCTATCGATTTACAAGGGATTGGTATTGGACTGTTGGCCATCGCTGGATTAATTGTTGCAGGGCATTGGTTACTCAATCCATTATTTAAAATTTTAGCTGCTGCTAAAGCACGTGAAGTGATGACTGCTGCTGCATTGTTGGTGGTATTGGGTGCGGCATTACTGATGCAACTCAGTGGTTTATCCATGGCACTGGGTGCATTTTTAGCAGGAGTGTTACTGTCCGAGTCGACTTTCCGTCACCAAATTGAAGCGGATATTGAACCATTCCGCAGCTTATTACTCGGCTTATTCTTCTTGGGTGTCGGGATGTCTTTGGACTTGGCTGTGGTCAGGCAAAATTGGCCGCTAATTGTCAGTGGTGTAATTGCATTGATGTTGACCAAAGCACTGATGATTTATGTGGTCGCGCGTTTGACCAAGAGTAATCATCCCGAGGCTTTAGATCGTGCTTTACTGATGGCACAAGGGGGCGAGTTTGCCTTTGTATTGTTTAGTGCTGCGACGACAGCTCAAATTATTGACAATACCATCAAGTCGAATTTAACCGCGATTGTCGTATTGTCTATGGTGTTGACGCCAATCATTGGGGTGTTGTTTAAACGCTTTACCCTTGAACAGAATGAAAGTTCACTCGATCAGGTCAGGGTTGCCGATGGCTTAACGGGTAAAGTATTGATGATTGGTTTTGGTCGCTTTGGTCAAGTGGCGAGTCAGCTGTTATTGGCGCGTAGTGTGGATGTGACTATTATTGATAATGATGTCAACATGATCCAAAATGCGGAAAAATTTGGTTTTGATGTCTATTATGGCGATGGATGTCGTTTAGATATTTTACATGCCTCAGGGGCTGATACCGCAGAAGCAATTTTAGTCTGTGTCGACCACAAAGAAACGATTAATAAAATTGTAGAGTTGGTGAATGCTGAATTTCCTTTGGCTAAGCTGATTGTTCGTTCCTATGACCGTGAACACGCGCTGTATTTGTCCAAGAAAAATGTCAGTTTGATGGTTCGAGAAACCTTTGAGTCTGCATTGGCTTTAGGTCAACTGGCCTTGCAGCAACTGGGTGCAAGTCAGGATGAAATTCAGCAGGTAAGTGAGGATATTCGAGCTTTAGATCAGCAACGTTTTGAAACGGAAGTTGCAGCTGATGATGTCAAGGCGGGCATAGGTATACAATATACGCAGCGCAACCCACGACCTACTGCACCCTTGATTAAGCCGCAACATACGGGGCAGTTGTTAAATGATGCAGAACTAGAAAAACCGAGTAAGGTGGATGATAGAACTTAAAAAATATGAGTTGCATCGTTTTGAATAGAAAGAGGTCTGCTACAGGCCTCTTTCTCTGTTTAAGTATTTAAATGCCCTAAGGTCGCAATGAAGTCAGTAAATTTATCCTTGAATGATCATATACGCGTATATAAAACTTAATTGATCAATGAACTATCTTGGTTAATTGGCTAACTTAAAACTTCAAAAGATGCCTAACTTTATTCGTAATCATAGGATTACATGCCAAAATTGCAATTAAGATGATAGAGATACCGAGAATACTGAACATGTCGGGAATCTCATGCCAAAAAATAAAGCCCCAAATCCCTGCAAATACAATCGCAATGTAATTCATCGGGCCAATTTGCCCAGCAGGGGCTAAACTGTAGGCATAAGACATAAACAACTGGCTGATGTTGGCTAAGAGACCTGCGGTAATGAGTAAGGCCAATTCTTTGAGCGTGAAAGCACGCCAGTGCCAAAACATTGGAATAGATGAAATGAGCGTGCCAAAAATACAAAAATAGAAAACGATCCGTTCGGGTGGCTCAGTACTGGTCAGTGCACGGACAGTGACAAAGGCCATTGCAGATAAGAAACAAGCACCTAGACCAATCACAGACAACGCATTAAACATCCCTTGATCGGGTTTGGCCACCAATAGCACCCCGATTAAACCAACAATCGCCGCGATAATCATGCCGAGACTTATTTTTTCTTTGAGAAAGAAGTAGGCAATCAGTGGAATAAAAATCGGGGAGGAGTAGCTAAACACCATTGCATTGGACAGTTTTAGATGCGCAATGGCATAGAAAAAACCATACATTGCAGCTAAACCGACGACACTGCGCCAAGTATGCATCCACAATTTATCGGTTTTGATAAAACTTAAACCCTGCTTAAACAGCATAGGAATAAAAATAAATAATCCGACAGCATTCCTAAAAAAGACCACTGTCGGATTATCTACCGTTTCAGATGCAAAACGAATGCACACGCCCATAATCGAAAACAGCAAGGCTGAAGTCATTAAACAGAGCAGTGCTTTACTCACAGCCGTTGAGGGCGATGATGTGTTGTGCATCATAAGATTGTGTTTCCGAGTACATAAACAGGTAAATAGAAAAGTCAGCCGATTCCTCTACCTACCTTATAAAGTTTAGGTCACAGGGGCAGGGTTAAAGACTGCAAGTGAATTATGAATTCCCCAGTGATCTGACCAAGTTTTCTTTTCACCGCTTGCAACTTGTAAAATGAGTTCAAATAATTCCCAACCCACTTGTTCAATGCTGCGTTTACCAATCGCGATATCACCCGCGCTAATATCAATCAGGTCATACCAACGGTTGGCAATGGTGTTACGGCTCGCCATTTTAATGACAGGAACTGCGGCTAAACCGTAAGGTGTGCCACGACCTGTGGTAAAGACTTGTACAGTAATACCAGACGCCATTTGTTGTGTACCACAAATAAAGTCGCTAGATGGCGTTGCAGCAAAAATCAGCCCTTTCTTGGTTGGTTTTTGCCCCGGTGCCAAGACTTCAACAATTGCGGAACTGCCAGACTTGGCAATCGAGCCCATGGCTTTTTCCACAATATTGTTTAAACCACCTTTTTTGTTGCCTGGGGTGGTATTGGCACTGCGGTCTACTTTACCTGCGGCGAGGTAGTCATCATACCATTGCATTTCACGAATGAGGTCTTTTGCAACTTGCTCATTTTCAGCACGAGGCGTCAGTAAATGAATGCCGTCACGTACTTCAGTTACTTCTGAGAACATCACTGTACCGCCGCAACGGACAATGAGGTCAGAAGCAAAGCCTACAGCAGGGTTAGAGGTCACACCTGAAAAGGCATCACTGCCACCACATTGCATGCCCACCACCAAATGTGATGCAGACACTTCTTCACGTTGACGTTGATTGAGTTTTTCTAAATGGTGTTCAGCCACCGCCAAAATGTGGTCAACCATACTCTGAAAGCCATTATGACGTTCATCTTGCAGCTGAATAATATCTTGATCTTCAACAGGAATGCGTTTGTTTTCAGCAGGAATATTCAGCAAGCGTTCAGGTTGCATTTTTTCGCAGCCTAAGCTGACCACCATCACTTCGCCACCAAAGTTTGGATTCAGCGCTAAGTTATGAATGGTACGAATCGGCACAATCGCAGCAGGTGCATCAATCGCGACACCACAGCCATACAGGTGATTGAGTCCGACAATACCATCAACATTTGGGTATTTATGCAGTAATTCACGCTCTACGATTTTCACCACATGATCGACAATCCCTTCAACGCAGTTCACGCTGGTGGTAATTGCCAATAAGTTTTTGGTTCCAACAGAGCCATCTTTGTTTTTATAACCTTTAAAAGTGTAACCAGTGAGCGGTTCAAGTACTGGTGCAGGACGAGTTGCGAGTTCTAAAGAGTCTAAGGTCGGTGCTTCAGGCATCAGTGTAACGGCTTCATTGACCCATGAGCCTGCGTTTAACGCTTTATTTGCATATCCAATAATTTCACCGTAGCGCACAATTGGATCATTTTCTTTCAATGTTGTTAATAAGACTTTATGCCCTTGAGGGACAGCTTCAACCAAAGTGATGTCTTGTGCTTCAACATAAGTTCCTTGTGCAAGACCACCATCGTTCACCACGATCGCGACGTTGTCTTGCGGATTAATTTTGATGAGTAGTGGTCTTTGTTGCATGATCGTTCCTTGTATTTAGTGGCAAACAGAGCTAGCTAGAAGATAGCCAGCTCTGGTAAAGCATGAAGCGGATGAATTAAGGTGCAGTGGTTTTTAGTTGGAAGCGTTCGATTTTGCCAACCATGAATAGATAACACAGCAGTGCAATCACGGCATGGATACCCACAAAGACTAAAGCATTATTGAATGAACCTGTTGAACTAATGATGTAGCCAATCACGATTGGAATCACGATACCCGCAGTATTACCAAAGGTATTGAATAGACCGCCCGATAGACCAATCATTTCTTTTGGTGCGACATCTGACATCACCGCCCAACCTAAAGAACCAAATCCTTTGCCGAAGAAAGCCAATGACATAAAGAAGATGATGGCAGTATGCGATTCCACATAGTTGCAAATCACAATACTGGTCGATAAGAACAGACCCAAAATAATTGGCAGCTTACGTGCGAAAGTCACTGAGTGATTCATTTTGATGAGACGATCTGAAACCAAACCACCTAAAATGCCGCCAATAAAACCACAGAGTGCAGGTGCAACCGCAGCGAAACCAGCCTGCAAAATAGTCATATGACGTTCTTTTACAAGGTAGACAGGGAACCAAGTTAAGAAGAAATAGGTTAAGCAGTTAATACAATACTGCGCGATGAAAATCCCCAGTAACATACGCGAAGAAAGAAGCTGTTTAATATCGGCAAAAGAGGTCTTTTTCTTTTGCTGAGTATTATTTTTATCTTCCCCCATAAGGACTAAACCACCACCTTGTTTGATGTAGTCAAGTTCTGAAGGGTTGATACTTGGGTGATTCACTGGGCTATAAATTACTTTTAACCAAATAAACGATACAACAATACCAAGACCACCCATAATCCAGAAAATAGATTGCCAGTGCACTTGAGCAACCAGCCAACCCATAAATGGTGCAAAGATCACGGTTGCAAAATACTGTGCAGAGTTAAAAATGGCTGCTGCTGTACCGCGTTCTTTGGTGGGGAACCATGCCGCCACAATTTGGCTATTGCCTGGAAAAGCAGGGCTTTCAGATAAGCCAACAAGGAAACGCAATAAAAACAGGACACTAATAACAGCGCCAGTACTGCCGAAAATATCCGAAAAACCAATTAAAATCGTGAAGAACGACCATAAAAAAATACTGGCAAAATAAACTTTTCGCGCACCGTATTTATCGAGTAGCCAGCCTCCAGGAATTTGACCAATCACATAGGCCCATGCGAATGCAGAAAAAATATAGCCCATGGTCACAGAGTCAATTCCCAACTCTTGTGTCATTGGTGAAGCAGCCATAGAAAGGGTGGCACGATCACCGTAGTTTAATGAGGTGACAATAAAGATCATCGCTAAAATTAAGTAGCGGGTCTTGGTATGTTTGGCCGTTGCAACTGTAGCGGCGCTTTGCGTTTGTAAGTTTTCCATACACAAACTCTTCTATCCGTAACCTAATTTGTGCGCAATCAAATTAGAGTGACTTCATGTCTATTTAACGAAATAGGTATTTTTTCATCATGAGTAAATACCTATTTCTTCCAAAATGCTCAAAGCAGTCTTTAAAGATGTATGACATCTTATGATTATTTCTGAATTGTTTGCAATTTGTTTTTTTGAAGTCTTAGCGAATTTTTATTTAAAATATTGAATATTAAAGGTTTAAATAATTTAAGAGATATGATGACTAGCTCATTTTCCTAAGGGCGACTTATTTATACGCATAAAACATCATATTTTATTCTTTTTAAAAGCGGAACTAAATCAGCAATTAGTTGAAAAAGTATAGGATTTTCTGCCTATTATTTAACTCTCGAGCAATTTTTTGGGCTTTTTGAGAAAAAAGATTGGATATTGAAAATTTATGTTATAAGATGTCAGACAACTTATAGATAACTATGGAGAGTTACAATGGAAGCAGTTGAGTTAAAGAGCATTATTTCTGATGGTTTACTTTCTTTTCCAGTAACTGACTTTGATCAGAATGGTGATTTTAATAAAGCGACTTATCAAAAGCGCTTAGAATGGTTAGCGCCATATGGTGCAAGTGCACTCTTTGCTGCGGGTGGTACAGGTGAGTTTTTCTCATTAACGGGTAACGAATACTCTGAAGTGATTAAGACTGCAGTTGATACCTGTAAAGGTAGCGTGCCAATTATTGCGGGTGCAGGTGGTCCAACACGTCAAGCGATTGCACAAGCTCAAGAAGCAGAACGTCTAGGTGCTCAAGGTATTCTTTTAATGCCACACTATTTAACGGAAGCGAGCCAAGAAGGTTTGATCGAACACGTTAAACAAGTATGTAACTCTGTAGACTTCGGTGTCATTTTCTATAACCGTAGTGTATCTCTTCTGACTCTTGATTCATTACAACAGCTAACCGCTGCTTGCCCGAACTTGATCGGCTTTAAAGATAGCTCTGGTCAAATCGACATGATGACAGGCATTACGCAAACTGTAGGTGACCGTTTATCTTACTTAGGTGGTTTACCAACTGCAGAAGTATTTGCAGCACCATACAAAGCACTCGGCTGCCCAGTCTATTCATCTGCAGTGTTTAACTTCATTCCAAAAACTGCCATGGAGTTCTACCACGCAATTCGTGCCAATGATACAGCAACGACTGATCGTTTAATCAAGGATTTCTTCTTGCCGTTAATCCAAATCCGTGACCGTAAAGCGGGTTATGGCGTAAGTATGATTAAAGCGGGTGCGAAGATTGTCGGTTATGATGCGGGTCCTGTTCGTCCACCATTAAGTGACTTAACGCCAAAAGACTTCGAAGATTTGGCTGCATTAATTGCAACTTTAGGTCCGCAATAAGTTTAGAAATTTAGGCATTGGAGTTTATTCATGGCATTGAATATAGGTAAGCAATTTATCAAGGGTCAGCGTGTAGCAGTACATGCACCTGCACTTGAAAGTATTAATGCAACAGACTATCAACCTACGGGCTACCTTTTTAGTCAAGCGAGTATTGAAGAAGTTGATGCTGCAGCTCAAGCCGCAGAAGCCGCTTTTGTGTTGTACAGCCAAACTTCGCAAGAACAACGTGCAGGTTTCTTAGATGAAATTGCCGTTGAAATTGAAGCTTTAGGTGCATCGCTACAAGAGGTTGCTTCTTTAGAAACGGGTCTCCCTTTGGCGCGTTTGCAAGGTGAAACAGGGCGTATTACAGGTCAGTTGCGTTTATTTGCTCAGTTGTTACGTCGTGGTGATTTTTATGCTGCACGTATTGATCCTGCATTGCCAGATCGTAAGCCGATGCCTCGTGTTGACCTACGTCAGTATAAAGTTGGTTTAGGTCCTGTTGCCGTGTTTGGTGCGAGTAATTTTCCACTGGCATTTTCAACCGCGGGTGGCGACACCGTTGCTGCTTTGGCAGCAGGCTGTTCGGTGGTATTTAAAGCACACTCAGGGCATATGGCAACGGCTGAATTGGTGGCTGAAGCCATTGAAAAAGCCGTCGTAAAATGTGGCATGCCCGCTGGTACTTTCAATATGATCTTTGGTGGACGTATTGGTGCAGATTTAGTGGCACACCCATTGATTCAAGCTGTGGGTTTTACTGGCTCTCTTGAAGGCGGGATGGCACTGTACAATATTGCGCAAAACCGTCCACAACCCATTCCTGTATTTGCAGAAATGTCGAGTGTGAATCCATTGGTGGTGATGCCGCAAGCGTTGGCAGTTCGTGGTGCGCAAATCGCACAAGATACCGTGGCTTCATTTAATATGGGTTGTGGTCAGTTCTGTACCAAACCAGGTCTGATTTTAGGCGTGAAAAGTCCTGAATTTGATCGTTTTGTTGAAGGTTTGGTTTCTCATACCGAGCAAGCCGCTCCACAAGTGATGTTAAATCCAGGGACGTTGAAAAGCTATCAACAGGGTGTGGCTGCACTCAATGCAGAGACAGGTTTTGAGCAGATTGCTCAGGGTCAAGCAGCGACGCTGGTTTCTCAAGCATCGGCGTATTTGTTCCAAGCCGACCAAAGCCTCTTGTTGTCGGGTAATGCCAAGCTACAACATGAAGTGTTTGGTCCAATGTCGATTGTTGTTGCAGTAGACGACGAAGCAACCTTATTACAAGGTCTTGAACAATTGGCAGGTCAATTGACTGCAACCATTATTGGTGAAGATGCTGAATTGGCGACGGCACAAGCATTATTAACACTGTTCACGCGTAAAGCAGGTCGTGTGTTGTTTAACGGCTTCCCGACAGGGGTAGAAGTGTCTGATGCGATGGTGCATGGCGGTCCATTCCCTGCAACAAGTGATGCGCGTGGTACATCGGTAGGTACGGGTGCAATTGAACGCTTTATGCGTCCAGTGTGTTATCAAAACACACCACAAGTATTATTGCCAGCAGCGCTTAAAGATGAAAATCCATTACAAATTAATCGTTTGATTAATGGTGAATTGACTAAAGCAGCACTTTAATTCAATGGATTAAACCAAAGCCACGCTATGATTGATCATGGCGTGGCTTTATTTAGGACAGTATTCTATGGAAAGTTTTAATTGCAGTAATGCCAAAGCGCTGTTGTCCATGATTATGGATAAAGCAGTCGCGGGTGATCCCGTCGAAATTACCCGTAAAGGCCGAGAGTCTGCGGTCATGATCAGCAAGGCTTCCTATGAGGCTTATAAAAAAGCAGAATTTGAGGCGAAATTTCCAAAACAGGCCGAATCTTACTGAAGGCTTTGGGCTTCAAAATATAGTGCCCGAGCATGTCAGGCGTGTATTTCCTTTTTTGAATAAACAGTGTTAGTTTGAATGACAGGATCAGACTGATATGATGTATCCTCACTCCCGATAACAACTGAAGTCCAAACAACTTACTATAGGACTATTGGGTCGGGTTATAGTAAACTAAGTCTCTAATTTTCCAATATTTGGTGAGTCTCTTTCATTATGTCTAGTGCGATTAAATCTAGATCAACAAAAAAATTAAGCCAAATCATCGTCGCGCAATTGATTAAAAAAATTCAATCAGGAGACTTTACGGTTGGAGAAAAAATTCCGACAGAACTTGAACTGATTGAACAGTTTGAAGTGAGTCGTTCAGTTATTCGAGAGGCTATTACCGAATTACGTTCTCTCGGTTATGTCGAGACCCGTCATGGCATTGGTACTTTTGTCAAAGAACATTCCATCGAACAAAATTTTTTACTTTCAAATGCCAGCTTAGAAACCATCAATGATATTGTGGCCTTACTGGAATTGCGGATTAGTTTGGAGTCAGAGGCAGTATTTCTTGCTTCGGAACGCCGTAAACAAGTGCATATCGATAAAATGAAAGTAGCATTGGATGACTTTGAAAAGCATATTTCATCTGATGTGAATGACGGTACAGTGAAAGCTGATTATGACTTTCATATTGCAATTGCCGAGGCATCTGAAAATCAATATTTTGTTGATTTTCTGAAATACTTAGGTGAAAAAATTATTCCGCGCGCGCGAGTAAAATCCATTGAACACAGCCCTGTGAATCGTGAAGATTATTTAAAAACAGTACACCATGATCATGTCAATATTTTCAATGCGATTGTAGATCAAGATGGACTTTTGGCACGTCAAATGATGCGTGCTCATCTCTCAAAAAGCATTAAAAAGTTTAAGCAATAGTTTTCGGATTTAACGACGATTAAAGTTCTGATATAAAAAAAGCAGCATGACTCAATTTGAGCCTGCTGCTTTTTTATTAATGCAAAGTCTATTGAAGCATGATGTATTTAAACAAGATTTTGGTCTACACCTTGCATATTTTGATTGATATTACTTTGTAAAATGTCAAACAAACGTTGCTGTGCTTCGTCTGTACCCCAAGCAATATGTCCAGTAATCATGACATTGGCATGCTGGCGTTGCAGTTGGAGTAGCGGATGGTCATCGGCAGGCGGTTCCTGATTCAATACATCAGCACCAAAACCTGCAATTTTTTTGCTTTCAATTGCTGCAATCAGGTCGGCATCATGCACTAATCCACCACGTCCGACATTAATTAAAATACTTTTGTCTTTCATGAGATTGAGTACAGCCGCATCAATCATATGTTGAGTTTCAGCATTTAACTCACAGTGTAAAGACAAAATATCTGCTTGTTGTACAGCTTGCTCAAATGGCACATATCCATCACGGCATTGCGCAGCATTTTTACGCTCACTAAAAATGACTTTCATGCCAAACGCTTCGGCTTTTTGTGCAAGTGATAAACCAATTTCACCTTTGCCAATAATGGTCAGTGTTTTATTTTTGAGTTCACCCATTGGAGCAGCTAAAAAGAATGAGCTGTTGCCCGTTGACCAGAGACCTTGTTTCACGCCTTCAACCTGTTGAGGAAAGTTTTTAATTAAATTAATCATTAAGGTGAACGCATGTTCGGCAACGGCATCGCCTGCATAGCCACGGATATTACAGACTTGAACGCCATGTTGTTTGAGCAGAGACAAATTCACGTGATTAAACCCAGTCGAGCAGAGTGCGAGGAACTTTAGATTAGGGTTATTGGCTAAAACTTGTTCGTTAACATTTAAATCACTAATGATAATGACATCTTGATCATGGACTTGTGTTTGAAACTGTTCTTGATCGAGTTGCTGAAATTCACTGTAGTGCACAGGAAAATCGAATTGAAATGCTTGATCAATTAAGACATATTTTTCGGCACAGGTTACTTTGAGAGTCGACATAAGAAAGTATTCAACATAAAATTAGAAGATATAAGACATCATATGTCATCTGAGTGCTGATTTCTATATCACATCATTATACGCAGGGTAGTTGCGCATCGTTCAAGCCATTTCTTGATTTTAAATCGGTGAGTTTCTAGGAAGGAGATGCATCTTATACTGCTCTAATCAAGGCATTCATCAAGAAAAAATACCAAGAAATCGATACGTATTTCTTGGTATTTATCTTCGCTACATGAATGGTCTTAAACATGAAGCTAAACATCAAAAAGCATGAACAACTCAGCTCAAACAAGTCCAGTTTTTAGTTAAGTATTTAAATGCTCTAAGGTTGAAATAAAGTCCGTAAATTTCTCACCTTGAATCACCACATGCGCTTTCAGCAAGGCCTCAGCTTCTTGTTCATGACCTGAAAAAATGGCCTCTAAGATTGCGCTATGCTCTGAAAATGAATGATTCATTCGATGGTTAACGCGGAGTTGTAGGCGACGGTAGGGGTGCAAACGTTTGTGCAAGGTACATGCTTGTTCAATTAAAAAGGCATTATGACTGGCTTGATAAATGGCAAAGTGAAATAAACGGTTGGCCTCATAATAATTTTCTGAGTCGTTCTGATTTAAATAGTCTTGGCATAACTGATGTAAGCGCTGTAATTCTTGCTTTTCTTCAGGTTGAATGCGCCGTGCTGCTAAACGTCCACACATGGCTTCTAATTCAGCCATCACCTCGAACATTTCACAAAGGGTAAGTGAATTAATGGCTGGAATAATTGCACCACGACGTGGGCGAATTTCAACTAAACCTTCAGCGGCCAATAGCTTTAATGCCTCACGAATCGGGGTGCGTGAAGCACCATAGCGGTCGCAAAGCTCTTGTTCATCTAGCTTAGTCCCAGGTAGGAAAAAGCCATAAATAATATCATCCTCTAACTTTTTACTAATTTGAATAGAAAGAGGAAGTTCCGCAATTGAAGTCATACATCACCAAAAATTGTATACAATTTATGTTTATTTGAGTACAAAGCATTGTACACTGGATACAGATAAGCTATAACTATAGCAAATTATAAGTCAGATTATTAGAAGCGCTGCATGATCCAGGGAGGATTCAGCAATGATTATTTACGGAACAGCCATATTGGCAGTCTGCCATTTACTTGGTGTTTATCTAGGCAATGCCCTCGGGATTGCCCTTGGTGTCCAAGCCAATGTAGGTGGTGTGGCCATCGCCATGATTTTATTAATTCTATCGAAGGAACTGTTAGCTAAACGTGGGCACTTACCACAAGTGACTCAATTTGGTGTGTTGTACTGGTCAGGTATGTATATCCCGATTGTGGTTGCCATGTCGGCAGGTCAAAACGTAGTTGCTGCTATGTCGGGCGGGATGTTAGGTCTGATTGTTTCGCTTGCATCTTTGATTGGTACCGTCTTGGTGATTCGTTGGTTGAATAAATCCAGTGGCGATTATGACAGCTATGAATGGGCTGTAGAGCAGACTGAAAAAGCCGCTTAAGGACAAGGGTGTTGTCATAACACGAAATAACAATCAGTTGTACGGTTACAAGGAAGAAACGCAATGGAAGAAATAATTACGGTTTTTACCAAAAATTCCCTCGTCGCGGCGCTCGCAGTGACTGGGTTGATGATGTATGTGTCGCATCTTTTGTCGAAATATCTTACCAAAGGGAAGTTACAAAGCTCAGCCATCGCCATCACTATGGGGCTAGTCTTGGCTTATTTTGCAGGGATTTATACTCAAGGTGAAAAGGGCATTTCAGATATCGCCATTTTCTCAGGTTTTGCTTTACTCGGTGGTGCCATGATTCGTGATTTGGCCATCGCATCAACGGCGTTTGAAGTCGACGTCAAAGAAGTGAAAAAAGCAGGAAAGGTGGGCTTGATCGCGCTTGCACTTGGCTGCGTGATTCCATTTTTGATTGGTGCAATGGTGGCGTGGTTGATGGGCTATAAAGATCCCGTTTCGATGACCACGATTGGCGCAGGTGCGATGACCTATATCGTTGGACCAGTAACAGGTTCAGCCATTGGTGCAAGCTCAGAAGTGATTGCATTATCGATTGCAATTGGTTTGATCAAGGCGGTGTTTTTCATGGTGGGTACGCCGTTGTTCGCAAAATTTATGTATCTCAAAAGTCCACGTTCTGCCATGGTTTTTGGTGGAATGGCGGGAACGACTAGTGGTACAGCAGCAGGTTTGGCGGGAACTGATGTGCGTTTAGTACCCTATGGTGCATTGGTCGCAACCTTCTATACCGGTCTTGGTTGTTTACTTGGACCCTCTGTATTTTTTCTCACAATTAATGCCATCTTCGGCTAAGCACAGCATAAAGGTGACCCCATGAACCAAATGGTTAAGACGCGCTTATGGGATAAGCAGCGCACCCGTAGACAAGAAAAGTTGAATCTTGCCAAAGAAAAAGGCTTTGCAAAACAAGTTGAGCATGCTCGGGTGATTGAACTTTTGGAAACGGTAATTTCCAGTGGTGATCGCGTTTGTTTAGAAGGTAATAACCAAAAGCAGGCCGACTTTTTGTCAAAGAGTTTAAGTCAGTGTAATCCAGAGGTGGTTCATGACTTACATATCGTGCAGTCAGTATTGGCTTTACCCAGTCATATTGATGTCTTTGAAAAAGGCATTGCTTCTAAGGTCGATTTTTCCTTTGCAGGCCCACAAAGTTTACGTCTAGCACAATTGGTTCAGCAGCAAAAAATCAGTATTGGTTCGATCCATACTTACCTCGAGCTGTATGGGCGTTACTTTATCGATCTGACGCCAAATGTCTGCCTGATTACGGCACATGCGGCTGACCGTGAGGGCAACCTTTATACAGGTGCGAATACGGAAGATACGCCCGCGATTATTGAAGCGACAGCATTTAAAAGCGGTATTGTGATTGTGCAGGTTAATGAAATTGTCGATAAGTTACCGCGTGTCGATGTACCTGCGGATTGGGTCGATTTTTATATCGAAAGTCCCAAGCATAACTATATAGAACCGTTGTTTACCCGTGATCCTGCACAAATTACTGAAGTGCAAATTTTAATGGCGATGATGGTCATTAAAGGCATCTATGCGCCTTATCAAATTCAACGTTTAAACCATGGTATTGGTTTTGATACCGCGGCAATTGAATTGTTACTGCCTACCTATGGGGCATCCTTAGGACTAAAGGGACAGATCTGTACCAATTGGGCTTTGAATCCGCACCCGACTTTAATTCCAGCGATTGAAAGTGGATTTGTCGATTCGATCCATAGCTTCGGTTCTGAAGTGGGGATGGAAGACTATATTAAAGAACGTCCAGATGTCTTTTTTACAGGCAGTGACGGCAGCATGCGTTCCAATCGTGCTTTTAGTCAAACTGCGGGTTTATATGCCTGCGATCTCTTCATTGGTTCGACTTTACAGATTGATTTACAAGGCAACAGTTCTACGGCAACTGTAGACCGTATTTCTGGTTTTGGTGGTGCACCGAATATGGGTTCTGATCCGCACGGGCGTCGTCATGCCAGTTATGCCTATACCAAAGCAGGCCGTGAAGCAGTGGATGGCAAACTCATTAAAGGTCGCAAACTGGTGGTGCAAACCGTTGAAACCTATCGTGAGCATATGCATCCCGTTTTTGTCGAAGAACTTGATGCGTGGCAATTGCAAGAAAAAATGGACAGCGAACTGCCACCTATCATGATTTATGGTGAAGATGTCACACACATTGTGACGGAGGAAGGGATTGCCAACCTGTTGTTGTGTCGTACACCAGAAGAACGCGAGCAAGCCATCCGTGGTGTTGCAGGTTATACCCCTGTTGGCATGAAACGCGATACGGCCAAAGTGGATGAGTTACGCAAGCGTGGGATTATTCAACGCCCAGAAGATTTAGGCATTGATCCCACCCAAGTCAGCCGTGATTTGTTGGCAGCAAAATCAGTAAAAGATTTAGTTAAATGGTCAGGTGGTTTATACAACCCGCCAAGCCGTTTCAGAAATTGGTGATCGACATGGAAAAATTAAAATTTGAATTGCAATCAACACCGCTGAGCGCTGAACAAGCGGCTGTTATTTGTGGTGTGGTTGGTTCTGGAAATTTAGAAGTCTTAGTTTCACAGCATGATCAGGCGGATATTTGTCAGATTGAAGTCACGACATCAGCCGTCGGTTTTCAACATGTTTGGCAGTCTGTGCTGAATGAGTTTGCACAACGTCATGCAGTAGCAGGGCTTAAATTTCAGTTAAATGATATGGGTGCAACCCCAGCAGTGGTGAACCTACGCTTAAGCCAAGCAATATCTATGTTTAAGGGAGTATAGAACATGGATCAAGTGATGCTCAAAAACAGTTTTTATGAAAAAACCGCACGTGCGCGTATTCAAGCAGTCGTTGATGCTCAGAGTTTTAATGAAATTTTAAAGCCGACTGAAGTTGAAGTCAGCCCACACCTGTCTGCTTTGGATATTCCGGGTAGTTTTGATGATGGCGTGATTGTTGGTACAGCGCGTGTAAACGGAACACCAGTGCATATCATGGCGCAAGAAGGCCAGTTTATGGGGGGCGCTGTGGGTGAAATCCACGGGGCAAAAATTGTCGGTCTCTTACATAAAGCCATTCAAGATCAAGCGCAAGCGGTACTGTTTTTTGTCGACTCAGGCGGCGTGCGTTTGCATGAAGCCAATGCTGGTCTCATTGCCATTTCCGAAATTATGCGTGCCATGTTGCAAGTACGAAATGCGGGGATTCCCATTATTACCGTGATTGGCGGCACCTGTGGTGCTTTCGGCGGGATGGGCATCAGTGCGTGTTTGAGTAGTGCCATCATCATGACGGAAGAAGGGCGTTTGGCATTGTCTGGGCCAGAAGTGATTGAAACAGTTAAAGGCGTCGAAGAGTTTGACTCGAAAGACCGTGCTTTAGTGTGGCGCGTTACAGGTGGTAAACATCGTTATTTACTGAACCATGTACAGGCTTTGGTTGAGGATGATATTGCAGATATTCGTGATGCGATTTTAACGCAACTAGACGCCAAGGCTGCTTCTTTAGATTTAGAACAATTATTGCAACAGCAGCAACAGCTTGAGCAGCAGTACCAACGCTGGTTTGGTAAAAATGATGGTTTACAGATTTGGCATGACATGGGAATTTCACAGCCAGAAAAAATTCCGATGTTGTCTGCCCATGAAGTTGTGTTGTTAAAGCAAGGATGAGCTCATGAATACAGAATTACTTTTACAACAGTTGTTTCCGCGTCAACTGGATTATCAGATCGAAGGTTATGTGATTAAGGGCAATGCTCAGACGGACGCAGGTCCAGTACGGATTTTGGGTACAGTTAATGCAGCACCTATTAATCAAGACATTGCTATTCAATTATCCTCAGAAATTTTGAATTTGGTACAACAAGGCAATCAAACTCCCGTGGTCTTTATTGTGGATACGCAAGGCCAAGATCTTTCCCGTGCCGATGAGTTACTCTGCTTAAACCGTACCTTCGCGCATTTGGCATCTTGTGTTGATCTATTGCGTAGAAGTGGGCATGCCAACCTCGCGATTATTTTTGGTCAAGCGGTCAGTGGCGGCTTTCTCTCTTATGGCCTAATGGCAAACGAAGTCTATGCACTCAGTGATTCTCAGGTCAAAGTCATGGATCTGAACGCGATGGCACGTGTAACCAAAATTCCTGTAGAAAAACTGAAAGAACTGTCGCAAAGCTCAGCCATCTTTGCACCAGGGGCAGAAAACTTTTACAAAATGGGCACAATCAATGCCATTTGGCCAGATTTGGAGACCGACTGGGTCAGCCAAGCATTGTTAAATCAACAACAACATCTTGAGGTTTATCTGACAGATCAACGCCGTGTGGTGGGGCAGCAGCGTCAAGGGCGTGTGCTATGTAATACCATTATTGAGAAAGTTGTCCACAGTTAAGGAAGCAGATATGGATCGTCATGACTTAGCTTATCTTCGTGATTCAGCAACCCTACATTTTTTAGATGTTTCTTTACCAGAAACAGTGAAACAAAAGGTGTATCAGCTGCTGAGCCAATATATTCCAATGACCGTTTGTCGGCAGGAAGATGTGGATGTGGGACAAGTGAAGCTGGCGATCAACTGCTTGCTTGAGGGTTATAAATATCGTGTGGCGTGCTTAGTAGAGAAACACGAGATCGAGCAGATTACTCGACCGCTTTCTCTACAGGCTTTGTTAGAAGCTGACTCGCAGCTCCTACAAGCTAAAGTGCTGAGTGATTTTGCAGACAACTTAGAACAATTGGGTTGCAAAGTGTATGTTTATGGCTCCTATGCCTACCAGTCTCTCACGCAGGAGACTTATGTCAGGCCGACTTCAGATTTAGATCTGTTGTTGTATCCACAGCATCAACATGATGTACCAGAAATTTTACAGTTCATTCAACAAGTCCAAACCCAGAGTTCTATCCGTTTAGATGGCGAGATTCATATCCATCCGGACTGGCATGTATCATTTAATGAGTTAATTGCGGTTTTTCCTGAAATGAACCAGCAAGTGATTGTCAAAGGAATTCAGCGTGTCGAGATGCTGAGATTAGAACAATTATTCGAAGGGAAGCTTGAATATGCAAATGCTACAACCGCATGAAGTTTTATGTCCGAACATTGTCAATACTGCTGAAACATTAGACCGTTTGGCATGTATGGCGTTATTGGATGAAGCCAGTTTAGAACATAAGCCCGGTTTGGTTTGTCCAAGTTCGCAGGGCAGTCATCGTGATATGGACTTTAGCTTGTTCCAGTGTAGTGTGGATGCTTTACAGGGCTATTTTCAGGCGCAATGTTTGAATGGCTATCGTGATGTCAATTTTGAAGAGATTCGACAGTGTGGCATTTTAGCTGAACAAAAAATGATGGCTGCAACTCAGCAGATCAATACCCATAAAGGGGCAGTTTTTAATTTGGGTTTTGCCAGTGCAGCAGTCGGGCAATGTCTAGCAACTGATAGTTCGTTGAATGCAGGCTCAATCAGTCAAAAAATTCAAAGCATTTGGCAGGATGAACTGTTACATCATTTAGAGCGAAATCCCAACAGTCATGGGCAACGCATGCGGAGTCAATATGGCATCACAGGGGCGATTGAAGAAGTGGCTTCAGGTTTTAAAACGGTGATGGATGTTGCCATACCAACGTATATTGATACTTATGCCAAAACAGCCAATGCACAACAGGCTGCAATTCAGACTTTATTCAGTCTTATGGCCTATGTACAAGATACTAATATTGTTTGGCGCGGTGGTTTATCTGCCTTGTATATTGTGCAGGATCTAGCCAAGCAGTTTTTGGCCCGTGGTGGTGTGTTACAACACAATTGGATGCAAGATGTGGCTAAAGTGGAAGATTATTTCGTTCAGCATCGCTTAAGCCCGGGAGGCAGTGCCGATTTATTGGGAGTGACTTTATTCATGCTGAAGGTGGAACATGAATTTTGCAATCATATTTAGTGGGCAAGGGCTCCAAAGCTTAGCGCATGTGCAAGAGCTGCTGACTTTAGCTGGTGAGCTTCATGTATCAGATATTTTAAAGCAGCATTTGCCGAAGCTATTTTGTTCCGATTTAACCGAAGCAGATCTGTATCAGAATGAGTTCGCGCAGCCTTTTATTTTTGCTTTGCAATGGTGTCGTTGGCAAAAGTTAAAACCTGAGATTGAAGACCTTATGAGCTTCTCAGGTTATTCACTCGGAGAGTTAAGTGCACTCATTTGTGCAACACAAACTGGTTTGGAGCAAGGCCTGTATTTAGCCCAGCAGCGTGCCTCGTTGATGTCTTCAACCACTCAGCACGCAAGTGGCTTAATGGCTATTCAGGGTATCAATCTCAATACGCTTGAAGCGTTGTTGACTGAAACCTCAACTGCACTTTCCATCAAAATGAGTGATAGTAGTTTTGTCGTGGGTGGGGCTGATGCTAATTTACAGCAGCTTGCTCAGCAACTCGAATTGCGAGGAACACGTTTTGTTAAACGCTTGAATGTTACTATTGCATCGCATACCGTATGTATGGATGCTGTGGTTCAGCCGTATCGGCAAGTTTTACAGCAGCAAGATTTTGCTCGTTTATGCACGGCCATGATTAGTGGTTCGGGTGGACATAAATTTTTTAAGACCACAGACGCAGTGAACGCGCTAATTCACCAAATGAATCATGCGATTAATTGGGATGCCTGTTTAAGTGCAATACAAGAAAATCAGCCTGATGTCGTGTTAGAAATTGGGCCAGGCAGCGTCTTAAGTAAAATGCTATTAGAACGCAATCCAAATTGTATCGTACGTGCGGTGGATGATTTTAAAAGTTGGTCTGGATTGCAGGTATGGTTAGAAAAATTGCATGTAGAATAATGATGGTATTATAAAAAATAATAGACGAATAGGTATTCAATAATTTTTGAAGATAGATGCAATACAATATTTTAGATCGAGAGCATTTAAGTAACATTTTTATTTAAGAGTAAAGTTCACTCTATAAAGAGATGATGTGATATTAGCTGGTTATTAATATGGAAATTATCCAAAGCCTAAATGTTTAATTGAACAGTATGATTTTTAAATGATCAAAGCCTAATCCTAGTATTGATTCTTGTTTTAGCAAAGATGAAGGGTCTTTGCTTACATCTTAGTAAGAATTAAGAGAAAGCCTTTTTATAAAAGAATAAGTTTTTTTTGATTTGTATAGTTGATTTTAAAAATATTTAAAGATTATCGTAATCAGTATTTGGCAGCAATTTACGATAACTTTCTGATATAACAGATCATAATATTTATATACTAAAACACAAATGTGTGCAGTTAACATAAATTTATAAATGTATTTGTTTTGATATCGCTTTTGTTGGAAATGTAAAAATTGGATTTCTAAGCTTAAGACAGATTAGCCTACTTGCGACTTCTTATTTTACGAAATAATGATATTTATGACAAAAAATACTAAAAAGAATAAAAATCTCTTGAAAAATAGAAAAAATGTGATAATTTTCACATTTGCTTTTTTATGTGTATGAAATTTCATCAAATTAAAAGGGTAAAGATTAAAAGCAATGTTGTTCATGACGATTGCTTTTTGGCTATCTGATTTAATACTTGGGGCGTTTATGAAAAACTTTATCACTACTGCATTATTGACTACTTCTGGGCTTCTTTTTGTAGGTCAAGCTTTTGCAGCTCCTGCTGTAGCAAAAAAAACTACAGATACTCAGTTTAATGTAAAAATTGAAATTCTTTCTACATGTACCATTAATGCCACTGATATTGACTTTGCTCAGGTAAACAGTGGGGCAACGGCAGGTGATAAAACTGGTAATTTAAATGTGACTTGTACGAAATCAACGCCATACGACATTGGTTTAGCGGGTAGTGGGAAAATGACCCATGAAACAGATAAGTCATCTAGTATTGCTTACGAACTATTCAAAAAAACTGGTGATACGCAGGAATGGAACAACAACAATAACCTCTTTTCAGGTTTGGGTTCTGGTAGCGTAGAAGCGATTCCCGTAATTGCTAAAGTATCAGGTTCGACCAACGTTCGTGCGGGTAAATATAGCGATACGGTTATTGCTACAGTAACGTATTAATTTTTGCTATCGTACAGATATTCTTCACGAAAAGGGTATCGGCATGAAAAATACACCACGTTTGTCGAGTGTACTACGCAAGTGTAGCTTGGGTGTATTGGCAACGAGTATTTTTATGACACAGGCGTATGCTGCAAGCTTGCAGGTTGCGCCTATTTTATTGGAATTTTCGCCTCAAGAAAAAGTTAAAGAACTCTGGTTAACCAACACTGGAGATGGAGCTATCCGAGGTCAAGTTCGAGTTAATACGTGGACGCAAAGTAATCATCAAGATATTTTGATACCATCCAAAGACCTGATAGCAAGCCCAATGGTGCTTACGATTCCCGCAGGTCAGAGACAACTTGTCAGACTCATTCGTGCCAATGCCGGCAATAATTCATCTGAACAGGCTTATCGTTTAATCGTGGATGAATTACCGAATCCGCAACTAGAAAAGCAGAGTGGACTTCAACTTTTACTTAAATATTCGATTCCTGTTTTCTTTAAAGCTTCATCCTCTGAACCCGTTCAACAAGGTTTGACTTCATTAAAAGGGATGACTTTTAAATACAGCACAAACACCTTAACAGTGAGCAACCAGTCACAGCACTATAAACGTTTTAGCCAGTTTGCTTACGTGGATGCGCAAGGGCATAAAACACCGATACAAATGGGACTGATGGGTTATGTGTTGAGTGGTCAAACGATGCAGTGGTCTATTCCTACTCCAATAAATGTCAAACCCAATGGAAAATTTGTTGCCGTAGTGAATATGGATATTCGTGAACAAGAACTTCCTATATCTCCTTGATATAGAATATTTCTGGGAGTTCTATCATTGAGTGTTCGAATTGGTGACTTACTATGTGCAGGAGTAATCATCGCGGTAGCACCTTCAGCTTTTGCAGTGTCGAATTCCCCAGAGTTGGTGAACGAAGTTCAACAAGATTTGTATTTGGATGTAGAGCTGAATCAGTCCGTTCAGTCTCAAATTGGTCACTTCCTGCAACAGGGTCAGCAGCTGTATATTGATCAGTCATCTTTAGATAATTTTGCCATCCACACGAATGCACCGAAAACTATCATTGATCAGGTAAATTATATTGCCCTAGATCAAATCAATGGTTTGAG
This sequence comes from Acinetobacter sp. BMW17, assembly GCF_001592855.1. Classification (NCBI taxonomy): domain Bacteria; kingdom Pseudomonadati; phylum Pseudomonadota; class Gammaproteobacteria; order Moraxellales; family Moraxellaceae; genus Acinetobacter; species Acinetobacter sp. BMW17. Next base: position 57,960 of record NZ_LSOD01000048.1, read on the forward strand.
TTATCAGTATGATGATCTAAATCAGCAAATATCGATACAAGTCCCGATAGAGTTGTTGGCTGGACAGAACCAATACGGCTATCAAGCGTTACCTGCGGCTAGTATCAACCCATTACAAGAAACAAAAGGAGCATTGCTTAATTACACAGCATTTGCTCAACAAACGGATGATACGTTTTCCTTTAATGGCTGGAATGAATTACGTTATTTTGGCTTGTTTGATGGAGTGTTGAGTCTGTCAGGAAACTATCAATATCGGGATCATACTTTTACAGATAGCCAAATACTTGATACTTATTGGGAAAAAGACTTTCCAGATCAACTGCTTCGATTACGTCTGGGGGATGCTCAAACTGATGCGCTTACATGGACACGGTCTACACGTTTAAGTGGTTTAAGCATCTCTAAAAATTTTGCATTACAGCCTTATATGGTGACAACGCCATTAATGAGTTTTAAAGGTCAGGTGGCTTTGCCTTCACAAATTGACCTGATTATTAACGGCATTAAGCAATCCTCGCAAAATGTGGTACCAGGACAGTTCGATATACAAACGATACCGAGTATTACAGGTGCAGGTAATGCTCAAATGGTCATTACCGATATTAATGGTCAGCAGCAAGTCCAAAATTTTTCTTTGTATCGCGCCAATCATTTACTGGCACAGGGGCTAAATGATTGGTCTTTGAATTTGGGCTATCCGAAGCTGAACTATGGTATCTCTTCTTTTGATTATGCCGATGATCTAGCCTTTAATGGTAGTTATCGTTACGGCATGAGCAATACGTTTACGGTCGAGACACATGCTGAACTGACAGAACAGCTGCAACAAATAGGTTTAGGCACGGTTTATCAATTAGGTAAACGCGCAGGGCAAATTAACCTTTCTTATGCTTATAGCCATACGTCCGAGCAACAAGGGCAGTTACTAGGTTTAGGCTATAGCTGGAACTCTGCGCTAATCAGTTTAAACTACAATGGTTTACGTCAATTTGGACAATTCAATGATATTGCAAGTCTGAATGATGCGACATTTGCCAGTCAGTCTGATCAATTTTATATGGGGTTTAATACCCAGCTTGGTCAGTTTGGTGGGAGTTATATTCAGCAGGAGTATGTTGATCAAGCCAGTAGTCGTTTTGTTTTACTCAACTGGTCTTATATTTTACCGCGACGCATGAACTTGGGCTTAAGCTATAGCCGTGACCTTTTAAATAAAGAAAATAGCTATTACTTGTCTTTTAATTTTCCGTGGGCAAAACGCAATTCTGCAACCATGACAGCACAGCGTAGCAATGATCAAAACCAAGTTGGACTCAATGTCCTACATGCAGTGGACCAAGACCAAGGTGGTTTAGGCTGGCAAGCTTTAGCGAACCAGACTGAACAATACTCACAGTTTCAGGGACAACTTGATTATTTGGGACGTTATGGCTTAGCACAGTTGAATGTGCAACATACCGCATCAGATCAACAAAATAGTACCAGTGCCTATGCTTCTGTAAATGGTGGCTTGGTCATTCTAAAAGATACATTCCTGCCTAAACGATTAGGTAATGGCTCATTTGCAATTGTCTCAACAGATCAAGTTGCAGATGTACCTGTACGTTTGGAAAACCGTTTAATAGGTAAGACAAATCGGAAAGGCTATTTATTACTTGACCATTTAAATCCATATCAACACAACAGTGTAGCGGTAGATACTTTAGATTTACCTATCAACTTAAAAATTGAAACTACACAGCAAGATGCAGTACCTCGACAGTCGAGTGGGGTATTTATTCGTTTCCCGATGTATCAAGTGAAAACCGTTCAATTTCAAGCGGTCGATTCCTTAGGGAAAAATTTAAGTGTTGGCACTTCAGTTTGGCAAGAAAATCCGACACCGCAACAGCAACCGACGACGATTGTAGCGCATGAGGGTATGGTGTATTTAGATAATGTAAAAAGTAATACGCTATATATAGGCGATCAACTCAATCAGTGTCGCGTGAAGTTACCCGATATTGAAACTTTGAATGGTTATAGTGATTTGGGGGAAATCGTATGTCAGTAAACTACAGTCACTGGTTTAAAATGAACTATTCTAGCCAGTATTTGGTTTGTATTGGCTTGTTGCTCTTTAGTTGTGGGTTGATCTATTCGCCTGCGCATGCAGAAAGCTGCTGGATTGGTGGCGCTACTCTAAGTTTAGGTACATCGAATGCCCAAGGTTCTTCGATGGTTTCGACGGATGTAACGGTCACTTGTAACTCTAATTGGAGTCAACCAATCACGTATAAAATGTGTTTAGTGATTGACAGTACAGGCCCTTCAGGCAATGATCCTCGCAGTATGATTAGCTATAATCCTGAAACTTTACTGAAGTATCATTTGTACTATGATGCTGCACGAGCATATAAAATTCCAGGATCAGATCGTAGAAATCAAGCCCAGTGCCAAACTTTTCAGGTAGAGGCTGGGCAAGGAAATCCAAGTACGCCAATTAAAATATATGGTCAGGTTCTCGCTGGGCAAGTAGTTCCTGCACGAAGTTATACGACGAATAGTGTAAATTTGAAACTTTATTCTGCGTTTCGTTATGGTACCGTAACACCAAGCAATGAAGAAGTTTTTGCAAATTCAAATACAGGAAATAACAACCTAATTGTTAACTCTAATTATGAAAATAGCTGTTTGATTCAGTCTGCAACGGACATTGACTTTGGAGCAGTCGAGCATTTGAATAATCCATTAATGGGTTATGGTTCGATTCAATTGGCTTGTCCAACGGGGGCCAGTATGCAAGTCAGTCTGGATAATGGCATCAATGCCCAAGGCCAACAAAGAAGAATGCGAAATGTTTTGGGCGACTATATTCGATATAACTTATACCGAGACGCTAGCCGTTCTCAAACTTGGCAAGGCAATGTTTTTTATGCGGTAGATAGTCAAACTATCCCAGTATATGCAGCTGTTCCAGTGCAACCGATCAGTAGTGTTGGCCAATACTCTGACACAATCACGGTAACTCTAACCTATTAAGCTTGAAAGTATTGGAGTGTTTTAATAGGTAATGGTTGCAGTCACTTTGTCACTATATTGACCCGCAGGAACATTGGCATTCGGTACTTTCCCCCAAATGGTAATATTTTGCGTTTGTCCTGTGCCTTGTTTAGACAAACGATTGTCTGCAATATTTCCCCATTCTTTACTCATCGCGGCATCTTGGTATAGCTGATAAGGAATTTGTATAGAAACATCATTGTTATGTTTTAAGCTGCCGTTGCTGTTTAACGCAATGTTATAGGGTGTTCCATTGGTACAATAAACATTTAGACTTCCTGTCGCTTGCACATTCTGTGCATTACGAGTCACTGTACCAAAATCGATATCCGACGTGGTTCCTGTTCCAATATCACAGATTTCAGTAACTTGCATTTTCACTTGGAACTGTGAGGATTGGCGGTCACTCATGGTGTAAGCCGAAACAGAAATGACGGCTAAAATTGCAAAAGAATATTTAAAAAGTTTCATGATTTTTTGTCTCCATGAGACTAGGATCATTATCAATAGTTATATGACTAATATAGGGAAATATAACGTTGATTACTATGATCTATATTACATAATGATCGGATAAATGAGTCATATTTAATCACTTGGTAAAATTAGCGTTACATAAGAATAAAAAAATCGTATAAAGATCAAAATATGCAGATATTGGCAAGAATATTCTACGCGTGTCACGAATTTTAAATGGTGTCCTTGCATGATGGTTGTTTAATAAATAAACATTGGGGACAGCTGTGATTATTCGAAATAAGCCCGTTAAAACTTCAGGTCTGACCTGTGGTTTATTATTTTTCAGTGCATTACTTGTAGGGTGTAATGATGATAACAAAGACAATACTGCGCCCGTTGAGCAGAATAAAGCACTTGAGGTGAATCTCATCCACATTAACGATAGCCACTCACATTTAGATGAAGAGACGCTCAAATTAATGTTAGAAACCTCTGCAGGGAAGCGTGAAGAAATCCAAGTTGCGAAAGGTGGTTTTGCGCGGGTGACTGCGTTGATCAATGAGTTGGCCAATCGTGAAAAAAATGCAATCAAAATTCACTCGGGAGATGCCATTACAGGTGATCTCTATTTCACCTTGAAAGAGGGTGAGGCCGAAGCAGATCTAATGAATACGGTGTGTTTTGATACACTGACTTTAGGCAATCATGAATTTGATAATACAGATACGGGTCTACAAAAATTTATAGGTTTCTTAAACAACAAAGGCAGTTGTAAAACGAAAACTCAAGTACTCAGTGCAAATGTTGAGTTTGGTGTAGGTTCGCCGCTGTATCGAACTGATCTCGTTAGACCTTATACCATTATGGAAAAAGAAGGCCAAAAAATTGCATTGATTGGCTTAATCATTGCTAATAAAACTAAAAATGCATCACGTCCAAACTCAGATACCTTGTTTAAGGATGAAGTCACCACTGCACAAAAATATATTGATGAACTAAAGCAACAAGGGATTAATAAAATTATCGTGCAGTCTCATTTGGGTTATGGTGCAGAAAAAGAACTGGCTACGCAGTTATCTGGCGTTGATGTAATTGTTGGTGGGGACTCGCATACTTTATTGGCCGATGCAAAATTGAAGAACTATGGCATCACCCCTGAAGGTGATTATCCCACTTTATTGAAAAATAAAGAGGGTGATCAAGTTTGTGTAGTGCAAGCATGGCAATATGCTTATGTGGTGGGGCAGTTAAAAGTCAACTTTGATGCCAATGGTAAAGTTGATGCTTGCGCAGGTAAGGCCAATGTATTGATTGGTGATGATTTTAAACGTACCGCAAAAGATGCCGTTTTACTGAATACAACTGAAATCGCGCATATTAGGCAAGATGTGGAAAATAGCAATGCTTTACGGATTGTACAGCCTGATACGATGGCTTTAAGTATTTTAGAACCGTATAAAGTGGCTAAAAATCTATTGGGCAAAGAAATTGTGGGAAGGGCTGAAAGCAATCTTTGCTTACGTCGCGTTCCTGGAACAACCAAAGATACCTCACGCTCAAGCCTCGGTGATATTTGTAATAAAGCCGACTTTACCAATCAACATGGTGGAGATGTGCAACAGTTGGTAGCAGAAGCCTTTTTACAGCAAGGCAAAAAGTATTTTAATGCAGATATTTCCATTCAAAACGGTGGTGGGGTCAGGGTTGATGTACCCCAAGGCGATATTACGGTTGAGAAAATTTATACGGTGTTACCTTTTAAAAATACATTGGTGCAATTACAAGCCACAGGGCAGGAAATTAAGTCAACTTTAGAAGATGCGATTGATGCTGTAGCTTTGAACAACACAGGCAGTTATCCATATACAGGGGGCTTAAAGTGGGATGTCGATTTAACCCAAGCCAAAGGCCAGCGTGTATCGAACTTACAGGTGCGAAATGCTGATGGTCAGTATTTGCCTTTAAATGTAAATCAAACCTATCAAGTGATTACTATTAATTTCCTTGCTGATGGGCAAGACTTTTATACCAGCTTAAAGGGCATTACTGGGGCACGTCGAGTCGATGTGGGTCTAGATTATGCTGAAGCCTTTTTACAGTATGTAGAAGGTATGCCGGGTGCTAAAGGGCAAAAAGTGTTAACGCGTTTGCCTGTCGAACACTACAGTACGCAAAATTATAAAGAGTAAATTTAGTTTATATTTAAAAAGTCAGTTGGGTTCAGCTGACTTTTTAAAACACTAAGATCAAACCTTAATGCTGCAATTTAATGTATCTGATTTTTGGTTTAGCATTGTATGTGAGGTTGGGTTTATGCAAGATGATTCAACGCATAAACATAAGCCTGTTGTATTTGCCCATTTTCTAAAGTGACTTCAGTTAAAACACGCTGATATTCACTTCCTTCAAACTCATCTAAGCTGTTCCACAGCGTATCTAATTGCTCTGAACTAAATATATATCCATCAACAGGTGGTCCATCTGGGCTTAGCATTAGCCCAGGAAAGCCAAGTTCTGCACCCCAACCCGCTTCCTTAAGCAAACCTTTCACAGAACCTTTGCTCCATGTACCAGCAATCACTTCTAAAATATGAGCATTGGGTTTGTTTGGCCCTAAGGTGCCATAGACAAATAAGTGTTGTTGCATGATGTAGATGTTCCTAATGGGTAACAGGTGGAGAATGAAGCGGTTTTATTGAAAAAATAACGATGAGTGCAATTAGAATCAGAAAAATATTTAATATAACGATGCCATTCCAGCCATGGCTTTGCCAGATATTTCCACCATACGCACCTACAATGCTTGAACCTAAATAATAAAAAAGCAGATACAAGGAAGTGGCATGACCTTTATTGGATGTCGCGAGTTCTCCAACTCGACTGCTAGCAATGGCATGGGCAATAAAAAAGCCAGTGGTCACACAGCCAATCCCGAGAATAATCAAAAACAACGAGGCAGAAAGAGTGAGTAGTACACCTAAAAGCATGCACAAAAAGCCCAAAATCATTACCTGCTTTTTGCCTATTCGGTCTGCAATATTGCCTGCAATCGAAGAGGAAATAATACCCAAACTATAAGATAAAAAAATGAGGCTAATCTGAGTTTGGCTTAAATGATAGGGTGCTGCAAACAGTCTGAAGGTCACATAATTAAACAGCGTGACAAATACACTGGTGAGTAAAAAGCCAATCCCATAGATTTTTAGCAGGCGGATATGACTCAAGTGTGCATACCATGCATGTAGATGGAACTTAAAAGAGAGACCTTGCTGGGCAATGAAATTTCGTGAATTGGGTAAGAGTTTCAAAAAACCAAACGCACAGAACAGACAGATGCCGCCAAGAATGGCCATGGAAATACGCCATGAGAAAAACTCGGTCAAAATGCCCATGCCAACACGTCCCATCATGCCGCCAAATGCTGTGCCTGCAATATACAGCCCCATGGTTTTACTTAAGTTTTTGGGACTAATTTCTTCTGCAATCCAAGCCATTGCAACAGCGGGAACTCCACCTAGAACAAAACCTTCTAAACTTCTTGAAACCATGAGCACATGCCAACTCGGTGAAACCGCGCATACCACATTGAGTATAGAAGCCAAAAGCATAGAGAAAAACATCAGACCTTTTCTGCCCAATGTTTGTGAAAAGGCACTGGATAGCACGATCGACATAGCCAAAAAGCCTGTGGTTAACGACAGTGCTAGCGCACTTGCACTGGGTACAATATGGAAACTCTGACTTAAGTTGGGCAGTAAGGGTTGTACGCAATAGATCAGTGAAAAACTGGCAAAGCCCAACAAAAACAGCGCCATGCCCGCTCTTTTATACTCAACTGTACCTTGGCTGATGGTCTGCGGAATCGGCTGTTGAGGGGTAGACCAATCTGCGTCTAATGAAGAGCTCAGTTTCATGACTTGGCTGATTTAAAATGGAGAGAAGCTTTATTTTAAGAACTATACTTGTATATGTATAATATATATAACTCAATAATGGTATAGCTTTAATATATGGAGCTGCGCAATATTCAATATTTTATTGCTATCGCGGAAGAGCAAAGTTTCTCTAAAGCAGCTTTGCGTCTTGGCATAAGTCAGCCGCCGTTGAGTATGCAAATTAAAAAGTTGGAAAGGCAAATCGGTGTTGAACTTTTTTATCGATACTCTCATGGTGTAGCTCTGACACCAGCAGGGGAAACTTTTCTTAAAATGGTCTTGCCCGTTCAGAACCAACTGAAAAATGCGGTGAAATTGACCCAAAGTACGGCAAATGGTGAATTGGGAGAACTGCGGCTTGGCTTTACAGGCACCTCAATTCTAAACTCTTTAATTCCTACCGCCATTCAAGCATTTCAACAGCAATACCCTCAGGTGAATTTGGTATTTAAAGAAGCCAATTCTTTGATTTTGATTGAAAGTTTATTGAATAATGAATTAGATATTGCGATTGTGCGACCACCTGCACAGTATCCTAAAGCCATTACGATTCGTAATTTGATCGATGAAAAATTGATTGCTGCCTTGCCGATTCAATATCCAGCAGAAGATGAGGTAGTAGATTTGGCAGAATTTAAGCATGAAAGCTTTATTGTCTCACCACCAGAGGTGAGTGCAGGGCTGTATGCCGCGATTTTAAATAGCTGCCAACAGCATGGCTTCACGCCTAAAATTGGACAGCAAGCCCCTCAGATTGTTTCAATTTTATCGTTGGTTGCGGCAAATTTGGGCATTTCTTTGGTGCCTGAGTCTACTCAACAGCTCAAAATTGAAGGGATTAAATATAAATACCTGAAGAATAAGACCGCTACGATTGGACTCGGTATTGCGTTCAAGGCGGATTTGCATAGCCAACCTGCAATCAACTTTTCTAGTTTATTGAATAGTATTGTGAGGCAGCATTATCATTTAAAAGGTTCACTGTAATTCACTCTATGTCGTTTTAAATATAAATTGTCAGCACGTAACTCATGGAGTCAAATAGCCATTTAAATACGATCAGAAAGTCAGTTCTCGATTCAGCACCAAAGCATGTCTAGATGGCTAAATTTAAGCGATCTAGAGGAAAATATGCATAAAAAATGCCTATGCTGCAAGTTTACGATTCTTTTTAAAGCTGCGTAATCCTTCAAGCATGAGGGTAAAAACTGCGAGCCAAATGGCGATATAGGTTGGCCATTCTGCTGAAGTAATGCTTTCCCCTAAGGCGATTGAAACGGCCACTAACAATATCGGTTCAACATAAACCAACAGTCCAAACAGGCTTAAGTTTAAATGCGGGGCAGACAAGGACTGAAATGCTAAAGCCAGCGCACTGATTAGTCCAAGTCCTGAAATGAGCCAAAGCGTATGTGCGCTTTCAGATAGGCTTTCTGTGACGATACTGCCTTGCATGATAAAGAAAATACAAACAGGGAGGCTCAACATCATGTCAAACCAAAGTCCGCCTATATTATTCGTCTCCGTTTTTTGTCTGAGCCAAAAATAGATTGGATAACCTAAGCAAATCAGCAGAGTGGGCCAACTCAGTGTTTGAGAAATGGCTAAGAGATTCAAGATCCCCAGCACTGCAAAAATACAGGACAGTTGCTGAAAGCGTGACATTCGCTCCTTAAATGCGATGCGACCGACAATCACCATGCTAATCGGCATCATAAAATAACCGAGTGAAACATCCAGTCCATAGCCATGACTGGGTGCCCACATAAATAGCCACAACTGAATCCCAATTAAAAACGAAGATAAAATTCGCGTTAAAAAGAAAAAGCGCTCTTGGTAGAAACGGCGATAAATAACAACCACCTGAGACCAATTGCCTTTGAGCCAAATAAAAAGTGTTAGACATGGAATAGTCAATACAATGCGCCAGCCGTATATTTCTGTACCCGCCAACGTGCCCAAAAGTGAGGTATAGGCAAACATTAAAGCAAATAATACCGAGGCCGTGACATTTAAGCTAATGCCAAGTGCTGTATTGGAATGCGTAGACATAGGCGGTTCTAAAACAGGATGAATGGATGATATTTTATTGCAATACTCTTGATAAAATGGCTTGTAATCATTAGTTTGAATGAGAAAATTTCTCGCAGGAAGCTGCTCATGCAATTGGATAAATTTGATTTCGCTTTATTGGAGCATTTGCAAAAAGATTGCTTAACGCCACTTCGAGAGTTGGCCGATTTAGTGCATTTATCAACGGCCTCGGTACAACGTCGCATTCAAAAATTAAGAGACAGTGGCTATATTATTGGCAATACCGCGGTGCTTGATCCAGACAAATTGGGACAAGTGATTACGATTTTTGTCGAGGTTCGTGTCAATCAAACCCACGTGACTGACCTTGAGGAGTTGAAAGCAAGTTTTTCAATTCCAGAAATACAGCAGTGCTATTACGTAACAGGTGAGGCGGATTTTATGTTGGTACTCTTGGTGTCAAGTATGAGTCGGTTTCAAGCCTTATGTGATCAGCTTTTTCATCATAATGTCAATGTGCAATGGTTTAAAACCACTGTTGTGTTAGAACGGATCAAAACAACTTTAGAGGTGTCTTGTCAGCCATAACTTTTATTCTCCTTTCTAGATTCCACCTTATATTCAATGGCTAAAGGGGCTGCTTGAAATAGGAAAATGAAGAGTAATTGCTGAATTTTTAGGCACTCAAAATAACGTCATGATGGGATTGGCTTCTATTTAAATAGCGAATTTATTTTTCTAATTTTTATGGTTTTGTGCCCATAAAACTTGAAAAGGTGGCACGCTGTTATAGTTTTTTCAAGCCTTACTGTAGCTACTCATTCACACTAAACTAGCTGAAAATTTGACTCAAGAAGGGATCACAATCTTGATGGTGGCGTAATGTTTATAACACAGCAACTAAATACAATTTCTGAATTGGTTGAGGGGCAGGGTCTTTCGGATCAACTGCAACATCTACTTGCGCAGCAGTATTTAAACTTAGAAGCGACTTTGCTGCGTGCTAAAGTTTTACGAGATTTTTCAAGCGCTAAAGTTCAGTATATCGTGCAGTCTGCCATTCAAGCAGAACACGCGGAGGTCGCATTTTTATTTGCGCCTTTTATCTTGGCAAATTTGAACCATCCTGTGATTTATAGCAGCCCTGCAACGCCAACCGTACTCAATATCCTCAATCGTTACTATCAAGCAGAGCAAAAACAAAACCTAAAAATAGATGATGTGCTTGAGGCACTCAATGTTTATTTAGATTTGAGTGATAGCGTATTTAATGATGTCGATTTTTTCTATTTTTCATTGATCAAAGCACTATGTCGAACTGATGTCTCTCAGATTTTTTTGGTGACATCATTGGTGCTCAATACACAAAAACTTGCAGAGCTGGAACAGTTTTTAAAAGTCAAAATTAACTATATTTCTCTCCATCCGCAAGATGCCATTATCGACAGCGGTGAATGGAATATGCGGAAATTGTTTTTTAAAAACAAAGATCAGCAATATATCGATTTATGTGAAAAATTCGCCACATTGAATGCGCAGTTATTGTTGAGTTATGGTAGTTATAACCAGCAGCAAGCGATCCAGTTGGTTGAAGATATGTTCTATGCCGAGCATATTTATGAAAAGTTATCGGTCTATGCCGAGTATATGCAGACCTGTTTACAACATGGCGTGTCCCGAAAGCAGGCGACTTTTTTCGCCTAAATTGCATTTTTGATGCGCCATTCAAGACAGCTTTTCTTTCATATTGATGCATATACCTAGGTCATCCCCATGTTTTTATATACAGACTTTGATCAAAATTTATTAAATGAACGTGTCGCACAGTTTCGCGACCAAACCCAGCGTTATTTAGAGGGGAAACTGACTGAAGAAGAATATCGTCCCTTACGCTTACAAAATGGTTTATATGTTCAACGCTATGCTCCCATGCTACGTTTGGCAGTGCCTTATGGCTTAATGAACTCAGTGCAATTGCGGAAGGTGGCTGAGGTTGCACAGAAGTATGACCGTGGTTATGCGCACATTTCAACACGTCAAAATATTCAACTGAATTGGCCGCAGCTTGCAGATGTTCCTGATATTTTGCAGGAACTCGCTACGGTACACATGCATTCTATTCAGACCAGTGGCAACTGTATTCGAAACACTACCACAGACCAGTATGCAGGTGTCGTTGAAGGCGAGCTCACAGACCCACGTCCTACCTGTGAACTGATTCGCCAGTGGAGTACCTTCCATCCTGAGTTTTCATTCCTTCCGCGTAAATTTAAAATTGCGGTCTGTGCACACCCTGAACAAGACCGTGCTGCCACAACTTTCCATGATGTTGGTGTTTATCTGGTGGAAAATGAAGCGGGGGAGTTAGGTTATCAAATTAAAGTCGGCGGCGGTCTTGGACGTACACCTTTAGCGGGACATGTGATTAAGCCATTTTTAGCCCGTGAAGACTTAATTGCCTATTTAGATGCCATCATGCGCGTCTATAACTTGCATGGTCGCCGTGATAATAAATACAAAGCGCGTATTAAAATTTTAGTGAAAGCCCTCACTCCAGCGGGCTTCGCGGAAAAAGTTGAAGCTGAGTTTGCACATACTCAAACACTGCTCAAAATTCAGCCTAGTGTTTTAGCGCAAATGGATGCCGTATTTCGACCGTTTGCCTATGAAGCTTTAGATGCGGAAAATTTTGAGGCGTTGTTCCAACAGTATCCGAAGTTTAAACACTGGTTCAATATCAATACCCATGCACATAAAGTCGCGGGCTACCGCATCGTTACGATCAGCTTAAAACGGGCGGGTGTGGGTGTGGCGCCGGGTGATATGACTTCCGATGAAATGCGTTTAATTTCATATCTGTTCAAACTGGTTTTGGTTCTCTGTGCCATGTTACTTGTGATGCGGATGTTTAACTATATATTGCCGCCTGCACTGGCCACGGGTTTCTTGCCTATTGTGACCCAAGCCTATGAAATATCGTTTTTGATTTCGATTTTTGCCACTAGTTTTATCCTAATGTTGGGTGTAGTGCTCTTTAAACTGAACCAAGGTGTGGAGAGAAAAGGCAATTTTGATCGACGAAAAATAGGTGTATATGCCAGTATTACCTTAATCGGTTTTGCACTCGCCGCTATTTTCAAGGTTGAAGCGATGGCACTGATTCCGCCGATTACAGTGGTGGTGTATGAATCATTAAATATGATGATGTATTCGTTGAAAATGTGCCTTAAGCAGGTTGCTGTGTTGACACTGTCGATTTCAATGGCCGTGCTTATGCAGTTGTGGATTCAAGATTGGATACTGCTTACTCTCATATATATGCCCTTGATGTTTCTTTTGCTCAAGCTCTTTGATATACGCATTCCTGCGGTATACGCCTTTCCATTTTTGGTTTTTGTCTTTCCACAAGACAGTGTGATGCATTTACCTATGGCATCTGGCCTGATGGCTGGTTTTTCACTTGGCTGTGTCTATATCTATCGCACCTATTTTCAAAATATGAGTGCTGAGAAATCTTATACCTAGCTTGAGAGGAATGACATGATCCGATCTGATCATGTCATTTTATCTCTGGGATGGTGATATTTGCAGTGTGAGGGAGTGGGTCTCTTCAAATCAAAAGATGCTTTAAATCAGTCTGGATTTAAACCATTCAACTTTTACTCAAAGGCTTCTGGGTAAATACATTGGATCAAGGCATCTAAGGCATTTTGAATACGCTCATTGATTTCAAATGAACAATTGATTCGAATATGATGTGGGACATTGTCCGTTTGATAAAATAATGAACCGGGCGCAATGCTGATATTTTTCTCTAAAAGCTGCTCATAAATCAAATTTCCATTGATCTGCTCGGGCAAAGTAATCCAAAGAAAATAGCCCGATGGATAATAATGAATTTGATAATCTTCAGACAAATGTTCAGATAAATAAGTGTAATACTGATTTTTGAGACGTTTTAAGGTGTTACGCAAAGTTTTTAAGTGCTTTTCATAGTGTCGATGCGATAAATAATCGACCAAGGCATTTTGAATAAATGAATTGACGGAAAGCGTGCTCATCAGTTGTAAATGCTGAATATGTTCTGAAAACTTACCCGCATAGACCCAACCAATCCGAAAACCCGCACCTAAAGTTTTTGAAAAAGAAGAGCAGTGTAAAACCAAATTTTTCTGATCAAAGTATTTCATCGACAGCGGCTTTTTATGATCAAAATAAAGCTCTTCATAAACATCGTCTTCAATTAAATAAATATCGCGCTCATGCAGTAGCTTTGCCAGTTGGTATTTGATGTCATCACTGACCGTAAAACCAATTGGGTTGTGACTGTTGAGCATCAACAAACAGACTTTAATTGGATAACGCTCAATCGCATCTTTAAAAGCCTCAAGGTCAATACCGTGTTCTTCATGTTCAGGAATACTAATGACTTTCAGGCCCAAATGTTCAGCCGCTTGCCATGCACCATAAAATATTGTTTTTTGAAGTAAAATATAGTCACCCGGTTGGGTCATGGCTTGTAAGGAGAGGTTTAAAGCATCTAATCCGCCCGAGGTAATTACGATATCGGACGGGTCTGTTGGAATCCCTTGCATACAGTAGCGCTGCGCAATCAGTTTCCGCAGCTCAAAGTTCCCGGGAGGTAAACTTGGCATCTGTTCATAACTAAGACGGTGTTTGGCACGTTGTCCTAACGTTTGCATCAGTTTGGCAGAGTAGAGTAGTTGACTGTTGGGAAAGGCAATGCCAAAGGGAACCATTTGTTCAGATTGGATCGATTTTAAATATCTGAAAATTTTAGAGTTGATTTCAATTTTTTCGTTGAGAATGACACTATTGGAGTTGCTTTCTGAGCGTCCATCGCCTGTCACAAAGTAACCGAGTTTTTCTTGTGAATAAATCAGCCCTTGCGCTTCGAGTTCCTGATAGGCATTCATCACCGTCATTAGGCTAAAACCCGATGTTTCAGCTTGTTGACGAAGTGAGGGCAGTTTATCGTGGGCTTTCCAAAAACCACTTTCAATCAAATGTTTCAGGCTGAGCGCAAGTTTTTCTGATTTATACATATGGGTTCGCTGCAATTAAAAGGCACAGGACATGTATTGAAAGTCCCGTGCCTAATTCATAAAAAATGCTTGGCTGGCTTTAGTAAGCAAAACTCAGCAACAGCTTAAAGAAACCCGCAATCAGTGCGAGAGAAATAAAGCCAAAGCACCACAATAAAATAAACCATAATCGTGGGCTGAGTCGATCAACAAATTTTTTCATGTCTATCTCCTCAATTAATGATAACCCTGATCCCCTATACGTACTTTGTCACGGAACACCCAATAGGACAAGAAGGTATAGGCAATGATGATTGGGATTAAAATTGCAGCTCCCACCAAAGTAAACTTTAAACTTGACTCAGGTGCAGCGGCCTGCCAAATAGTGACCGATGGCGGAATAATATTGGGCCATAAGCTGATGACGAAGCCAGTAAAAGCTAAAAAGACTAAAGCCAAAGTATAGATAAACGGTTTTAGTTCATGCTGCTTTTTGCACGCGGATAGAATCAAGCCAACAAACAGTAAGACTAAAATTGGCACGGGACTAAAATAGTATAGATTCGGCAGAGAGAACCAACGCTGTGCAATTTCAGGATGGGTCAGCGGCGTATATAAACTCACGGCACCGAAGATAATGAGTAAAGCAATAATCAGCCTAGGCATGAGATGAAACATCCGTTGCTGTATCTCTTTTTCGGTTTTCCAAATGAGCCAGCCACACCCTAAAGTGGCGTACATGACCACGACCCCTAGACCAGTAAAACATGTAAATGGTGTGAACCAGTCCCATCCACCGCCGCTGTAAATACCATTGGTGGTCTGAATACCTTGGATATAAGCCCCTAAAATCACGCCTTGGAAAAAGCTCGATAAGATAGAGCCCCAGATAAATGCGAGATCCCAGAGGTATTTGGTGCGCGTGGCTTTAAAGCGGAACTCGAAGGCCACACCGCGGAAAATTAAGGCAACCACCATAAAGATAATGGGTAAATATAGTGCCGATAAAACGGTTGAATAGACCAAAGGAAATGCAGCGAATAAGCCAGCACCACCTAGGACCATCCATGTTTCATTACCGTCCCAAACGGGCGCGACGGTATTCATCATCACATCACGTTCTTGCGTTCCGTTCACAAAGGGAAACAGAATGCCAATGCCTAAGTCGAAACCATCCATAACCACATAGATGAGTACCCCGAGCCCGATAATACCGACCCAAACCAAAGCGAGATCAATCATGTGGTTTCTCCTTACTATTTTGAGCAGAAGGATCAGTGGTCTCGATAGACTCTTCAACAGCACTGAGTGGACGTAAAGGGGTTTTAAAATGCCCGGGACCAGTATCGTGCACGGCATCTAAAGGCGTAGAAAAAGCAGGGCCTAATTTGATCAAGCGCAGCATGTAGTAAATACCCGCGCCAAAGACGACGGTATAGACCAGAACAAAAATAATCAGGCTCAAGCCGACTTGATCTGCTGTGACTGTATGCGATAAACCGTCTTTAGTTCGAATCACACCATACACGACCCAAGGCTGACGGCCAACTTCTGTAGTGACCCAACCTGCTAGGAGCGCGATATATCCTGTAGGTCCCATAATGATGGCAAATTTATGAAACCAACTGCTTTCGTATAGAGAGCCTTTTTTACGTAGCCACAGCGCCGTTAACGAGAGTAAAACCATTAACATGCCCAAGCCAACCATGACCCGGAAACTCCAAAATACAATCAGTGCATTCGGACGGTCTTCAGCTGCGAAGTCTTTTAAACCAGTGACCTGACCCTCTAGGGAATGCGTCAGAATCAAACTGCCCAGATTGGGAATACCAATCTCAAGATCATTCGACTCTGTTTCCATATTCGGTAAAGCGAACAGTAATAAAGGCATGCCATGATCACGATTGGTTTCCCAATGGCCTTCAATGGCTGCCAATTTTGCAGGTTGATGTTTTAAGGTATTTAAACCGTGGTTGTCCCCAATCACAACTTGTAAGCAAGACGTGACCAGGACCATCCATAAGCCCATGGAAAAAGATTTTTTCACCAATTCATCACGACGACCTTTCAGCAAATGCCATGCTGCGGTGCCGACCACTAAAAGTGATGAGACTAGGAAGGCCGCTGCTGCCATATGGGCAAATCGGTAGGGGAAGGATGGGTTAAACACAATTGCCCACCAGTCTGTGGGGACAATAATGCCATTCTCGATGGCAAAGCCTTGAGGTGTCTGCATCCAACTGTTGGAGGATAAAATCCAGAACATGGAAATACAGGTACCGATAGCGACCATTAAAGTGGCAAAAAAGTGGGCTTTGGGGCTGACCCGTCCCCAACCAAATAGCATAATGCCCAAGAAACCGGCTTCTAAAAAGAAGGCGCTCATGACTTCATACGTGAGCAGTGGCCCTGTGACGCTGCCTGCGATGCGTGAAAATTCACTCCAGTTGGTGCCGAACTGGTAGGCCATGACAATGCCCGAAACAACCCCCATAGCAAATGCCACAGCAAAAATCTTAATCCAGTACTTAAATAAGTCTTTATAAATTGGATTTTGGGTGCGCAGCCACTTCCATTCCAGCATGGCAAGAAAGCAGGCTAAACCAATAGAGGTTGCAGGAAAAATAATATGAAAGGAAACAGTAAAGGCAAATTGAATTCTTGCCAACTCAAGTGCGGTTAATCCGAGGCTCATTGCATCCTCCATGGCTGGCAGGAATATCGGCGGTTCGATACCCAGTTGCTGTCTAGATCGGAATGATAAAAAAGCATAGATCGTTTCATTAAAAACTACCTACTTAAAATACTGATGATGATCTTGCATCAGGATGTCTAGAAGATGTAGGTACAAGAATTGGAGAGAAAAAATATAACAAAATAGAAAATTGCACTTAGTCTGTTATATTTTTTGAACTGTTTTTATGATCTATTCATTCTTATTGCTTAATTAAAATATACAGAAAGTTTTGATGCTGAGTTAGTTAAAAAATGTTATTCAAAATTTGCATAACACCTTGTTTGAAATAGCGTAGTTTGAATAAAACTTTTAACGAGGGAGCTTCATTATGAATGATAAGGTCAGTAGTAAAAGCTGAAGTCTAGCTGACAGCCATCGAACCGAGTATGTGCGAATATTTACACCTACAGGATAATGATATTGCGCTATCTATTGTGATTTGAAAGTCGTTTGATACTTAAAATAGCTCTAAAAAAGGGAGTCTGTAGACTCCCTTCAATATAGATAGTTTAACGCGCAAGGAAAGTTGCGGCTTCATCAATTAAATCAGCAACGGCTTTGGGTTGAGACGCGAGTGAAGCATGACTGGCATCTAAAGAAATGACTTTTTGAGCATTTAAGCGTGAAGACATCATAGCTTGGTTTTCAGGGTGAATCATGCGGTCTTCAGTTGAAATTTGGTACCAAGATGGTTTGTTTTTCCATGCTGGGTTTGAAATGGTATCGCCAAAAGTACTCGCAACAGGGGCTTTCTGGGTGATGCCCATGACCAGTCCTTCATCATTCGTTAAGTCCTGACAGAAGCTTTCATGGTATTTATCGGCTTTGACCCAAAGGTATCCGTCACTGTCGGGTTCTAAGTTGGGGGCACCAACGGGTAAATGTTGTTGCGTAATGCCACCTGGACTTTCACCAGTATCGGGTGCAAAAGCTGCAATATAGACTAGACCAACAACATTGGGCTGATTACCGACTTCGGTAATGACCGCCCCTCATAGGAGTGGCCAACTAAAAGTACATCTCCTTGTACTTGTGTGATCATTTTACGGGTTCGCTCAACATCATCAGCCAAAGAGGTGAGAGGCAGTTCAACGGCACGGAGGGCTTCGTAACCTCGGTGAGATAGGTCAGTAATGACTTTAGACCAATGGGCAGCGCCGCCCCAAAATCCATGTACTAAAATAATTGTTGGCTTTTTATTCATCTTCTCATCCCTAGAGTAAAAATATCATCTTATAGTTAAAAAAGTGGTCATGCTAGGTTGGGCTAATGATTATCAATGCAAGTTAATTTAACTAATTGTAAGTTAAAAAAATATAGATAAAAGACTGAAAAAAAATGCCAATTACGTTAAAAAGTGGGCATTTTGTGTGATTAATATTTTATTTCTCCTTGCTGCTATTTTTTAGCTTTTTTAAAATATTCATTACTAATAATCATTTTTTGAGGTATTCAGCCATAAAAAAAGAAGAGCTGGATTTTCATAATGTTATAAGATGAGCAGGCTGTGCTGAATGCTTGATTTTGGGGGAAATTGATCATTTATCAATAACTAAAGTAGTACGTTTCATTGTTTCAAATGAACCTCATTAGGGTTTTAAAAGTTGAATTTGGCCATGTTCTATTGCTTTCAATTCTCAACGAGAAATGGGGGAGATGAGGTACATGGCAGATTTTGGGTGGGTATAAATAGAGTGCATTTACATGAAAAAAAATTAGATGTTTTTTAGTTTTAGTTACAGTTTTGGGGATGAGTGCTTGCGGGGGCGGTTAGGATCAGCAGTCAACAACAGCAACGGTAAAAGGTGTTCAAAATGAAATGCCTGTAGCCGTAATTCAGTTAACGCAAAACAGTGCTATGGTCGGGGATAGTATACTTTTAGATGGTTCTGAAAGTACCGATGATGGCACGACCACATTGAGCTATCGTTGGGCGGTTGTTAAAAAGCCAGAAAATAGCTTTCCCAGTCTGGGTGCTAGCACGGATAAAACATTTCATTTTATTCCAGACCGTACAGGAGATTATGAACTGAGTTTAGTGGTGAATGATGGTCAACAAGACAGTCAAACCACTACGGTCAAACTACAAGTCTTTGCAAGAAATACAGAACAAGTTGTCAATCCATCAGATGTGATACCAAATCCTAAAGAGGATGATGTATTGGTCGACAATACAGAAGAAAAGGGTAAGGTCATTTTTCGTGATGGCTTTGAGACGGGGACGATTCGTGTCGATAAATACAGCAATGATCTGTCGACGTGGAATGCAATGGCTCTCCACTTTGAAAATCGTAGTTCAGCAACGATAGTTAAAGATCCAGCTGGTACTGGGCAGAATGTTGCCAAATTTGTCGTGCCTGATGATGGTCAATGTTATCGCGCGGAAATACAACGAAAGCAATTTGGTTGGGGGCATTACAACTATTCTTTTTCTCATTATATTCCCTCAACATGGCCAGCATTTCAGTATGGAACAATACTGGCGCAGTGGCATGGTTTTAACCTAAATGGAAAGGATTTGAATCCTCCAATAGCCTTGGTGCTTTCAGGTCTAAAACCTGAATGGCAGTTACATTTATATGAGTTGAAGCCAATGAGCTCGCCATTGGCGGTTCCAGAAACGCTTTTGAAGCGTTATGTCTTAGATGTGCCTGTGGCTTATAACCAGTGGAATGATTGGAATTTTGATATCCAATGGTCAAAACTTGATGCAAACAATCAACTGATTCCCGGGAAAGTGGTGGTGAAACACAATGGAAAAGAAGTAGCCAACATCAGTGGGGTCAATAATTACCATCAAAAGTGGTCGCCTTATTTCCAAATGGGCATTTACCGTTCAAGTTGGCGTGAAGGGGCACTGAAGAACCGTGTAATCGTGGGGCAGCCTGTCGAGGCGTACCATAAAAACGTGGTAATTAAAGATCTCAATTAAGATTTTGAGTTTCATCTAAGCGGTCATTTCTTATCATTAAAAAACCGATGGCTCTCACTTGAAAGCCATCGGTTTAACTTGGTATGACCTTAGATCATTACCACATTATTTTAAAATTAAAGGTTATTGCTCAAATCGGCTTGAGTGTTCATAGGTTTATCTTGAGCATGCTTTCCCCAGTTAAACTTCTGTGCACAGATGCCCAATCCAACAATAAACAGAGCAAGTAAACTGGTGTAAGTCACTTCTTTGAAGTAGGTGCCTTCCACAAGCATGGTAATGAGCGCGCCAATGATAAATGCGATGGCAAGATAAGTGAGCCAAGGGAATAACCACATTTTAAAGTCAATCACTTGTCCTTCGGCTTCTAATTTCTTACGCATACGTAATTGTGAGAAGGCAATGGTCAGGTAGACATACAATGCTGCTGTACCTGTTGCTAACATGAAGATGTCATAGACATTCATACTTTCAGTTGCAGTAAGGTACGTTGCGACCAGAGCAAATAATGACGAGACCAGAACGCCCATCCACGGACTACCATTACGGTTGATTGAACCAAAGCTTTTTGGTGCGTCGCCACGTTTTGACAGTGAAAATAACATTCGCGAGCAGGTATAAAGTGCCGAGTTAAAGCAGCTACATACCGAGGTCAGGACTACAAAGTTAACAATGTGTTTTGCTTCTGGAATGCCAAGTGCTGACAAAGTCACACTATAGGTTCCCCACGTTGGATCTTTTAATAGTGGATTGTTATGTGGAATTAGGCATACGGTAATAAACATTGAACCGACATAGAACAACATAATTCGCCAAACCACAGAGTTAGACGCTTTACGGATTTCACGGGCAGGATTTTCTGATTCTGCCGCCGCAACCGTAACAATTTCAGCACCAATGTAGGCAAACATAACCCCAAGTAAGGCGGTGATCACTGCCGAGAAACCGTTTGGCATGAAGCCGTCCGCAGTTAAATGCGTGATTCCTGATGCAGTTGCTTGACCCCATGGCCATAAATGCATGATAGCCAAGCTACCAATCACTAAGAAAATCACAATCGCAATTACTTTGATGAGTGCAAACCAAAATTCAAATTCACCATAGTTTTTGACATTTTGTAAGTTGACCAAAACTAAGGACACAATTACTACCAACATGTACCCCCAGATTGGGATAAAGGGAAACCAGCTATTGAGAATTTTACCTGCGACATAGGCTTCCCAGCCCATCAGCAAAGCCCAAGAACACCAATACAGCCAGCCAATGGTAAAACCAGCCCAACGACCAATGGCACGATCAGCATAGGTTGAAAACGACCCACTGTCTGGATTGAGAACGGCCATTTCACCTAGCATACGCATGATTAACAGAATGAGTAATCCACCAAACGCATAGGCCAAAACTGCAGCAGGGCCTGCCGAATAGATAACATTTCCCGAGCCGATGAACAGTGAACCACCAATGACACCCGCAATCGAGATCATGGTGAGATGACGCGACTTAAGTCCATTTTTTAAGCCTTGAGATGCATCCGGCACAGCGCTTTGTTTAGGTGCTTCCATATAATTTTCCTTAATCTTAAGGAGGTAGTTTCAAAATGGGCGAAGCCTTTTTCGGACTACTCATCCTTTAAAACTGTAACCGAATGATCAGAGGCTTTATCATTATTAAGGCAAAAATGAATAAATCTGATATTTCTGCCAAAGCGTTAAAAATCACACTTTGGCTACAAAACGGTTACATGTTGTTTATGTATGCACCTAATCTCTCTTTTTTGTTCTCAGTAAACGAGAGCCATTTTTTAGCATTTGGAAGGAGCCAATTGCAGCTAAAATGTGAAAAGCTGGGGAGCCAATGTTTACTCTCATCTCAATAATTTATAGAATGAAGCAGCAAAACTCAGCTTTGTAACTGCGGCTTTAGTCGTAAGTCGAATGGTTGTAAAAAAAACTTAAGTATCTAATTTATAAGAATAATCAACTCAGCGTACGAACTCCTGCATTTCGCAGACATTTGAGTAACACACCAAAAGCCACCAATATTTCTTGTTCACGGACACAGGCAAAGCCCAATAGTAGTCCTTTCTGCCGTGTCGAATAATGCTTGGTATAGTATTGTGACAGCGCTCGAACTTTTACGCCTTGATCAAGTGCATTGCTGGCAATCAACACATCATCCATGTTGCTCGGCAGCTTTAAAATCAAATGTAAACCAGCAGCGGTATTGTATTCATGCAGGAAATCTGCCCCAAGATGACGTGTAATCAGATCGATTAAAAAGGCGTGACGCTTGCTATAGAGTAAACGCATACGACGAATATGTGCTTCATAATGGCTCTCACGGATAAACTCCGCCAAGACCTTTTGATCCAGTAAATGCCCACCCCGATATAACTCCGACGCCACAATACGCAATGGTGAAAACAACTTTTTAGGGACCACCAAATAGCCAATGCGCAAAGCAGGGTAGATGGTTTTACTGAAGGTTCCCATATAAATGACAGGTGCATCAGGCTCCAAACCTTGCAAAGAAGGGAATGGCTGACCCGAGAAGCGAAACTCACTGTCATAGTCATCTTCCACAATCCAACTTTTATGCTGGCGCGCAATGGCAATCAGTTGTTTACGACGTTCTAAACTTAAGTGCGAGCCTAAAGGGTACTGATGTGAAGGCGTCACAAAAATCAGTTTAGGCGGGGTTTTTGGGTCTAGGTCAGGAATAATGCCTTCTTGATCGACAGGTAAGGAGCGTAGATTCACGCCATTAATGCGTAAAATATTACGTGCCCCCCAGTAAGCAGGATCTTCAATCCAAACTTCATCGCCTGGGTCACTTAAGGTCCGTGAAACCAAATCGATCGCCTGATGTGTCCCTTCAGTAATAATGATTTGGTCTGCATCGCATTGCACCGAACGCGCAATTTTGAGGTATTCCGCTAGTTCTTGGCGCAGCTCTAAACAACCGCCCGCATTGCTATAAATAAGACTATTAATTTCGGGTTCACGGCTGAGGCGGGTTTGAATACGGCTAAAAATATGGTGCGGAAACTCTGTGACATCGGGTGCACCGGGCACAAACGCGCCCCATTGGTATGGCGATGCAGCTGAATAGCCGATGAGATAGGAACCGCGTTGCGACAAATTATAATTCTGCTGGGTCTTTTTTTCTTGAGCTTGACTATTGGTATTTTCAGCTTTGACCAAAAAGGATTCAGGCAGTTTTTCAGCCACCCAAGTGCCTTGGCCTGTACGTGCTTCAACATAGCCCTGCGCTTGTAATTGTTCATATGCACTGAGTACGGTATTGCGTGAGACTTTAATTTCTTTGGCTAAGTCACGCGATGCAGGTAGGCGGGTTTTGGGCGCGAGCACACTGTCAATAATGGCGTTGCGTAAGCAGCGAAACAACCGCAATTGTAGGGTTCCGTCAATATCTTGCTGTAATCGTTGCAGTAAATAATCTCCAAGCAAGCTACGCAATTGGCTCTCTCCTACAATATTAAAATGGCTTTTCGTGAGCGATTACCATAAATGCAAATTATCTCGTCAGGCAGCCGTTGTAAAGCATTTCGCTTGTAGACGTTGGGAGCAAATGCCCGAGACTAAGGGGCTGGAAATATACACAAGTCGCATCCAAAGCAAAAGTTTTTTTAGATGATTTACATAATCGAATACAACGGCTTGAAAATACAATTAGAAAAGCCTAAAGAAGGACATAAATGGTTTCTAGGTTGGCACAGTCATTTGCTGAATTTTGGGCTTCTTTAGCATTTTTGGTGATTCGGTTGAATACCGTAATGGCCCTCTAGAATAAGTATGCCCTTTTAAAATTTATATTTTTTAAGTTATTTATTTTTATCAAATAAATATTTTATGTGGAAAATAATTATAAAGGGGTAGGGTGAATTGGCTCCATCTGTCTGATGAAAAGTGGCTCTCGTCTAGTGCCAATAAAAGCGCAAAATGCAATAAACACCACGTCCTTTGTAAATCAGCAAAAAGCATGATCGGGACGCTGAAATTTTATAAATGTATGAATCAAGAATGAGGATACAAAATGGACAGTAAACACTCTGCACTGAACGCACGTAAACTAAAAGCGACTCCTCGTGGCGTTGGTGTCATGTGTCAATGGTATGCGGAGAAAGCAGAAAATTCCACCATTTGGGATGCTGAAGGGAATCAATATACTGACTTCGCGGGTGGTATTGCAGTACTGAACACAGGTCACCGTCATCCTAAAATTATTGCTGCTGTTACTGAACAATTGACTAAATTCACCCATACAGCATACCAAGTTGTACCGTACGAAATTTATGTTTCTTTGGCTGAACGTATTAATGCACGTGCGCCAATTGCTGGTGAAGCGAAAACAACATTTTTCTCTACTGGTGCTGAAGCTGTAGAAAATGCAGTGAAAATTGCACGTTCTTACACAGGTCGTCACGGTATTGTGACTTTTGGTAACGGTTTCCACGGTCGTTCATTTATGACGATGGCAATGACGGGTAAAACTGCACCGTACAAACGTGACTTTGGTGTGATGCCTTCAGGTGTTTTCCATGCACGCTACCCAGTAGAGTCAAAAGGCATTACTGTCGATGCTGCGATTGAAAGCATTGAAGACATTTTTGCAGAAGATATTGCGGCACATGATGTCGCTGCTATTGTCCTTGAACCTGTTCAAGGTGAAGGCGGTTTCAACGTTGTTCCTGCTGAATTCTTAACACGTTTACGTGCGCTATGTGATCAACACGGTATTTTGATTATTGCAGATGAAGTACAGACAGGCTTTGCACGTACTGGTAAGTTATTTGCTATGGATCATTATGAAACCAAAGCGGATTTAATCACTATGGCGAAAAGTCTTGGTGGTGGTTTCCCAATCTCTGGTGTGGTTGGCCGTGCTGAAGTGATGGATGCACCGAACCCAGGTGGTCTAGGTGGTACTTATGCAGGTAATCCAGTGGCTGTAGCTTCTGCACATGCCGTACTAGACGTGATTGAAGAAGAAGGTCTTTGCGAACGTGCAAATGTATTGGGCGCAGAGTTGGTTGAAGTTCTGAATGAACTAAAACAGTCTTCGTCTACGGTCCAAGAAATTCGTGCGTTGGGTTCAATGGTCGCGATTGAGTTGGAAACGGCGGATCAAGCGAAAGCAATTCAAAACTATGCAATGCAAAATGGCTTGCTTATTTTGACCTGTGGTCGTTATGGTAATGTGATCCGTTTCTTATATCCTTTAACGATTCCTGCAGAACAATTCCGTGCTGGCTTAAACATTTTAAAACAAGGTTTTGCACTTTCTGCTGCAGCATAATTGAAGAGTAATGACTATGCTTCAAGCGCAATATAAAGATTTATTACAGCATCCAGATATTCGTTTTGATGTGCCTGAAAATGGTGGTTACATCGAAGTCAAAGATGCGGCAACACATGACACTTTGGCGTGGGTGAAATCCCATGACCGCGCGTCAGTTGAGCAAGTGATTGCTCGTTCTCAAAAGGCACAAACTGCGTGGAAAGCGCAAACAGCTCTACAACGCGCTGATGTACTTTGGGCTTGGTTTGATTTGATGCAGGAAAATAAAGAGTCATTGGCTCAGATTTTGACTGCTGAACAAGGTAAGCCTTTAGCGGAAGCACGAGGTGAAATTGGCTATGCTGCTTCATTTATTCGTTGGTTTGCTGAACAAGCACGCCGTATCGATGGTGAAGTTTTAACACCCACACTGCCGAACCAACGTTTGTTGGTGATCAAACAGGCGATTGGTGTTACGGCAGCAATTACGCCGTGGAACTTCCCCGCAGCAATGATCACACGTAAGGCCGCACCTGCAATTGCAGCAGGGTGTTCGATGATTGTGAAACCTGCTGAGCAAACGCCTTTAACGGCTTATGCTTTAGAAGTGTTAGCATTACGAGCGGGTTTGCCACAAGACGTGTTATTACACATCAGTGGTGATTCAAGCGAAGTGGGCAAAACATTGTGCGAAAGCGACACGGTGAAAAAGTTGAGTTTCACAGGTTCAACGCAAGTTGGTCGTATCTTGATGCAACAGTGTGCGCCAACCATCAAAAAACTGTCTTTAGAGTTAGGCGGTAATGCACCTGTGTTGGTGTTTGACGATGCCAATCTTGAGCAAGCTGTACAAGGCATTATGGCCAGCAAGTTCCGAAATAGCGGACAGACCTGTGTATGTGCCAACCGTATTTATGTACAAGACGGTATTTACGATGCTTTGGTTGAAAAACTGGCAGTTGCTGTCGCGAACTTAAAAGTGGGTGATGGCCGAGTTGAGACTTCAACCCAAGGGCCGCTGATCGATGAAGCCGCGATTGAAAAAGTACAGTCGCATATTGCCGATGCCATTAGCAAAGGTGCGCAGGTTAAAACCGGTGGTCAACGCTCAAGCCTAGGTGGTACTTTCTTTGAACCGACACTTTTAACCGAAGTGACACAAGAGATGAAAGTGGCAAAAGAAGAAACCTTTGGTCCATTGGCACCGCTATTCCGTTTTAAAACGGAAGAAGAAGCAGTACAAATGGCCAATGACACTGAGTTTGGTTTGGCAACTTACCTATTTACGCAAAATACCGCACGTCAGTGGCGTGTTGGTGAAGCGCTTGAGTACGGTATGGTCGGCATCAACACGGGTGCGATTTCAAATGAAGTGGCTCCCTTTGGTGGTGTGAAGCAGTCTGGCTTAGGTCGTGAAGGCTCTAAATTTGGTATCGACGAATATCTTGAAATGAAATATTTGTGCGTGGACTTATCTGTTTAAGTCAGTCCAGAAACCATCAGTTTAAAAATCAGCCTTGCCCATTCATGGCTGATTTTTTATGGGTGTATTATTGGAGGAGGGGGATTCATTTTAGACTATTGTGTGATTCAAAAATTGGTTTGATCATGAGGATTGTAAATATAATGTATAATTAACCTGATAAAATTAAATTTCTGTTTTTAAATTATTGTTAAAGCATAACAAATATAGGAATAAAATATTAAAATAAATATAGGAAATGTAAAAAATATAAATAATTTTATTTTCATTCTTATATTTTTCAATAAAATACTCTTCAGTGAAGATGGGCTTTGTTGCACAAAGCTGTTCGTAAGGTCTAATTCAGCAATATAATTTCCGAATGAAGAAGCCTGCACCTAATATCTACCGTACAATCAACTGGTCCAAATACAATCAAGCCTTAATTAATCGAGGAAACATTTCGATTTGGTTTGATCCCAAGACTCAATGGTACGCTCAACCCAAAGGTAAACATGGTCGAAATCAAACTTATTCAGATACAGCCATCCAATGCTGTTTAATGATTAAATCCTTATTTCGACTCTCTTTACGTATGGTCACTGGCTTTGTGAAAAGCCTCATTAAGCTTTGTGGTTTAGATTGGACAGCGCCAGATTATTCCACCATTTGCAGAAGACAAAAGCATATTGATCTTGTAATTGGCTATCAAAAAAGTAGTGATGGACTACATCTACTTGTCGACTCTACTGGTTTAAAGTTTTTAGGTGAAGGTGAATGGAAACGCAAGAAACATCAGCCTGAATATCGTCGCCAATGGCGAAAACTTCATATTGGTATAGATGCTGAAACCCTACAAATACGATCAGTTCAACTCACGACCAACAATGTGAGTGATTCGCAAGTCCTTGGTGATTTACTAAATCAAATCCCATTGGATGAACAGATTGATTCAGTCTATACAGATGGGGCTTATGACACAAAACAATGCCGTCAGGTCATTGCAGATCGGCAAGCGCATGCAGTGATTACACCTAGGAAAAATGCGAGACCTTGGAAAGATACAAAAGTTCATTCGCGAGAGCGAAATGAATTACTTCGAACAGTTAAGCATTTAGGAAGAATAATATGGAAAAAATGGTCAGGTTACCATCGGCGCAGTTTGGTTGAAACCAAGATGCATTGCATCAAATTATTGGTGGATAAACTCAGTGCGAGAAACTTTCAAAGCCAAGTCAATGAGATTCATGCACGTGTGGCCGTATTAAATAAATTTACAGAATTAGGCAGATCTCATACCCAAGTTGTAACCTAAATTTTAGCAACTTAGGAAAACTCTGCCTCACCATACTACTGTCAGCATTGTTACGTTAAGCTACAATAGTAATTTAACAAAGATAGGAGTTTAAGTCTTACTCCTATCTTTTATTCTAGAGACAAATATATGACTAGCAATCCTAAACTTGGACCACACGAAGAAATAGAACTTGAGTTAATGAAAGTAAATCAAAAAAAAATTGCATTATTTGATTTTTTTCCAGAAGAATTCAGAGAACCTTGTGGTAATGGTGAGATAAATTTAATTTTTAGTAAGATTAAATCTAGACTGAAAGACTTAGAGATTGATGTATATATTTTTTATATACATAATGAAAAAGATAATGCTTATAGATTATTAGAATTAATTAATAAACAATTAAATATCACAAAAATAAATATAGATTTAGAACGAGAAATCGGGCATCTTTTAGGCTATAAAGAAAAAGATATTGATTTTTATATTGATAAAATTCAAAAAGCAAAATAGGTGAATTATGAACCTCTTTCATAAATCATTTTTTACTCAATTCTAGATTATAGATTCCAGCAATTAAATTGAATCTCAAACCTAGTCTTTTACCTCTATTTCGATAGCGTTCTGCAAGGATTTTGAACGTTTTTAGGCTGCCAAATACATGTTCAATCCCAATTCTTCTTTTGTTGATCTCTTGGTTGTAGAGTTTCAGTTCAGGATCTAATTTACAGTGTCTTTTCGCTTTTAAAGGAAGCAGGTTAGAGAGAAGTATAAATTTTCCAGATTGTCTTTCTCGACTTTAAACTTTATAGGTTGACAGTAAAATGCTGGTTTCAGTATTGTAAATTCCTGAAATATTTCGAATTCGTTCTAAAATTCGGTCAAAGTTTTCTAAACTGTCAGACTTCAATTCTACCAACAGATCCCACTTACCATTGGTGCTATGCAAGGTATGCACGGCAGGGTCGATTCGGAGCTCTTTGACCACCGCACTGGTCTTGGTGCCTTCGACCATAATATTCATCCAAGCACGGATACTATTTTTCTCAGTCCCCGGTTTAATCCGCACTGTATAGCCTGTAATGACGCCACTGGTTTCCAAATATTCAATACGCTTTTGTACCGTATTTCGAGAGATACGAAGCTTATTTGCAATCTCGGTAATCGAGATACGTGCATTGTCTTGCAGTAAGCCGAGGATTTGACTGTCCGTATCATTCATTTTGATTTTTCCTATTATCAATTTGATGAAATTTAATTCATTTTAATCAAAATTACAACTTTTTCGGCGCAGTTTGATTTTTCATACTATGCATATTGAGCAGTATTCACATGAACGTTACATCGAGCTGAGGCGATGTGTTCTACGGGTAATGTCTCATATCTATTTAATGGATTTGATTCACCAAATTTTCAAAGGGAAACATCATGTCTTTGTCATATGAAATGGACAATAGTGGCGCTTGGCAGACCTATCTTGCACAGATTAACCGTGTTGCGCCATATCTGGAAGACGACTTAGTTCCATTCATCAATACTTTAAAGCGTCCTAAGCGCGCTTTGATTGTTGATGTACCAATCGTGATGGACGATGGTTCGATCCAGCACTTCGAAGGTTATCGTGTACAGCACAATTTGTCGCGTGGACCGGGTAAAGGTGGTATTCGTTATCATCCAGATGTAGAACTCAATGAAGTCATGGCACTCTCAGCGTGGATGACGATTAAAACTGCGGTATTGAACTTACCGTATGGCGGCGCCAAAGGAGGCGTTCGTGTAGACCCTCGCAAATTGTCTCCACGTGAACTTGAACGATTAACTCGCCGTTTTACTAGCGAAATTAGCCTAGTGATTGGCCCACAAGTCGATATTCCAGCTCCAGATGTAGGCACCAATCCAGACATCATGGGTTGGATGATGGATACCTATTCAAGTATCAAAGGTCATACCGTAACAGGTGTAGTAACCGGTAAGCCTGTGCACTTGGGTGGTTCTTTAGGCCGTGTGCGTGCAACAGGTCGTGGCGTATTTGTGACTGGTTTAGAAGTTGCTAAGAAAATCAATCTCGCACTTGAAGGCAGCTGTGTAGCGATCCAAGGTTTCGGTAACGTGGGTAGCGAAGCGGGTTACTTATTCCATAAAGCCAATGCGAAAGTGGTGTGTGTACAAGACCATACAGGCACGATCTTTAATGCTGAAGGTATGGACGTTAAGCAGTTACAAGACTACGTTGCGATTCATAAAGGTGTAGCAGGTTTCCCAGATGCCACTTTAATTGAAGATGAAGCGTTCTGGTCGGTTGAAATGGATATTTTAATTCCAGCGGCTTTAGAAGGTCAGATTACGCCTGAGCGTGCGCAAAAATTGACTGCAAAATTAGTCTTGGAAGGTGCGAATGGTCCAACGTATCCAGACGCAGAAGACATTCTGTTAGAACGTAAAATCACGATTGTACCTGACGTACTGTGTAACGCAGGCGGTGTAACTGTGAGTTACTTCGAATGGGTTCAAGACATGGCGAGCTACTTCTGGACAGAAGAAGAAATTAACCAACGTTTAGACAAACTCATGATGTCAGCAGTTGAAGACGTTTGGTTCACTGCAAGCGAAAAGCAGTGCAGCCTACGTACAGCAGCATACATCTTGGCGTGTAAACGTATCTTAAAAGCACGTAAAGAACGAGGAATTTTCCCAGGTTAAGGGGAAGTTCCGTGCCCTTCGGGGCACACCATATTATTAGAAAGAATAACATCAGATTTATTAAGGACGAACAAACCATGAACCAGAATAGTCAACCAAATCGCCAAGATTTTAATCAGTACATGGTGCCAGTTTTTGCACCCGCTCAGTTTATTCCTGTGCGTGGCGAAGGTTCTCGTTTATGGGATCAGCAAGGTAAGGAATATATCGATTTTGCAGGCGGTATTGCGGTCAATGCGCTTGGACATGCTCACCCTGTGGCGGTGAAAGCTTTGGTCGAACAAGGTCAAAAGCTTTGGCACATTGGCAATGGTTATACCAATGAGCCTGTACTTGAGCTTGCAAAACAATTAGTTGATAACACCTTTGCAGATAAAGTGTTCTTCTGTAACTCTGGTGCAGAAGCCAATGAAGCGGCTTTGAAACTTGCACGCAAAGTGGGCCTACTTTCAGGCTCTGCACGCAAAAATAAAATTATTGCATTTAAAAATGCTTTCCACGGTCGTACTTTATTTACTGTTACGGCAGGTGGTCAACCAAAATATTCACAAGACTTTGCACCGCTTCCAGAAGGTATTCACCACTTACCATTCAATGATTTAGACGCAGTACGTGAAGGGATTGATGCAGATACGTGTGCGGTGATTGTTGAGCCGATTCAAGGTGAAGGTGGTGTCATTACGGCAAGCCCTGAATTTTTAAAAGGCTTACGTGAACTGTGTGACCAACATGGTGCGGTACTTATTTTTGATGAAGTACAAACAGGTGTTGGTCGTACAGGTGCTTTATATGCGTATATGAATACGGATGTGACCCCAGACATTTTAACCACAGCCAAAGCACTCGGCGGCGGTTTCCCCATTGGTGCCATGATCACAACAGATAAGTTTGCCAACATGTTTGTGGTGGGTGACCATGGTACGACTTATGGTGGTAACCCATTGGCGTCTGCTGTCGCCAATGCCGTATTTGGTTTGATCAATACCCCAGAAGTGTTGAATGGTGTACGTACACGTGCGCAAATTTTTGCCAACGGTTTAAATCAGTTAAATGCACGCTATGGTCTATTTGAAGAAGTCCGTGGTCAAGGTTTATTAATTGGCTGTGTACTGAAAGCTGAATATGCAGGTAAAGCCAAAGACATCGTGACTTTAGCGGGCGAAGAAGGCTTATTGGCACTGGTTGCAGGTCCAAATGTCGTTCGTTTCACGCCATCATTAATTATTCCAGAAGCAGATATCGAAGCAGGTTTACAACGCTTTGAACGTGCGCTCGCGCGCTTTGTTGGCGCGTGATAGGCCACTGGTTATGATGATTGTTAGACATGCAGAGCATCGAGATTTAGATGATATCTACATTCTGGCGGGGAAGTCTGGCATTGGCCTGACTTCTTTACCCCAAAATAAAGAGATCTTATCGGCTCGTATTGCACGCACGCAAAAGACCTTAGCGGGGCTAGCTGCACCGAGTGAACAGGGTTATTTATTTGTCCTAGAAGACACCCAGTTACAACGTGTGGTTGGCGTGAGTGCAATTGAAGTTTCAGTGGGTTTAACTGAGCCTTTCTATAACTACCATGTGGGCAAACAAGTCCATGCCTCACAAACTCTGAATGTTTATAAAACCTTAAATACGCTGTTTTTAAGCAATGACCATACCGGTTGTAGCGAACTCTGCACGTTGTTTTTAGACCCAGAGTATCGCAAAGACCAAAATGGAAAACTGCTGTCGAAGATCCGTTTTCTGTTTATCGCAGCTTTCAAACAGGCTTTTCAAAATAAGCTGATTGCGGAAATGCGTGGTTATTCGGATGAAAATGGTCGTTCGCCATTTTGGGATGCCTTAGGCCATCACTTTTTCAATATGGATTTCTCGACTGCGGATTATCTCAGCGGTATTGGGCAAAAAGTCTTTATTGCAGAGTTGATGCCACGTTTTCCTGTGTATATCGACTTACTGCCGATGGCCGCGCAACAAGTGATTGCACAGGTGCATCCTCAGACTGTTCCTGCCTCTCGTGTGTTGGAGTCGGAAGGGCTGTGTTACCAAGGTTATGTCGATATTTTTGATGCAGGCCCGACGCTTGAAGCGGAAGTCAGTAGCCTGCGTGCCGTCAAAGAAAGTCACACTTGTGCCGTCAAAATTGTCGATAGCGTACCAGAAGGTGCAGGGCGTTATTTGGTGGCGAATGATCGCTATCAAGACTATCGCGCGATTTTAATTCAGCATGCGGCTGAGACAGACAGTTTAAGTTTAACGGTAGAACAAGCGCATGCCCTTGGTGTGCAAGTAGGGCAAAGCATTCGTATGCTGCCTTTAGATAAGATGGAGCAAAAATAATGTCACAAGGGAATTTATATATAAACGGGACATGGTCTCCAGCGCAAGGTACAGCATGGGACAAACTCGATCCAGTTACGCAAGACACAATTTGGCATGGTGCAGAAGCAACAGCTGAGCAAGTTGAACAGGCTTGTCAGTCTGCACGTGCAGCATTTGCCGCTTGGGCACGCCGCCCTTTAGCTGAGCGCCTTGAAATTATTCAACGATTTGCCAGCTTGTTAGAACAAAACAAACAACAGCTTGCAACGATTATTAGTCGTGAAACCAGTAAACCGATTTGGGAAACGTTGACTGAAGTTCAGTCGATGATTGGCAAAGTGGCAATTTCGGTACGTGCTTATCACGAGCGTACAGGTGAAAGTCTGACGGAAATGCCAGATGGTGCAGCGTCTTTACGTCACCGTCCGCATGGTGTGTTGGCTGTATTCGGCCCGTATAACTTCCCAGGTCACTTACCGAATGGTCACATCGTTCCTGCGCTGATTGCAGGAAACACTTTGGTCTTTAAACCAAGTGAGTTGACGCCATGGACCGCAGAAGAAACAGTCAAATTATGGCAAGAAGCAGGCTTGCCTGCGGGTGTGTTGAACTTGGTACAAGGTGGTCGTAGCACAGGTGAGGCACTTGCGCAGTCGCATGAAATTGATGGCTTGTTGTTCACAGGCAGTGCCAATACCGGTTACCACCTGCATAAACAATTGGCTGGTGCTCCAGAAAAAATTCTCGCGCTAGAAATGGGCGGTAACAACGCATTAATTATCGATGAGATTACTGACATTGATGCCGTGGTGAATTTAACCGTTCAATCTGCCTTTATTTCAGCGGGTCAGCGCTGTACTTGTGCACGCCGTTTAATTATTAAAAATGGTGCTGTAGGTGATGCCTTCATTCAACGTTTGGTTGAAATCAGCCGTAATTTGGTTGTGGGTCAGTGGGATGCTCAGCCACAACCGTTTATGGGCGGTGTGATTTCACTACATGCCGCACAGCAAATTTTACAAGCGCAACAACGCCTGATCGATTTAGGTGCTCAGGTGTTATTACCTGTCACTCAAGCAGATGCCAACAGTAGTTTATTAAGTCCGGGTCTATTGGAAGTCACAGGCGTTAACAATGTGCCAGATGAAGAATATTTTGGCCCATTGAGCTGTATCTATCGTTATGACCATTTCGATGAAGCTTTGGCACTAGCGAATGGCACTCGATTCGGTTTGTCGGTGGGTCTAGTTTCACCTGACCGTGAACTGTTTGATCGCTTATTGATTGAAGCACGTGCAGGTATTGTGAACTGGAATAAACCATTAACAGGCGCGTCAAGTGCTGCACCCTTTGGTGGTGTTGGTGCATCAGGAAACCATCGTGCCAGTGCCTTCTATGCCGCAGATTACTGCGCATGGCCAATGGCATCACTGGAAAGTCAGCAGGTAAGTTTACCTGAAAAATTATCGCCAGGCATTGTGCTGTAAGTCGACAAAAGGGAGTTTAGAAATGTCAGGCTATGAAATTAATTTTGATGGTTTAGTCGGTCCAACGCATCACTATGCGGGATTGTCATTCGGAAACGAAGCATCAACCAAAAACCAAAATAATCTTTCCAACCCGAAGTTGGCTGCCAAGCAAGGTCTGTTAAAGATGAAAGCTTTGGCCGACATGGGCTTAAAGCAAGGTGTATTTGCACCGCAAGAACGCCCACATGTCCCGACTTTGCGCAAATTGGGTTTCCGTGGGGATGATCACAGTGTCATTGAACAAGCCATGCGAACTTCGCCTGCGTTATTGTCAGCGTTGAGTTCTGCATCGTGTATGTGGACTGCCAATGCGGCAACGGTTTCACCGTCGGCGGACAGTGCAGATGGTCGTGTGCATTTTACTGCGGCAAATTTGAACAACAAATTCCACCGTTCGATTGAGCATGAAACGACATCACGTGTTATGGCAGCCATGTTTAACGATGAGCGTCACTTTGCCCATCACGAAGCTTTACCGCCAGTGGCATTGTTCGGTGATGAAGGTGCGGCAAACCATAACCGTTTAGGCGGTGCTTATGATCAAGCCAGCGTGCAAGTGTTTGTCTATGGTCAGCAGTTCCTCGGTGGTGGTATCGGTCCGAAACATTATCCTGCACGCCAGTCGCGTGAGGCGAGTGAAGCAGTGGCACGTTTACATCAGCTCAAAGCGGAACAAACAGTGTTTGTCCAGCAGCATCCCGATGTGATTGATCAAGGCGTCTTCCACAACGACGTGATTGCGGTGAGTAACCAAAACGTACTGTTCCACCATCAGCATGCATTTTTGAATCAATCTGAAGCGTTGTCAGAAATTCGCGAAAAAATGGCGCGTTTGGGTCAAGAGTTTGTGTCCATTGAAGTGCCTGATCTGCGTGTTTCTGTGAAAGATGCGGTGAATACTTATTTGTTCAATAGTCAATTGCTCACGCGTGCCGATGGCGGGATGAGCATTGTGGTGCCTGAAGAATCGCGTCAAAACCCAGCAGTATGGGGTTATTTAAACGACATGATCCAAATGGGCACACCGATTGATGACATTAAGGTGTTTGACCTGCGTGAAAGTATGCGCAATGGCGGTGGACCTGCATGTTTACGTTTACGTGTAGCAGCGAATGAAGCAGAGCTGAATGCGATCAATCCAAACCTGTTTATGAATGATGCCTTGTTTACCCGTTTAAATACGTGGGTGGATCAGTACTACCGCGACCAATTGGCACAGCAAGATTTGGCTGATCCGCAATTACTGATTGAAAGCCGTACTGCATTAGATGAACTGACGCAAATTTTGAACTTAGGTTCGGTGTATCACTTCCAACGTTAAGCAATCGTGCAGGGAAAGCAGATGATAGATTTTCTAGGTGATGTTTTAGCACAACGTGTCCCGACTGTAGTGCATGGCGTACAGCATGATTTTCATTGGGAATGGTTGGCTGAAGGTGTTTTATCTTTTACACCGAAACAGGCTTATGAAAAAGCGGTCGTGCTTTCCGCGGGTGTGCATGGCAATGAAACTGCGCCAATCGAGTTGTTGGCGCAGCTGAGTCAAGATTTGTTTGCAGGGGCATTAGAGCCCAAGGTTAAATTATTACTGATTTTAGGTAACCCTATCGCGATTCGCACAGGGCAACGTTATGTTGAAAATGATATGAACCGCATGTTCTGCGGGGCCTACCAACAATTTGCCGATACAGTTGAAGCGCAGCGGGTGGCAGTCTTAGAACAGATCGTCACCGCTTTTTTTAATGATAGTCCAGCTCAAGTAAGGCGCTATCATTACGATTTGCACACTGCGATTCGCCCATCTTTGTTGCCGACTTTTGCCTTATTTCCATATCAAATCCATGACTATGATGCGGTGATGTTGGACAGCCTAAAAGCTGCGGAACTAGATGCCTTGGTGTATCACAATGCAGTAGGCCGTACCTTTACGCACTTTAGTAGCGCTCAGTTTCAAGCAGCCAGTTCGACACTCGAACTTGGTCATGCCAAACCCTTTGGCCAAAATGATTTGGCGGCTTTCGCCGCGATTAATCATGTGCTTCGCGCCGTGGTGAGTGAGCAGGCCTTACCTGTACGTCAAAAACAAGCAATTCAAACTTTTCGAGTCGTTGATTCGATCATCAAAACTGAAGATGACTTCCAGCTTAATTTGGCAGATTCTGCGCCTAATTTTTCCGTGTTCGAAACCGATACCGTGATTGCTCTGCAACAGGGCAAACCGTATGTGACTGCACCTGAGCAGGTTCGAATTTTATTTCCGAATACTCAAGTGAAAAAGGGATTAAGAGCAGGGCTGATATTAACTGAGGTTCATCCTTGATGATTTCAGTCAATTTATTAAATGTGATGATGGTGGTTTATCGAACTTAAGTCGTTAAATTAATTTTCAATGGAATTGAATATATGGATATTGAGAAAAATATTAATTCAATATTTTCATCTTTCGATCATAAGGGGACTTATAATCGATGGATGGTTTTGCGTTGTGTTTTTATTAAGTTGTTGTTTTTTAATATTAAATAATTAAATTTGGCATGGGTTTTGCAGCCTGTGTGAGTATTATTTTGCCGCCATAAAGAGATAAATAGTGTGGTGCTGAATAATAAAAATTAATGTTATTGAAAAATAATATGTAGCTTAATTTTGGACTGAGATGAAATAAGGAATTATCTAAATCTGAGTCCCATATTTACACCCATTGGGTTGTAAATTGGAGTAAAAACATGATGAATGGAAAACAGACCCATCAACAAAAAGAGCCTTTAGAAGGTGATTTACTGGGTGGACATCATTACGAGTCAGTTGAGGAAGAACAACTGCAACGCTCACTGACCAATCGTCATATTCAGATGATTGCGATTGGTGGTGCGATTGGTACAGGTCTTTTTATGGGGTCGGGCAAGACACTCGCTGTGTCGGGTACTTCGATCATCTTAACTTACCTTATTATTGGCTTCTTCTTTTTCTTCGTCATGCGTGCGATGGGGGAGTTACTGCTTTCTAATACCAATTACAAATCTTTTGCAGACTTTGCAACGGCTTATTTGGGGCCGTGGGCAGGGTTCTTTTTAGGTTGGTCGTACTGGCTCAGTTGGATTGTCACCGCAATCGCGGATGTGATTGTGATTGGAGGTTATGCACAGTTTTGGTATCCCGATCTCCCCGCATGGATACCCGCCTTCACCTCCATTGCCATTTTGACTTTGTTGAACTTTGTTGCGGTAAAACTGTTTGGTGAAGTGGAGTTCTGGTTTGCTTTAATTAAAATTATAGCGATCATTATGTTCCTGTTGGTCGGTGTCTATCTGATTACCATTGGTTTTGTCTCTCCAGATGGTGTGAAAGCGTCTTTAGCCCATGTGGTCGAGAAAGAGTCGCTGTTCCCTTATGGTCTAACGGGCTTCTTAGCTGGTTTTCAAATCGCAGTATTTGCCTTTGTCGGTATTGAGTTGGTGGGTACTACAGCGGCAGAAACCAAAGATCCGCATCATGCTTTACCACGCGCAATTAACTCAATTCCATTACGTATTTTATTGTTCTATATCGGTGCTTTGGTTTGTATTATCGCAGTCACTTCTTGGTCGCAGATTTCTCCAGACAAAAGTCCATTTGTTGAAATGTTTACTTTAATTGGTTTGCCTGCAGCAGCCAGTATTGTCAACTTTGTCGTGGCCACCTCTGCCATGTCTTCAGCGAACAGTGGGGTGTTTGCCACCAGCCGGATGTTGTTCGGTTTAGCGGTAGAAAAAGATGCACCGAAAAGCTTTGCTCGACTGTCGAAAAGCAAAGTGCCTGTATTGAGTTTAATGTTCTCGATGTTCTGTGTGGTGGTAGGTACTTCAATTTTGTTCATTGTGCCTGATGTAATGACGGCATTTATCATCATTTCAGCCTTCACTTCGATTTTGTGTATTTTCACCTTTGCTATGATTATTTTGTCGTACTTGGCTTATCGCAAAAAAGCGCCTGAACTGCATGAACAGTCGGCGTATAAAATGCCAGGTGGACGTTTTATGGCATGGTTTACCTTGTTGTTCTTGATCTTTGTGGTCGCGATTTTGGCGCTCGATCATGACACCATGATTTCTTTGGCGTTCTCTCCACTTTGGTTTATTGGACTGGGTATTGCTTATTACTATAAAACGAAAAAATATGCAGAGCGTAACTGGATTTTGACCCATGGTCGCCGCATTGAACAGGATGAAATGCCAGAAAATAATTAAGGAACAGAGGGGGAATATTCCCCCTTTATTTTTATCGCAAAACAGAGGGATTTATTTTGAAAAAAGCAACACTTTGGGCATGCATGTTGGGTGCTGGATTACTACATATACAGAGCAGTTTTGCCGCACCGTTATTGACGCCACATCTTTCAGCGACACAAGTGGTAACGCCACTGGCCAATGCATGGGTCGAAATTAATGTGCAGACCTTCGAGCAGAATATTCAGACCTTACAACAGCAATTACAGGACAAAAGCCAGATTTGCGCGGTCATGAAAGCCGATGCTTATGGTCACGGGATTGAACTGTTGATGCCGAGTATTATTAAGCTCAAAGTACCCTGTGTTGGTATCACCAGTAATGCCGAAGCCGCGATGGTACGCAAGTCTGGTTATCAGGGACGGCTGTTAAGACTACGTGCTGCGACTGATCAAGAAATCCAAAATGCTGCTTCCTTAAACATGGAAGAGTTGTTAGGGAACTATGAACAAGCACAGCGCCTCTCAGTATGGGCCAAACAACAAGGTTTAACCCTTGCGTATCATTTGGGTTTAAATGCAGGGGGGATGGATCGAAACGGTTTAGAGCTGGACAGTGCAATAGGTAAACAGCAAGCGCTACGCATAACCAAACTGCCAAATTTAAAGTTGGAGGGCATCATGACGCATTATGCTGTGGAAGATGAAAAATATGTGCGTGAACGTTTGGCTGTCTTTAACCAGCAAACGGATTGGATAATTAAAAAAGCCAAATTAAAGCGAGAAGCGCTGACTTTACATACCGCAAATTCTTTTGCGACCTTAACGGTTCCAGAGTCACACCTAGATATGGTACGTGCAGGCGGTGTGATTTATGGTGACAGCCTTCCAGATCGGGTCGAATATAAAAAGCTGATGACCTTTAAAACCCAAGTGGCAACAGTCAATGCCTATTTGAAAGGTACAACAGTTGGCTATGACCAAACGTATACCTTGAAGCGAGATTCACTATTGGCGAACTTGCCGCTTGGTTATTCAGATGGTTATCGACGTGCTTTTAGTAACAAAGCTTATGTGCTGATTCGAGGGCATAAAGTACCTGTAGTCGGGCGCACCTCGATGAATACTACCATGGTGGATGTTACTGATTTTCCAGATATTCGTGCCAATGATGAAGTGGTCCTGTTTGGCGAACAAGGGGGCGCAATAGTGAAGCAAAGTGATTTGGAAGAATACAATGGCGCTTTGCTGGCAGATGTCTACACCATGTGGGGCAACTCTAATCCGAAAGTTGTGGTTCGGTAGAGTAAAAAGGGGGGATTCTGTTGTTTTGACCTCCTCACTGACAAAACCATCGTTTGGTTTAGGCATTATTCCAGTGTCTAATAATGATTAAAATATTGGGCGGTGTTTCAAAAAGTATGCTGAAAAAAACAATATGGCTTTTGATAAAATAGAGGTATGAAAATAACGCTACAAATCAAATGTCCTAC
>NZ_LSOD01000049.1:0-19937 GCF_001592855.1 Acinetobacter sp. BMW17
AATTGGTTGTACGATAGATTTTAGGTGTGGGCTTATTCATTTGCGAATTATATTGCCGAATAAGACTTTATCGGTAGGTTTGTGCAACAAAGCCTATATAAATCATAAGTCCATATATACTATTTGTTATACATTAAGTTTAAAAGTTCGGTTTACATTCGTCTTACATAAATGGAGTTTTACGCTGTATAAACGTACTGTTATTCACCTTAAGCGGTTCAAAATACGGTTTAAAGTATTCATTCAAACCTTACACAACAGAGTAAATTGATATTTAAAAGTTCAATTTATTCAGTAGCATTAAATGCGTCATGATAACTGACAACGCCTTGCGGTATTTCGCCATTGAAACTTAGGGCTTGAAAGTATTCGCTAGGAACACCAGGTAAAACCAACTCTAGATAAGGCCGAAACCCAAAGCGATGATAATAATAGGGATCCCCTAATAGAACACAGCCTTTGGCACCCAGTTGTTTTAATTTTTCAAGGGATGCCTGCATCAGCTGTGACCCAATGCCCAAACCTTGTTTATTTGGGTAGACAGAAATTGGGCCTAGGCCATACCAACCTGTTGTACCTGTCGAGATAGATACAGGTGAAATGGCGACATGACCGATAATTGAATCATCTTCAACAGCAACCAAAGAAATCGTAAGTTGACCGCTTTTTCGGAGGTTGTTCACAATGAATTGTTCCGTATGGCTAGTATGCTCTGCATTTAAAAATGCAGCACGAGTCAAGGTCTCGATACCTTCAATATCTTCTGGCTGTTCGTCTCGAATCGTGATGTTCATTCAAAAATCCTTATGCGTATTCGTTCAGTGGGAAGTGATCTACTTTTATGAAGACTTAACTTCAACCCACTCTAAAGAGCTCCGACCAATTGCTTAAATAGGCAGGAGAGCGATTGCACTGATTCATTTGCCAAGGTTCTTTTTTCTCATGGCAAACCCCTAAATAAATCATATTTTTACCAAAGCGTTCAGTAATGGCATCCATCGTATTGGAGAGTTCTTCACGATTCTTTTTATGGCTATAGTCGGTAAAAAGATCATGCACAAATTTAGATTTATCTATAATTTCCAAAAGGACGATGCCCGCCTTTTTGTATTTAAACCCTGACTTGTAAATTTGGTCAATGCCTTTCATAGCTGCTTGTGTAATTTCAAGTAAATCATCGGTATGTTCATGCATGTGCACAATGGTATAGGGCGAGTAACGTTCACTTTGACTAAAACGACCTGTTTGAATATACACCCCAATCATTTTACAAATAGAGCCATCATGACGTAAACGTTTAACTGCACTGGCAACATATAAGCGTACAGAAGCTTTAATGTCATCAATATCATAAATA
Source organism: Acinetobacter sp. BMW17 (assembly GCF_001592855.1). Classification (NCBI taxonomy): domain Bacteria; kingdom Pseudomonadati; phylum Pseudomonadota; class Gammaproteobacteria; order Moraxellales; family Moraxellaceae; genus Acinetobacter; species Acinetobacter sp. BMW17. The sequence continues at coordinate 1,358 of NZ_LSOD01000049.1, forward strand.
GCCTGCCCATAGGAACGACTACTAATAATCTGTTTATGGGCAACCTTATCACTCTCAATATTAATGCAAGATGTTCCCTGAAGTTCACGGACAGTCTTTTCCATGACAATGCTAAATTGCTTTTTAATTTCACTCGGCTTGGAGTCGATCAAATCTAAAACTGTATAAATACCCATCGCGTTTAGCTTTTTGCAGTTTTGTCGACCGACGCCCCAGACTTCACCGACTTCCACATCTGCAAGCATGTATTCAGCAGTACATGGGTCCATGTGTGCCAAATTGCACACGCCATTCAACGCCTTATTTTTCTTGGCCAGATGATTGGCTATTTTAGCTTCTGTTTTAGAACGACCAATTCCAATACAGCAGGGAAGACCAAGCCACTGCCATGCTTTGTCTTTCATGTCTTTGGCATAGTCAGTGAGGTTAAATAAATGCTCATAAGCCGTTAGCTCTAAAAAACATTCATCAATGGAATAGATTTCTTGTTCATCGGCTGCCACGTATTGCCCCAATAACTGCATGAAGCGGCGAGACATTTCCCCATATAAAGCATAGTTACTCGAAAACACTTGAATATTATGCTGCTGGACGAGTTCTTGAATTTGAAAAAAAGGGACAGCCATGCCAATGCCGAGATCCTTGGCTTCTTGGCTTCGAGCAACCACACAACCATCATTATTACTTAACACAATCACAGGGCAGTCATTGAGCTTTGGATTAAAGACGCGTTCACACGAGACATAGCAATTATTCACGTCAACGAGCGCGAATATTTCAGTTTCATTTTTCATGTTGTTTCTTCTTATTATTCTTAACGGTGGTATAAACGTTTTAAGTTAAACGTCACCACTCCCCAAATGACAAAGGTTTGATTTTCTGTAGGAATAATATGTTCATACTCGGGGTTTTCAGCTTTTAGCCAAAGTTGAGGCAAAGGGTAGTTTTCATCTCCAAAAATGTCTTTGATATCCGACTTTGACATTTTGTTTGTCATCATCAGTCTTTTAATCGTGGAGTCTTTATTATCAATTAAAGCCACCACAATATCGTAGTGTTTGGCTTCAATACTCCGATCAATAATAATCGGGTCATTTACTTCAAGACCTACATCCAACATTGACTCACTGTCCACATGAGCGATGAAAGTTGAAATGGAGTTTTGTATTAAGAACTCATTGAGATCGATGGCTTTGCCTTGCTCATCTTTAGTGCTGAACGCTGGGCCTGCAGGAATGCGTTCTAAAGAAACAGGAATAGAGACTTTGGACTGAGGTAGAACAGGAATTAGTCCAAGTTGATCTGCAAGTTCAGCTTGCTGCGCAATTTGTTCGAGCATGCTATTGATGGTGGGGCTGGGTTTGCCGTCTGGCCCCATGAGATCTTGTAAAGACGACCATGCGTCGTCCGAGAAGTAGATGGGTAACTTCTTTGACATGTTGAATACTCCTACGCTACAAGGCGTGTTTGGAAATGAAATCTGTCTGTTTAGAATATGCTGATGTGGGTGAAAACTCAAATTTAAAAATGCTGAATAAACAATGCTCTGTCAATTTTGGTCGCGGATAAGAAAAGTAAGAAACTTTCTTTTGGGTGATAAACAGCCCTTTGATCAGGGCTATTATTAGTGCTGATTATATTATTAAGCCGATGATCTAACTGAAAACTTAGGGATTAGTTCCTAAAAACTCAAAAGGTTTGGTGACTTTAAAGGATGCATTGGCTTTGCCTGCATACGTCATCGCTTGGTCTGGGCCAAGTTCTAACTTCTTAGTTTGACCATCGCTAAAGTTAATTTCCTTTAAATCGACCCAAAACACATTAGGTGAAACAGCAGATTCAAAGAAATATAAACCGCGTTTATGGTCGACCACTGTTCGCCAACGGGTTGATGAAATATTTGGTTCTTCTTCAGTGTTCAATCCAAAGGGTACGGAAGCATTGCGAATGACACCAAAAACACTCGCTAATGAGTGTTTATAATTCGCATTTTTCGGGATGGCATTGATATAAAAAGATGCTCTCGCAAAACGATCTGCCGCACGGTTTGTACCCGGGAGCATGGTTGTTCCACCAATTTGCTTCCAATAAGCATTTAGCGCCAACTGCTGATCAAAGATTGGTGAGTTGGTCATGACTTGGTAATGGCGACTATGATGAATGACTTGTTTTCCACCAATATATTCAATGATGGCACTGTCACCCGTGGCATCTGAAATAGATAAATGCAGTGTCGCTAACCGTTTTTCACCTGGAACTTGGTCGGTCACTACCGTGAATGGTTCTTTTTCCAATGCCTGAATGGCCTCATTCACTGTGGCATAATTATCTAAGACATATTGTGCCCACAGTGAAATGCCCAAAGGTGGCTTTTTAGAGGTTTTCACATTTGGATATTCAGACTCAACCAACCACAGTAAGTTTGCCATCAGTCCTTTTTCATTGACGCCGTCGGTAGTAGATATGTCATAACCAGTTGCAACCACACTGCCGTACTTGGATGTCCATTGAATCGATTTTGGCCCCGCCATACCATTACGTTTGACATTATTGGGCAAAATCCACAAGTTGGTTCCAATATCACTTTTCCAGTCCATCGAACGTGCTGTCATGACGTCATTATTGCCTAGATAAACCACACGGGTACATGCCATAGCAGTTTCTGCTACCACAAATATTCCTGCGGCAAATAATACTTTTTTTAGTACATTGTTCATTATCATGCTCTCTTAGAAAATAGGTAACTGTGGTGTTAAATGTCTTAATAAAAATTGTTCGCTTTATAATTGTGTTCAAAATAACGATAACCTATTCCGAGATTTATTTTGGATCACGTTGAGTTGTGTAGTCTCAGGAGATAGATACGCTTGATTGTAAATCCTATAACTGGTTTGATCTAATTGGGTATTTAAAGCAATAGGTAGGGACAATGCATGTTTTTCTTGAGAGGTTGCGGTTGTTTTCCAGTCAGCAAAAAAATCAAGTTTTCTTGGCTTATTGTGTTGTCTTCATCTGCACCAAAGGCATACATGTTCGGATTCAGTTTTAACGCGCCGTGCAAGCCTTCTATAACGCATTTAGCCTGAGTGCTTCGGCTCATAAAAATACCGATTGAAAGTAATGAATCTATTTTTATTTTCATGTCATTCCCTTTTTATATATTTTTACCACATGATATAAAAATAGAGTATGGCTTATTTGATCATTTTTAGCACAGTTTTATTTTAATGTCGGGTGAGTCTAAAAGATATCTTCAGAAGATAAATAGAAACCAATGTACAGCCAGGTTTAATGAAATGACTGCACATTTTATGATTTAAATATGCTGCTCATATTTTTATGTACTTATTTAGAATATCAGCAGTGATGACATTCTGAATAATCCGCAGTTGCTGGTGCTATGAAACATCATAAATGGGTAAATAACAGCCTCAGCGCCAGAGCAATTAATATGAGCCCCATCAATCGCTCAAACTGTTTTCCCATCTTTAAAAATTGCTGTCGAACGACGGGTCGAGAAAACAAAACAGCGACCAGCATGAACCAGAGTGCATTGACGATACACATCCATATCCCATAAGCAAATTGTACTTTCATCGGAGTTGTCGGACTGACGAGTGTGGTAAATATAGCCAGAAAAAAAATAGTCGCTTTGGGATTGAGCGCATTGGTCATAAAGCCCATTATAAAGGCTTTGCTTTGACTCAAAGGCATATTGGCCATTTCTTCAATCGAGGGATCGATATTGACAGAGGGAGTACGTAATAAACTCCAACCTAAATAAATTAAATATAGTGCGCCTGCGATTCTTAAAATAAGCATGAAAAACGGACTTTGTTGAATAATAATGCCCAAGCCTACAAGGGTATATAAAACATGAACCGAAATTCCTATACCAATGCCAATAGCTGTGATGCAACCAATTGCATAGCCATAGCGCACGCTATTTCTAACCGTAATGGCGAAGTCAGGGCCGGGTAAAAGAACCGCAAGAAAATGCACCAAAGCCAAAGCTAAAAATTCTGAACTATATTGCATCCACATATTATTGATGCTCATCCGAAACGCTATAGCTCACGGTTAACTTATCTTTTTTAAGTTTATAGCCTGTAATTTCGAGCGTCCCAATTTCAGATAAATTTTGGACATGGGTTCCACCACAAGCAAATGCAGGTAAATTCCCAAAACTGACTTCACGGTAGCCATCAGCATTTTGTTGGGTCAGTCTGACGAGTTGGCTAGAAATATATTGATTGCATATCTGCTGTAAAGTTTCTAAATCTTGGTCTTCAGAATGGTCTTGTTTGACAAATTGGACTTTGCATTCGTCTGGCCAGTGCTGTGCTTTGGTGGGTTGCCAACCAAAGGCTTGCATCACATGCCCGATTAAGTGGCCTGCTGAGTGTAGACGACTGTGATAGTGGCGTCGGTTGAGGTCAACTTGAGCCTGTGCCAGACCTAAAGTAATCGCGTGATTAGCATAATGAATAATTTGATCATCTTGCATAGCGACATGAAGCACATCTACACCATTGATTTTACCTAAATCACTGGGTTGACCACCACCTTGCGGATGAAACGGTGTTTGGGCAAGCTGAATGGCAAATCGTCCATCTTCAGTGGGGTCACAGTGTAAAACTTCTACCTCAGCTTGAGTAATGTCGGATAGATATAAAGCTTGAGTCATGGTTATCTCTGTCAAAATTTCACAGAAAAGATTATATGAGGCCTAATTATTGATGATAATCTAGTAAAAAATTAAATTACTTTTTCCTCATGAGCACAAATCAAAGTATGGCTTTACTCCAAGAAATGGCTATTTTTGTCAAAGTTGTGGAGACAGGCAGTTTTTCAGAAACGGCTCGACAGCTTGGAAATACGCCGTCCGCAGTGAGTAAAGCTATTAGCCGATTGGAACGGGCTTTAGGAACAAGGCTGCTTGAAAGAACAACGCGAAAACTGCGTTTAAGTGAGAGTGGGAAACAAACGTATGACCATTGTTCAGAGATGGTTAGAGCTGCCCAAGCTGTGATTGAGCATTCAGGCAAATTCAATACTGAACCGAGTGGTACCGTTCGGATCAGTGTACCGAAAGCCGTAGGGCATTATCTGATTCATCCGTATATACCCGAGTTTCTTGAATTTTATCCTCAAATAGATATTCAACTGCTATTAGAAGATCGTTTCATAGACTTTATTGACGATGAAATTGACTTGGCCATACGCATTACCAATGAACCGCCGTTGGGCTTAAAGGGCCGACAGCTCATTCGTATTGACCATGTCTTAGTGGCGACAGCCGAGTATTTAAAAAAGAATGGAACACCTCAGCAACCGAGTGATTTAAGCCAACATCAATGTATTTATTTGGGTGAACAAGTCAGTGATTCAAAGTGGAAATTCCAAAAGGGTAATAAAACCACCAGTGTGACTGTAAAAGGACGATATTCGGCGAATCATACTGGTATCCGACTTGATGCGGCTTTGAAGCATATGGGAGTCGCAAGTTTGCCTTATTTTATGGCGAGACATGCTTTAAATAACCAAGCACTGATTCAAGTATTACCAGATTGGCATTTCAAGACCTATTATAGTGGAGATGCTTGGTTGCTTTATCCACCCACATGCTATTTAGCTCCGAAAATAGAGGTCTTTATCCAGTTTATTGCGCAGAAACTGAGTTTAGAACCCGTCCTAAAAACTGAAGAGACGCTTGCTTAATTTATTAAGATGGCATCATTCAAAGAGCTTAGAGCATGACTAATATTTATGCTGAGCTAGTATAGGCGATGAAGAGTAAGCGTTGATGATACATCTTTTAAATAGCCTAAGCAGACTATCGATATTTAAGCCATAGTATATGTATCTAATGTACCGCATAATTTGAATGATTTAATGTTTAAGTCCTAGCGTCGAAAAGACTTTAAAATGAAATAAGCAATTTAAGAAGAGATACGCAATGAAAAAACATCTACTTTATTCTTCTATTTTGGGTTTAAGCATCCCTACTTTGGGCTATGCAGATACAACCAATATTCATGTTTTAAGTGCAACGGTAAAAGATCAAAATATTGCGGATGCACAAGTCATTTTACAAAAAAATGGTGAACAGTCTGCATCAACGTCAACCAATGCAGACGGCCGAGCAACGGTGAACAGTAGCAGTGCGAATGGCGCAGAAAATTTATTGATTATCAAAAAATCAGGCTATTCAACACTGGTTGCAAAATGTCCTTGTGATGGTATGACCTATGCTTTAAGTCCAGTATTGAAAGACTTAAACAGTATGCGAATTGTTTTAAACTGGGGGCAGAGCCCTTTAGATTTAGACTCGCATTTAAGCTATAAAAATCAACATGTCTATTGGGATAATAAACAAGGGCAAGATGCCAATTTAGATGTCGACGATACAGACTCTTATGGCCCTGAAACTGTCACCATCGATCAACGTTTAGACGGGCAATATTATGTTTATTCAGTGCATGATTATTCAGATCGTGCTAAACTCAATACTGCGAACCTGTCGAATAGCCAAGCTAAAGTTATGGTTTATGCAGGCGAGTCTTTGATCCGTTCTTATTATATTCCAACGGGGCTGACAGGGAACTTATGGACTGTGTTCCGCATTAGTCCAGAGGGTGAAATCCAAGATATTAACCGTATTTCAGGGACAACTATTGGGGCAAGCCAAGTTGGTTCAACTGTATCGAGTTACCAAAGCCAAGCGACGCAGCTGCATTATGTTCCTGTTTCAGCCAATGCACAGGCAAGGGCTAAAGCACTAAATTTGAAAGCGGATAAAGCGTATAAAAACAATCAATTTGAACAAGCTGCCCTAATTTATCAACAATCCATTGATTACAATCCAAACGTTGGACAAACTTATAGTAATCTTGCTGTTGCTTATCAAAAGTTGAATCGTTCATCTGAAGCGTTATGGGCAAATCAAAAGGCGATTGCTTTAGCGTCTAATGACAATACCAGAGCGTATTCACATTACAACATTGGTAAAATTTATGAGAATAATCAGGACTATGCTCAAGCTAAACAACATTATCAACTAGCAAACCAATACAAACCAAGTGCGACCTATGATGAGGCTATTCAGCGAGTGAGTCGCTAAGTCTATTAATATATTGGCTTAAACTGAATAAGCCGTACTAGAGCGAAATGCACTCTAGAAGTTGGATCATTATGTCCAATTCGAAGGGTGCTTTTTTATTTGAGGTTTTTGTGATCTTTTTATGTCGTTAGCATGGCAAATGGCGAAGTATAGAGTAATGTTGCAAGCCAGAATTTTTACGTCCAATAAAAAGACACCTACAACATTAGGATCAATACAGCCCGAAATGTTGAAGATGCCTTGGATTTCAGTGAGTAATCGATTATTTCGGTTCGGTAATCACTGATAACTTCTCTACACCGACACGTTCTATACTGGCTAAAAGTTTAGCCACCGTACCATAAGGGACAGTTTCATCGGCATTTAGGTTTAATGCTAACTTGCTGTTGGCATTTTTACGCTGTGTGATTTCTTGCTCAAAATTTTCGAGTTTGACTGGATCTTTATCCAAAAAGATTGCGCCATTAGGTTTTACACTAATCACCAATGCTTTGTTTTGATCAGTAGATTGTGTCGGTGCAGCTTTGGGTAAGTTGACCTTTACGCTATTGGTTAATAAAGGCGCCGTGACGATAAACACGATCAATAACACCAACATCACATCGACCAGTGGGGTAATGTTAATGTCACTGACGACATCGTCATCTTGAGAAGTTGAAATTGCCATTTAAGCCAAAGCCTCCTTTTCTTGAGATGATAACTGATGCGTCGCCACTGGTTTTGCTGCAACATGCACAGTTTGAGTTTTGGTTGGCAGTTGGAAACCTACTTTTTGAGTGAGGCTGACAAAGTCTGTTGCAAAGTCATCTAAATCTGCACCAATGCCTTTTACTTTACGTACAAAATAGTTATAGGCAAGTACAGCAGGCACAGCCACAGCAATACCAATGCCTGTTGCAACCAGTGCCTGGCCAATTGGACCAGCAACCACATCCATACTGGCACTACCAGATTGTGCAATCGCCTGTAAGGCATGAATAATTCCGAACACGGTTCCAAACAAACCAATAAATGGAGCATTATTCCCAATGGATGCAAGAACAGCTGAACCTTTTTCCAGTTGACGACGTTCGGCAAGAATTTGCTTGCGTAAATGTCGCTCTAACAAATCCTGACGACTCCAGGTTTGTTGTAAGTCTTGATGGGTTTTTTCATTGGCTTCACTCAAGGTTTTAAAACCAGTTTGGGCAATACGTGCTGTCGGTCCCTGCGCATCTTCAGACTGACCAATTGCATCTGCCAAGTTCTGGGCTGACCAAAAACTGTCGACAAACAGCTTACTTTGTTTAGTGGCTTTTGAGGTTTGTACGGCCTTCACCACAATTAAAACCCACGTTACGATCGAAAAACCGATCAATAACCAAATGGTTGCATCATGAATAATCGTATTAATATCAGACATATTGAGTTTTCCTAAGATAAAATTTTACAGTTTAATTGGGTAATTTGAAGTGAATCGGAACATCGACCCAACCGTCTACTGGCGTATTGCCACGCAGTGCAGGTGAAAATTTCCAACGCTTCACAGTTTTTACTGCTGCATCATCCAGTGCTTTTTTGCCGCTACTATTTTTCAGGTTGATTTCCAATGGACTGCCTGTGGGTGAGACTTTCACACGTAACATCACAACACCTTCCCAACCACGGTCTAATGCTACTTCTGGGTATTCAGGTGCAGGATTACTCAGGTAACCGGCATAACCTTTAGCTGCTGTCACGGGCAAGTTTTCTTGTGCAGGCTTAGTCACAGGTTCAGCGACTTTTGGGGTCGGTGTGACGTTTTCTGTAGGCTCAGTCTGTGGTACTGGTTGAGCAACGGATTTAGCGACTGGTCTAGGCTGCTCAATTGGCTTCTGCTCGACAGGCTTCTGAATGGATTTTTCAACTACTGGTTTTTGTACAGGTTGAGGCTTTGCTGAAACAGGAGGAATAATCGGTTTTTGTATTTCCTGTTTAAGTTTAGGCTCAATTACCTTAGGCGGTTCTTCCTTGGGTTTTTCAATTACAATCGCGATTGGTTCAGGCTTTTTCACGACTAAGGGCGGTGTTGGAAGATGCTCCGCAAGATAAAAAATGCCGTAATGTAACGCCAGAACAGCACCAATCGCCCAAAAGATCTTATAGGTTTGAACAGGTTTTTCTGCTGCGACTGGACTTGCCAAATGGGCAACAAATGGATCTACAGCATGAAATACATTGGACTGAACATTTTGAAGTTGTTCAAACAAAATTGCCTTTTTATAAGGACTTCGACTGACTTCACTCATATCAGTAATGCACCATTCAATAAGATTTAATTTGCATTGCAGAATATTTTTTATTTCATTAATTAAATTGCTTTAATTTGAATAAGGAAATATTCTTTCAATTCTAAGTTTTTAATTAATTCACAAATGCGTGAAATAATTTAGTTAAATGAGAGATTAAAAATATAATGAGTTATTTTTTAAAAATAGAAAAAGAACTTTTTTAGATTAGTATTTTGATAAAAAGTAATAAAAGAATAATCGAGGATGATATCTTATAATAATTATAGGTAATCTATTTTATATTTGAGATATCTGCTTATGGTTAAGCTTGTATTTAATTTTTATTATGGGGTAATTTTGTATCTCTGCTAAATAAATCTATTTATATGCAATAAGACTGTCCGTATACAGGACAGCCTTATTCTATTTAAAGCTAAAATTTTTAAAAATGGTGCAATAATGCTTAGCTAAAGAATATTGGCCACTTTTAAAAAGTGCTCACGCGCTCTAATACGTTCGATCCATGCTTTTAAGTGCGTATGATCATGCTGGCGCTCAACATCTAAATTGAACCAGTGATTGAGCGCTAAAGCCAACGGAATATCCGCAACGCCAAAATGAGAGCCAGACAGATAGGGCTGTTTAGCCAACTCAGCATTGGCGACATCCAAGATCTTTTCTAGTTTTTCTGCTGCGACTTTGACCGCAGCCAAATCTCTTTTGTCTTCAGGCTGACGAACCAAATTAAAGAACACGATTCCAAACACAGGCAGGACGGTGGTGGTGTACCAGTCAATCCATTTTTCTGCACTAAAGCGTAAGCGTGGATCTTCAATCCATAATGAATTTTTCCCATATACTTCAGTCAGATAACGTAAAATGGTATTGGATTCCCACAAAACTGTGTCACCATCTTGAATGACTGGAATTAGACCATTGGGATTGAGCGCTAAAAATTCAGCAGTATCTGTCAGGCCATACCGCTGTCCCGCAGGAATATGTTCAAATTGAAGTCCAAGTTCGGCTGCAAGCCAAAGTACTTTGTGGACATTTAAAGAGTTGGGTCTACCCCAAATGGTGATGCTCATATATTTTCTCAGAAATTTGGAATGTGAAGATGCCATACTTTGGTGAAATCTAACATTTAAGCTATCGGCCATTTTGAACAGTCAAAATGGCTTAGATGATATTGAAATTTCACCAAAGTGTTTTGCTTTAAATAATTTTAGAAACGGTAATTAACACGTCCATAGTAATAGCCACCATAGAGTCCAAAAGGCGAAAGCTGGGCATAGTAGTTTTCACCTAAGCCATCGACAATTTTGGATTTTTCAGGGTAGGTATTAAATAAATTGTCCGCACCTAAAGTCAGTGAAAGACTGTCTGTAAGATGATAGGTTGCATCTAAATCAACAATCCATTTGGCATCAAAAGTTTGGTCAGTTGCAGCGGTTTCACTGCGCGCAATGTAACTACCATAGCGGGATAAACGGGTATTTAAATCCAGTTTTGCGTATTGCCAATTCGCAGCCAGCGTGAATTTAGTTTTCGGATCTGCATCGGTAATCATGCCTTGGGTGCGACGGGTGATACGATCAATGTTAATACCATCTAACTGGCTTGGATTATCCGCAATCGCTGTAATATCGGTTTCATTCCAGTTGAAGCCTAAGCTCCAGCGGATACGACCGTATTGATTTAAATTTTGAGTATAGTCCGCAACAACATCGACCCCATTGGTTTCTGTATCAAATAAGTTGGCATAGTAGGTGACATAGTTGACGTTAGAAAAACCGTTTGCCGCCAAGATGTTATAGATGCCTGTTCCTGTAAGTCCCGCCGTGGAGGCAATACGATCTTTCAGTTCAATTCGATAAGCATCGACTGCAAGGTTAAAATTCTTGAATGGGCTATAGGTTAAACCCAGTGAGAAGTTAGTCGATTCGGTGGGATCAAGTGCCTCTGCACCTAAAGCTTTTCCTAATGCTGAATCGGTACGTACAGATTTACTGTATACATCTGAGCGAACACCATTGTTTACCGTACTCACAATGCCTGTACTGGCAAAACCTTGTTGATATAAAGAGGGGGCAATAAAGCCTGTGCTGGCTGTTCCGCGTACTGCCAGTTGTGGGCTGAACTCATAACGGCTGTTAATTTTACCGTTAAATGTATCGCCCGAACTGTCATCATAATGCTCAAAACGGCCTGCTAAACCCACAAACCAGTTTTCGGTTACATCTAAACCCAAATCTAAATAGGCAGCGGTGTTACTCCGGCTAATATCGGCTTCATCTTCAGGTAAAAGTACACGAGCACCAAAGGTTCCAACAGTTGCAGGTAAGCCTGCATTATCACCTGTAGGAATAATATAACCGCCATTTTTATAGGCTAAAGGATCAGTGGCTTTAGAAGACCAACCTTCTTTACGATAGTCGAGCCCCCACGCAACACTCAGTGGGTTGGCACCAAAACCAATATCGAAGGTTTTCTTTAGGTCAAGGTTGCTGACCCATTGATAAGCATCGTATTTTTGCAAACCAAATGACGTTGGGCTAGACGGTCCAAGAGATGGATTTAAGTTATTTTGCGTAGAGTGATCTTGTGTGTTTTTACCATAAGAACTACTCACATCCCATGCCCAACCAAGCGCATTATCGCCTTTTAGTCCCCAAACGGTTTGTACATCCGTTTCATTTAAAATGACATCGGGTGTTGTCCCATTCGGGAATATTTCAACGATACCCGATCTAGAGTTCGGACGACGGTAGGATGCACCAGTCGAAGCATCGCGCCAGCCTGCGGTGGTGTAGCTATATAAGGTTGCGGCTTTACTTAAAGGCAGTTCAGCATTTGCAGAAACATTAAACTGTTCAACCGAAGGCAGACCTAATTTATTTAAATTACGATCTACCGTGGCTTCACGTGGGTCATCTTGACCATTCACTTTTGAATAGATTCTACCTGAAACAGCACCTGCACGAGTGGTGGCATCCTGATTTTTCAGGTCAAAACCCAAATTGATAAAGCCTTCTTGTCCCAGTGGTGCACCAACGTTGGCATTCAGTTGGAAGGTTTCTCCATTTCGGTCAGTAGCATCATAATGCTCTCGACCACCATAGGTGGCACTAATATTGCCGCCATTATCAGCAGACTTGAGCACGATGTTGATCACCCCTGCAATGGCATCGGAACCATATTGAGCGGCTGCACCATCACGTAAAACTTCAACTCGTGCAATAGCACCAATTGGAATCAGATCTAAGTCCGCTGCTTGGTAGCCCTCGCCAAAACCGTATTTGTTAATGGCCAAAGCACCGACATGACGACGTTTGCCATTCACAAGTACGAGCGTATGCCCACCACCCAAACCACGTAAACCCGCAGAACGGGCTACAGCTCCGTAACCATCAGGTTGGCTAGGCACGGTAGCCACGCTAAAAGAAGGAATTACTTTTGCCAAAATGTCTCTTAAAGCGAGGGTATTGCCTTGTTTGACGAGTTGTTCGCCACTAATCACATCTACAGGTGCAGGGCTTTCAGTGATGGTACGAATACCACCGCGGTTGCCTACGACCACCACGCTTTCGAGTTGTTGAACATCTTCTTTTTCAACGGATGTCACGGTTTTTTGTTGAATATCTTCAGCGTAGATTGAGCCGGTAATTCCGCAAGTTAATGCAAAAAAAATGGATTGATGAAGGAGTGATATTTTAAAACCCTGCTTTTCAGGCTGGGGCTGTATTAACTTGGTGTGCAGCATTATATTTTCCAATGATGATGTAATTTATAGAGGTTTACTTAAAACAATAATCTGATGAGTATTTCGACTCTGGTAGTCAATATATCGATTGTTTTTTTATTGTTAAATATTAAATAGTCATTTTAATATCACTTTTAATTGGAAGTTTTATTTTGAATATTTTAATAATTAATTCATTATTTTTTATAATAGATTATTTTTTAATTGGCTCTGTTTTTTCTCTTTTTTATATAACTTTAAGTTTATTTAATATTTAATTTTTAAAGCGTAAATTTGTTTAATAGATCCCAACTTTACATCTTTTGGGAAATAGAAAATGGGGCTGAATTATAAATTAAGCATACTGGATAAATGTCCAAGAGCCGAAGGCATCAGTGCAGAACAGTCATTTAAAAATGCATTGCAAATTGCTCAAACGGCAGAAGCTTTAGGCTTTTATCGTTACTGGGTGGCTGAGCACCATTCCACAGCTTTGTTATCCAGTCCATCTCCCGAAATTTTGATTGCATGGTTATTGGCACAGACTAAAAGCATTCGAATTGGTTCGGGTGGGGTAATGTTGCAACACTACAGTCCTTATAAAGTTGCGGAAAATTTTAATGTTTTAGCAAGTCTGGCACATGACCGCGTGGACTTGGGGGTAGGCAAAGCACCTGGCGGTTTTCCTGTTTCAACTCAAGCATTACAGCTTGGGCTAGACCAAACACAAAAGGGCAACTTTAAGGTCCAGTTACAAGCATTAGATCATTATTTGAATACAAAATTAGATCGAAATCAGCCTGATCAGGTTGCTGCAACACCAATACCTCAGCAAAGTGCAGAAAAGTTCTTATTGGGGGCAAGCATTGAAAGTGCGCGACTCGCAGCAGATTTAGGCTGGAACTTCGTATTTGCTGCGCATTTAAATGGCGATGCCACCTTACTTCAAGATGCGTTGCAGACCTACTCACACTATTCGGCAGGGGAACGGGCCATTGTTGCAGCACAAATTATTGTGGCGGATAGCCGTGATCAAGCGGAAGAACTGGCAGCAGGGCTATCTGTTTGGACCTTAGAACTTGAGAATGGGCAACGGGTAAAAATCCCGAATGAGCAAAGTGGCCAAGAGTTTTCGCGACAAGCTCAATCTGCGATTAAAAGCCTTAAAAAAGAGCAGCTAAATATTATTAAAGGTACTGCCGATGACATTCATCAGCAATTACACGCTTTGCATCAACAATATGGAATTCATGAATTTATTGTCGAATCGCCACTGTTGGATCATGCAACGCGTCTGAAATCTCTAACTTTACTGGCGCAGCACGCTGTGCTTGCAGCTTGAGTTGGAGAAATTGATGTCAAATAGACCATTACTAGAACAGCAGTTGCTGAGTTGGAGACATGAATTACATCGTCATCCAGAATTATCAGGTCAAGAGTTTCAAACCACCGACAAATTAAAACAATGGTTGTCTGAATATGGCATCGAAACCTCAACTTGGGGCTTAAAAACTGGACTGATTGCGGATATTGGCACTGGTCATCCGGTTGTGGCTATTCGAGCAGATATCGACGCTTTACCCATTCATGAAGAGATCGAGCAAGACTTTCGCTCGACTCAAAACGGAGTGATGCATGCTTGTGGACATGATTTACATAGCTCGACCATTTTAGGTGCTGCGATTTTACTTAAAGCTCAAGTGTCTGATTTAAAAGGCACGGTGCGCGTTATTTTTCAGCCTGCCGAGGAAACTTATAGTGGCGCTTATGAAGTAATCAATAGTGGAGCCTTGGAAGATGTATCCGCCATTTTCGGTTTTCATAATGTCCCTGAGTTACCTCTAGGCACTTTTGCGACACGTGCTGGTGGATTTTATGCCAACGTCGATCGATTCAAAATTGTGATTAAAGGCAAAGGAGGGCATGCAGGCCATCCACATGAAACCAAAGATCCAATCGTTGTCGCGGCACAGTTGATTAGTGCCGTGCAAACCATTGCTAGTCGCAACATTAATAATTTAGACACCTGTGTGGTCAGTATTACCCAAGTGCATGCAGGCACCAGTTGGAACATCTTGCCAGAAGAAGCTCACTTAGAGGGCACGGTACGAACCCATTCTCCTGAGGTTCGACTAGCCGTTGAACAAAAACTTAAACAAATTGCACAGGGTATTGCACTTGCCCACTCAGTTGAGATTGCTGTGGATTGGGACAATGGCCCCGCTGCATTAATCAACACTGCGACATGGACTGAACTGAGCCAATCTGTTGCACACGCGCAAGGTTATGAGGTGCAAGAGGCGCCGCTTTATTTGATCGGTGAAGACTTTGGCGCCTATTTAGAACAGATCCCGGGTGCCTTTGTCAGTATCGGCAGTGCTAGTCACTTCGGGCTGCACCATCCCCAATATCAACCCAATGAATCTTTAATTTATCCAGCTGCTCAGTACTTTGCTGCCTTAGCAACACAAGCACTTGAGTCTATTCATAAAAATGCAGAGGTTTAACATGAGTAATACCAAACAAATTCGCCTTGGAACAATCTTACACGGTGCAAACGGAAATATGTCTGCATGGCGCCATCCTGAAGCGGTAGTCGATGCCAGTATCAATTTTGAATTTGCCAAAAACGTCGCGCTTCAAGCAGAACGGGCAAAGTTTGATTTTGTCTTTGTGGCTGATGGTCTATATATCAATGAAAAATCAATTCCTCATTTTCTCAACCGTTTTGAACCGATTACCTTGCTTTCAGCACTAGCCAGTGTGACCCAAAATATTGGTTTAGTGGGTACGGTGTCGACCTCGTATAGCGAGCCTTTTACCATTGCCCGTCAGTTTGCCAGTCTGGATCATTTAAGTGGTGGACGTGCAGGATGGAATGTGGTGACCACACCGCTTGAAGGTACTGCAAAAAATCATACCCGTAAGCAGCATCCTGAGCACAGCCAGCGCTATGAAATTGCCGATGAATATTTGCAAGTGGCGAAAGGGCTTTGGGACTCATGGGGTGAAGGTGCTTTTGTTCGTAATAAAGAAACAGGGCAATTTTTTGAACGCAGTAAATTACATACGCTGAATCATCAAGGAAAACATTTTGAAGTGGCAGGCCCCCTCAATGTGGAGCGTTCGCCACAAGACCGTCCGATTTTGTTTCAAGCTGGAGCATCGGGTGCAGGTCGTGCATTAGCTGCGAAACATGCCGATGCTATTTTTACCCATCAAGCCTCTTTGGAAGAAGCACAAGCGTTTTACTTAGATGTGAAACAGCAAGTGATTAAGAATGGTCGCGACGCAGATGATTTGCTTATTTTCCAAGGGATTGGGGTCTTGATTGGAGATTCTGCTGAGGACGTAGAGCGTCAATATCTTGAAACTGCTGCATTGGTGACGATAGAGGATGCACTGAATTATTTGGGGCGCTTCTTTGAACACCATGATTTTTCTCAGTATGAACTCGATGCACCTTTTCCAGAACTGGGCACACTCGGTGAAAACAGCTTCAAAAGTGGCACTGATGAAATTAAACGTAAAGCCAAAGCAGAGAATTTAACTTTACGTCAGGTTGCACTGCAAGCAGCAACTCCACGTCCACCTTTTGCTGGAACCGCGGAAGAAGTGGCGGATCAGTTGGAACTGTGGGTAAAAGAAGAAGCGGCAGATGGCTTCATTATTGCGGGCGCAACCCCAAAAACTTTAGATACTTTTGTTGAAAAAGTCGTGCCATTGCTGCAACAGCGTGGCCTATATCGTACCGAGTATCCGGGCAGCACTTTACGTTCTAGTTTTGGTTTAAAGCGACCAGAAAATCAATTTGAACCATTAGAAAAGGAACAGTTTCATGCGGTTGAATAAAACACCTTTGACGATTGCTTTGGCATTGTTTCTAGGAATTTCTCTGGTTGGATGCAGTAAAGAACAAACATCTAATCAAACAGCTAGCTCAACAGCCGAGTCTACAAAATCGACCGATAAAACCGATTTTTATAGCCGTGAGCTTGCAAAGTTAAAAGAGAATATGACGCCGATTCATGTTGCTCAAAATGCAGAAGCCCGTCAAAAAATTCCAAAAGATTTTAAGTTTGTAAATGCAGGTTATTTAACGGTTGCTGCAATTTCAGGCGCACCTCCATTAAGTGTATTGGGACCCGATAACCAAACCTATATTGGAACGGAAATTGATATTGCCCGTTTGATTGCAGACAGTTTGGGCTTAAAGCTGAAACTGGTTCGTACCTCGTGGGAAGACTGGCCGCTCGGTGTGATTAGTGGCAAATATGATGCAGCCATTGCCAATGTCACTGTGACCAAAGAGCGTAAGGAGAAATTCGACTTTGCGACCTATCGCCAAGACGTATTGGCTTTTTATGTCTCAGAGAAAAGCAAAGTCAAAGCCATCAAAGGTCCCGATGATATTTCAGGTTTAAAAGTGATTGTTGGTTCTGGTACCAATCAGGAAAAAGTGCTGTTGGACTGGATTGAGGACAATAAAAAGAAAGGGCTGCCACCGGGGCAAGCACTTTATTACGATGATGGTGCATCCGCAAGTTTGGCGCTTCAGTCTGGGCGGGTTGATGCCTTATTTGGTCCTAACGTTGCTTATGCATGGCAAGCAGCAAATGGTGCAAAAATTCGTTTAGCAGGAACAGCGCTCGGTGGTGGAACACGACCTGCCGAATTGGGGGTCACGCTGAAAAAAGGCGGTGGTTTGGCCGATGCGGTACAGACCGCTTTAAATGGAGTAATTCAAACAGGGGAGTATCAAAAAGTCTTAGCGCGTTGGGGGGCACAGGCAGAAGCGATTCAGCATTCTGTAATCAACCCGCCGGGGTTGGGAGATTAAAATGTACAACGCCCAAACAGCAGTGGTTTTTGGTCTGACACTGGCGGCTTTAAGTGTGACGGGTTGCTATAACAATGAGAAGGCAACTCATGCGCAAGAAAATCGTTTGAAAACTGAGTTTTCGGAAAAAGAGCAACAGACCTTAAGAAATAACATGGTGGCTATTCATAGTACTAAAAATGTAGAGGCAATTGCTCAATTGCCGCAAGGTTTTAAGTTTGTAAATGATGGCCATTTTACTGTTGCTGTTGGGACCAACAGTTTTCCACCCCTCCATGTTTTGGCGGAAGACAACCAGACCCGTATTGGCAGTGAAATTGATATTGCACAGTTAATTGCTGACAGTTTAGGTCTCCAACTTCAAGTGATTCCAAGCTCGTGGGAAAACTGGCCACTCGGTTTGGCATCGGGAAAATTCGATGCCGTACTCAGCAATATTGCGGTCACAGAACAGCGTAAGCAGAAATACGACTTTGCGACTTATCGTCAAGACAGGTTGGATTTTTATGTAACCAAAGACAGCAAAATTCAATTGGCGGTGTTTCAAAAAGTATGCTGAAAAAAACAATATGGCTTTTGATAAAATAGAGGTATGAAAATAACGCTACAAATCAAATGTCCTACCT
>NZ_LSOD01000005.1:0-39255 GCF_001592855.1 Acinetobacter sp. BMW17
AGCCCCAGGTTGAAACTTAATACGAGATCAAAGGGGTCAATTTTACTTTGCCATTTGTAAGGTAAAAGGGGTCAATTTTAGAATGCCGTTGACAATACTACCCCCTAATAAAATGAGGGGCGCATTTTAGATGACAATTCACGTTTAAGCCTACCCTTACACTTAATCAATGTATTCGTTTGTTCAAACTTAGAACCATGCAATGACTAGCTATGAGGATTATTATCCTATCGGATCAATCCATCTAAAATAGGTATGAAGAAAAAGAAGGTTAATTAAGGGAGGGAAGTTGGAGGTACGCCATACAGTCCTAATTTTTAATACTTAACTTCACTTCGTTCGTTAAGTATTAAAAATTAGGACCAAGCATTGTATGAAATAGAGAGTAAATCATGTCAACAGACAAGTCCATAGAATTTTAGATTAAATGTATATAAATCAAACATTTGATATAAATTACTATCGTTTATCTTCTTTTTGTATCTCTCCATACTCACCTAGTTACATGCAGTTTTATACCCAACTCCATACATATATCTAGATAGGATAATTCATACTTTTTTCTTGATAGGATATTTAATGCCTGTTCAATCTTCAAAGTAATTTGGTTCCTGAACTTCAAGCAGAAGTTCGTTTAAGCATACCGATTGAATACAAGACCGAACGGCGTTATATCCCTAATCATCTAGATAGGATAATTCCCATCAGTTACCCGAACTATTATAAAAAAAGAAGACTAATCACACTTCATGGAACCAAGAACACAAGAAACTAACAGCATAAGAATATGGATAAGCTATCGGCTAAATACAGTCGTTTTAATCTCTTAGAGTAGTTTTAATATATCGGTAAGGCACTCGAGTCAAATAACTCTGTAATAGGCTCTACATAGCATTCAAGGCTGCTAATTTGATTCAGGGTTTCGGTGGTATATCGGAATTACGAAATGAGCACTTAGACTATCGGTTTTCTTTTTTTACTTCATAGCCTTTTAGTACTATTAGTTCTTCTAGCTAGTGTGCGCGTTGCGCACTGGAATGAAGCCTTAAAAGCACTCTTTAGCACTATTAGGGGAATAAAAGGGATTTTAGACCTGTCAAGATCACTGTCAAGCAAAATAGTTTTCAAGTGGATGATAAGAATACAATTTCTTTAAAGTTGTCTAACTTTTCTACTTTTAGCTAAGACTACAAAATTATAGGCCTAGCTAAATTAGAGCTTCGCTATGCGAACAAATTAGCTGTCATTTTCTTTGGTGTTGGTACATCTTCAATATCATCATCAAAGATACTGCTCATACGCTTCTGTTTACTGGCTTGGGTGCTAGGTTCACTACCATCACTCACAAGTGCTCCTTGAGCTACTGGCTCTTGTGGAGCCCTTGAAAGGTAATCAGAGACTGCCTCAGCAACCTTGGCTTCACTTGGAGCAGAAATAGCTCGAGACTTGCTAGAGTTAGCTTCTGTTAATTCTTCGGGCTTACTCATAACCACAAGCACTAATTCCTCTGGAATGTCTTGCGCTAAAACGTCCTGATTAATGGCTTCAAAACCTTTGCTTTCAGCATAAGTTATAAGCGCATTAATAATGTCTTCTTGGGTAAAGGTGATGATTGCTTTGGTTTGGATGATCATGTTTAAACTTCCTGTAGATTGAACTCAGTTGAGTGGGAACTATCTTTTTATGTTCTCCATTCAAGTGCGCGAAGCGCACACTCTAAGGGCTCTTATCTACCTAAAAAGTTAACTCTCCAACATAAGAATCCTTTTCCCAGACATGACCCCCGGGGGGTATTTCGCTCTATGGCTTCAAACAGTGTGAACACTACCCTCATACTAACTTAAGTAATTTCCCCTAACCCGAATGGCTTTACCTGATCAGATGTATGCTCATACAAACGGAGTGGCGTATGAGCTTCATCTGATCAGGTAAATTAAATGTGCATCAAGAATGACGAGAGTTTGCGTTATCATAGACAGCATTGTTTTCTCGCTTGCCTACAGCAATGACCAAAACAATGACTTCATCATCTATCACTTCGTATACTAGGCGGTAGCCAATGCTACGAAGCTTAATCTTGTAACGGTTATGATGGCCTGACAGTTTGTTCTTTGGAATCCTTGGATTCTCTAAAACCTTTATCAGTTTCTTCTTCAATGGCTGCTTAATACTTGGATTCAGCTTGTTCCATTCTTCTAATGCTTCTTCTAAAAAGTCTAAATTATAGGTCATCTATATTTACTCGAATGCGCTTCTGATTCGCACGAGCATCTGCAATTTTGTTTAACTCCAAGTCTTCCAACTGTTCCATCATCTGCTCATACAATTCAGCAGGGATACAGTAGAACGCTGGTGTATTACGGTTCAGGATTGCTACAGCTTCACCTTTACCTGCTAAAACAGTATCCATCGGACTCTTCTTGAGTTCAGTAATGCTTGCAGTCATTCGTGCATGGATTAATTGAGTCATGGTTAAGCCTCTATGTAGTTTGTGGTTTGCAGTTTGGGAAATATTGATATGAGATGGTTTGAGTACTTTATTAGCTGAAATATGTTGGCTTCTCTTTTGAGCCTATTAATGATCTGCTTTGTTCGCTCTGATTCATCTAACTTTTGACTATCGACTAACTGCTTAATTGATTCAAATTCAGTCTTAACATCTGCTTGTTCAATGATGGCTTGAATAACACGAGCAACTTCATGCAGCCCGGGTCTATCTATCATCATGCCTAAGCCAGGCATAACATCGCGGATTGTTTGTGTATTAGTTGGTTCACCCTCCTCATCGATTAGCAAGAAAAGGTCATGAAGTTCTTGCATACGAGCCTCATCTTCGATCCTTTCTACAACTGAATGTATTACTTTAACACCAAAAACCATACGGTATCCTCGTTTACATAATAGACGATACCACACATAAAGGTGTCTTTAAAAGTGCTTTTAAAAGCACTTATACATATTCAGGACTTCGCTACACGGTAAACAGTTGCGATACTGCCCCCAACAGCATTGGCTAATTGGTGTCACAGAAACACCTTTTCTTTAAACCATAAAAGAAAAGCCCCCTTTTACAAGGAGGCTTTATACGATGCGACCTATCACAATAGTCATCGTGTTCGTAGTTCTAGTGCTGATCAGTAGAGCAGTTTACTAAAACTAGGTTGGGGTGGTGACAGCCACTCTTTTAATATAATGCAAAGCACCAGTGCTATCAATTCTCACAAATATCCTATCTAACTTAATAACCCAAAAGACTACAAATCAAACAAATAGTTCACTAAGATCACTTTTTCCATAAACTTCCTACTACCGCCCTTCATACTTAAATGAATCACATTGAGGGGTTATAAAAGTATGTATCTAATAGCAGAAACGATTCTTTCAGAGCTATTAAATTTAGGATTTGTTGAGAATGGCAGTACAAAAAAAGTATACCGCTTAAATCATCCTGCTTTATCTCATTTGGTTCATATTAAAAAACCCGAAGAGAGTAAAAAGTTAATCTTGGCTATCCCCTTGCAGTACGAATCTAAGCTAGAAGCAGCAAAAGCTATTACAGTACACGGCGGAGTTGTTGGTCGTAGCTCAAACTACAAAGGTTATACCCCTGCTGGAGCATCTTCCAATCCTGCCCTTACCTTTGACTTTGAGACGAAAGCTCAACTACATCAATTTATTAATTTAATATTTGGCTTACAAACTAATGCGACTTGTACGCCCCACTTAAAGACTCAGGAACCAGTTACTGAATCCCAAGCATTAACAAAAGTGCGAGTTGGTCAGGATAAATTTAGAGAAGCACTACAAAACTATTGGGGTGGTTGCTCTGTTACCGGATATAACCATATCGAGCATCTCAAGGCTTCGCACATTATCCCATGGGCAATTGATGAATCAGCTCGCTTAGATCCATTCAATGGGCTGCTGCTAACACCAAATTTGGACACCTTATTTGATAAGGGTGACATCAGTTTTGATGATGATGGCTTAATTATTATCAATCCAAAACTAAATGATGCTGACTGTAAATTACTTGGTTTACATTCAGCTATGAAACTACGCCAAATTGATGAACAGCATAGAAAATTCTTACATTGGCATCGTACAGCATATCAGTTATAAGCATAAATAGTCTTCCTTAGGTCTTGCCAGACCTAAGGAATGAAACAGCTCAATTCAAGAAGTAAAAATTCGTGTACTTGGCCCCAACACTTTTTATGATCTTCTTTTCATCTAATAGCCAATTTAGCCTTTCTCGAAGTTTGCCTGAATTCATCATATCCGAAAACTGATCTTGTATTTCCGTTGTACTTCGCCCTGTCCTTCCACCTAAAGCAATGAATGCGATAATCGCATCAAACTCTTTTTCAAGTTGCCCCCAAGCTTTCGGATATTTACATTCATTCGTAGATACAGTTAAAGAATTCCTTAACTGCTGCAAAACCCCAAGTACAAGATCAAGTAAAGGAAGCACTGTCGCATTACACATCATAAACTTTCTCATAAAAAAATTTGGACTCGAAATTACACAAATAAAAAACCAAAGTCAAATATTAATATTTTTCAACAACTTAAGTAAGTACTTACTTACTCACTTACCACTGAAATCAAATTTGGTAGTCCAAATTTACCTATAGTAAAATAGCTCTACTTTAGATAATCAACATGGAAGTTGAACCTTATGACCACCACAAACGAAGATGCGATAATACGCAAATCAGTAGCAGCAGCAATTGAGATCATTGCACAGAATACCCCTCTACGAGAAAAGTCCGTGAAATCGACCTTTATCGTCACCCCTCATGCACATAGACATTTAGATACGATGTGCAAGGCAACAGGAATGACCAAGCAAGAATGTTTCACTTTAGCTCTTGATCAGTTTATGGAGCAAAAAGGCTATTTAGACTATATTCCTCTCGAACAAGTTAAAGCCCTTTCAGATCTATAATAAAAAAGGCTCTCCAAATGGAGAGCCTTCTTATTTATCCGATCACACGTTTGAACTCTATAACATTCTCACCATTCACATAGGTATAAGGGGCTACAAATCCTTTTGCCTCTATATCTATCAGATACTTGCTCCACCACTCCATCATGCGTTTACGCTCATATAGGTACTCTGCAACATGCGTGTATGCACTTACCACATTATTACGCTCTTGATGACTCATCTGCTTCTCAATGGCATCACGCTGAAACAAACCGCACTCCCCTAATGCAGAACGTGCCATGGCTCTAAAACCATGAAAACACAGTTCCTTCTGCGTGTCATAGCCCATACGCCGTAATGCACTATTAAATGTATTCTCGCTAAGGAACGGCGTTCTCTCATTAGTACTTGGAAACACAAGCTCAGAACCACAACCTAATTTTTTGACCTTAAGTAATATTTCTACTACTGGTTCAGACAAGGGAATGATATGGGGCTCTCGCATCTTGGCACCACGATCAGAATGTTTTACCCCATTCACAAGGTCTCTCTTTGCAGGTAATACCCATTGCCCCTTTACCAAGTCTATTTCACTCCATCGCGCAAATCTCAACTCAGATGAACGTATAAAGATATGTAGGCTTAGCTCCAAACACAGTTTAGTCAACACATACCCTGTATCAGCTCTAATCCCTTGGATTAACTCAGGCAATCTTTGAAGTGGTAATGCTGGTCTATGATTTCTAGGAGCAGACAAGTCAAGGCTTTCCATTTCTCTTGCATGGTTTACCTCGATATAACCATACTGGACTGCATAACTAAAAATTAGAACAAGGTCAGCTCTAATCCTTTGCGCGTTATCAGCACTCTTCTCATAGATATGGTTCAAAACCAAACGCAAGTCTTTAGGCCTGATCTCATCTATACTGCGCGAACCCAGCATTGGGAACAGATGGTTTTCAAGTTTACGAATGCGCTTATGCTTAGTGTGTTCTTCTAATGGTTTCCGCTTAGCGTACTGCTCAAGCCATGCTCTAGCTATTAGTTCTAATGAGTTCGCTGCTCTTGAGGCATGTTCTCCTCGGCAAAGAACCTCATCGAGCTCTTTTCCTTCCGCTATAGCTCGCTTGTATTCTACTCGCTTCTCACGAGCGAATGCTAAAGTGATCTCAGGAAAAGCACCCAACTTTAATTTATGAACTTTACCAAAGGTGTCTTTTATTCGAAGCATCCAAGTTTTTGTCCCCGAAGGACGTATAACCAAATAAAGACCATCACCATCAAATAGGTTGTATTCTTTTTCTATTGGTTTCGCTTTTTCAACTTGAGAAGCTGTTAGGGGTTTAATAGTTCTAGCCATGAGATTCCATAATGAGTACCCAAACCAAATTCAGGTACTCATTCGGGTACTCATTTTCCGAAGTGACCACCTAAAAAGTGGCTTATGTGATCTCAAAGATGCAGACTAGAATCTCATGCAAGCATTTGTTTTTATGCAATAAAAAACCCCTTGAGTCTGTATATGCTCAAGGGGTTTCCTTTTCATCTGGTCCCGAGGGTCGGACTCGAACCGACACGTCATCTCTGACAGCGGATTTTGAGTCCGCCGCGTCTACCAATTTCACCACCTCGGGAAGGTGTTGATGCGTATATTAAACTTTTTGAAAAACTTGTCAACGCAAGTTGGTAATGATTGGCTATTTTTAAGTCATATTTGATTTTTTAGCTTTATATTTGTGCAATTTCAGCGTTTTTCTGCAAAAACGCATATACTAAGCGCAATTTTGACCTCCCTTATTTTGACGCTGTTTTACCATCATGCAACTTTCTGATTTTAATTTCGACCTCCCCGATGAACTCATTGCCCGTTATCCTTTAGACACGCGCAGTGCTTCTCGACTGTTACACCTCGATGCTCAAGGTCAGCATCATGACTTTCAATTCACCGACATTTTAGATTTGCTCGATGCAGGTGATTTACTGGTCTTAAATGACACCAAAGTGATGAAAGCACGTCTCAAAGGCAAACGTGCCAGCGGTGGAGCTGTCGAGGTTCTGGTAGAACGCATGCAAGATGCATTTATTGCACACTGCCACATCAAAGCAAGCAACACACCCAAAGCCAGCGCTGAGCTCTTTATTGGCCCTGATGCCGTTAAAGTCACGGTGCTAGGTCGTCATGAAAATTTATTTATTGTAGAGTTTTCCCAGCCAATTTTAACGGTGCTGGATTTATACGGACAACTTCCGATCCCTCCTTACTTCAACCGTGAAGCTGAAGCCATTGATACCGAGCGTTATCAAACAGTATTTAATGATCCAACCAAGTTAGCCAGTGTCGCTGCACCTACCGCAAGCTTACACTTCGACCAAAAGCTGTTGGATCAACTCGAAGCCAAAGGTATTCAAAAAACCTTTGTCACTTTACATGTGGGTGCTGGTACCTTTCTACCTGTACGTACCGATGACATTGCCAATCACATTATGCACAGTGAATGGTGTGATGTTCCAGAGCACGCCGTTGAGCTGATTCGCCAAACCAAAGCGCGTGGTAATAAAGTCATTTCTGTTGGAACAACCGCCACCCGTGCCGTAGAAAGTGCAGCGCAGGCACATGATGGTGAACTCAAAGCATGGACGGGAGATACTCAAATTTTTATCTATCCAGGTTATGAGTTCAAAGTGGTGGATCGTCTTATCACCAACTTCCATCTGCCTGAATCGACCCTCTTGATGTTGGTTTCAGCGTTGTCAAATCGTGATAATATTTTGGCAGCTTATCAACATGCGGTAGCCAACCAGTATCGCTTCTTTAGTTATGGCGATGCCATGTTAGTCGACCAACTTCAACCCAAATAAGAACCTCACATGCCTATCGATACGATTAAACATTCCATTCATATTCGACGTAAAAAGAATAAAGTTGTGTTTGATAATATCGACAGGCTTTGGGACATCGGTCAAGGGGCAGATTCTGCACAAGACATTCTTGACCGACTGCATCCTTGGAATGCCCCGATTACCCTGAAATTTGAAAATGTGCTGCCTATTCTACTTGGAATAGTCGGCATTTTTTTTATTGTGCCGGTGTTCTTTGCCGGAGAGCACATTTGGACCTTATTCAGCTTTTTATTCGGCTTAGGCTGTCTACTTTGGGCCTATTTAAGTTATGAGCAAGATGATCCTCTTGAAGAGGTCACCGACTATCTCGAAAAACAAATTATTCATAAAAAATACCAGCTCAACGAGTTTAGCCCTCCGCAGCATATGGGCGTGGCCCTACAACCTGCATTTTTTATTGCCCATTTAAAGCAGCTGTTTCCAATTTTTAATCAAGGCACCATCAGCAACGATATTCCTTACTACGCCAGTACCACTTGGCAGGATGAAGCAGGACAACAACATCAGGTTTTGTTGTTTCAATATCATTTTGTTGATGAAATTCGCCTACGTGATAAAGATGGCAATGAGCTAAAAGTAAAAGAAGTGCATAAAGACTTATGGGGATGTTTTGTCTTTGAGGTACCCACGCAAGGACTCGCAATTACCGCATACAATAAAAAATTTTATTATCCTTATAGTTTTCCATGGCATAGCAGTGATATTCAGATTAACCAGAAACTCAAATTTTTTGGCACTGACCAAATGCAGATGGCCAAACTCCTCTCCCCTGCATTTGTGCTACGTACTGCCAATTTTTTCCGTTCCCGTGAAGGCGATTTACTTTTTCATCCTGAAAAAAATATCTTGTGCTATATCAGCCCACAAAACCTGTTTGAAATCTCCAGCAAAGCAAAAAAAATCAATGACATTTCGACATTACGTGGACACTTACGTACTTTTAAATTACCTTATCTAGAGTGCTTAGAATCTGATCTAACGCAATTTTTAAAATAATGACATTTTGCCGTTTGAGGACTGTATGGGGCTATTGATTTTCTTCTTGATTATTATTGCAATCGTGTTTGGCATAATCGTCATTCGCAATAATATTGTCAGACACCACAATGCAACCATTCGCGCATGGTCGGATGTAGCAACCTATGAGCGTCAAAAAATAAAAATTCTAGATAGTTTAGAGCCACTGGTCGAACAATACTCCAGCTTTGAAAAAGGCACCTTGGAAAAAGTCACTGAGCTCCGTCAGAACATTCTCAACCTGAACTTAAACAATACAGATGTCAACCAATTACAGCGCATTGAAGCATTGAACCAAGAGCTGATGCGTAGCCTCAATGTTGTGGTCGAAAACTACCCTGAACTCAAAGCCAATGATATTTATCTCAAAATGATGAATGAGATTGAAGAGCAAAACGAAAATGTCGGTGCTGCGATCAGCATCTTTAACCGCAATGTCGAACTGTTTAACAACCACATTCAAATCTTTCCGAACAACATTGTAAACACCATGACCGTGGGTAAAAAAGCGGTACGTCCATTCCGTGACGCTGCTGCGCTGCAAAATTTTGATTACCGTCCCAATTTCAACTAAAAAGATCGCTTTAACACAAATAACACATCCAGGGCACTCATTTTGAGTGCCTTTTTAACCTCTATATTCACAACCTCGTCCATCCGATCAACTCTTTTCGTCCTAATCACGACTCACTCGCCACGATGACATAAATTCAAACTGGAACAACCCTTACAGCACATCACCCTGCTCAGAAAAGCTTTGCGTTAAAAGTGTTACAACACTGGTGTTTATTTGCATAATCAAGGAAAATAGCCTCCTTTTAGCGGCGAACTGTTTTTTCGCTCTTGCGCTGCAAGCAGAGCAGTGCTTTGCTCTTGTTCAGGATATTCTATGAAGTTTGAAAAATTAGGTCAGTCGGGTCGCGCCCGTCGTGGTCGTTTAACTTTAGAGCACGGTGTGGTTGAAACCCCTGTGTTCATGCCTGTCGGTACTTATGGTACGGTGAAAGGCATGCTCCCGCGTGATATTGAAGACATCAAAGCGCAAATTATTTTAGGTAACACCTTCCATCTTTACCTACGCCCTGGCCTTGAAGTAATTAAAGAGCACGGCGGTCTGCATAAATTCATGAAGTGGGATAAACCCATTCTGACCGATTCAGGCGGCTTCCAAGTCTTCAGTTTGGGCGCGATGCGTAAAATTAAAGAAGATGGCGTAACGTTCCGCTCTCCAATTGACGGTTCTAAAGTATTTTTGTCTCCTGAAATCTCAATGGACATCCAACATACATTGAACTCTGACATCGTGATGATTTTTGACGAATGTACGCCTTATCCTGCAACGCATGAAGAAGCACAAAAGTCGCTACAATTGTCATTGCGTTGGGCAAAGCGTTGTAAGACTCAGCATCATGATGTGCTTGAAAATAAAAATGCGCTATTCGGCATTATTCAAGGTGGTATGTATGAAGACTTACGTGATGAGTCTTTAAAAGGCTTGCTTGAAGTAGGTTTTGACGGTTATGCCATTGGTGGTCTATCGGTCGGTGAACCAAAAGAAGAAATGATTAAAGTGCTGGATTATCTTCCAGAAAAAATGCCAGCAGACAAACCGCGCTACCTGATGGGCGTGGGTAAACCTGAGGACATCGTAGAAGGCATCCGCCGTGGCGTCGATATGTTTGACTGTGTCATGCCTACACGTAATGCCCGAAATGGACATTATTTTGTGACCGATGGTTTAGTACGTATCCGTAACAGCAAATACCGTCATGATCAAAGTCCGCTGGATCCACACTGCGACTGTTATACCTGTACCAACTTTACTCGCGCTTATTTATTCCATTTGGAAAAATGTGGTGAAATGCTGGGTTCAATGCTCGGTACTATTCACAACTTACGTTACTACCAACGCTTCACTCAAGACATTCGTGATGCATTGGATAATGATCGCTTTGATGCCTTTGTTGAAGATTTTTATGCACGTCGTGGTTTAGAAGTTCCACCTTGCCCCCAAGATTAATTGTTGTGAGCATTTGCGCTTGGTAAAAAGACAAGGTAAATTGCAGAACAAGTCTATTTATGATCAATTCGTTGGTCACCGTTTTTTTAGTTTAGGAATTTGAAATGAGCCTTTTTATTTCTACAGCTCACGCAGCGGGTGAAGCTGCACAACAACCAAGTATGGTCGCAAACTTATTGATGATTGCTGTTTTTATTGCAATCTTCTACTTCTTAATTTGGCGCCCTCAAGCTAAACGTGCCAAAGAGCACCGCTCTTTGGTTGAAAGTCTTGGTGTAGGCAGTGAAGTTGTTTTTGCTGGTGGCCTCATGGGTAAAATCACTAAACTCGAAGGTGACTTTGCAGTGGTTGAACTGAGCCGTGGTGTAGACGTAAAAATCCAACGCGCAAGTGTGATTTCAGTTCTTCCTGAAGGCACATTAAATAACCTTTAATCAAAAAAATTAGTCGTGCATCCGCACGACTTTTTTCATTTTAAGAAGAAAACAAATGCGTTACCCAGCATGGAAATATCTACTGATTCTCGTGGTTTTGACGATCAGTACATTATATGCCCTGCCTAGTTTGTATCCAGATGAGCCTGCGGTTCAAATTTCTGGTGCCAAAGCTGGTACCCAAATTGACCAAAGCATCGTACAAAAAGCAGAGCAGATTTTAAAATCTGAAAGCATTTCAAGCCATGACAACAGTTTTAGCAATAATGCTGCACTGTTACGTCTTGACTCTAGCGAAGCACAATTAAAAGCCAAAGAAGCGTTACGTCGTGGCCTTGGTGATGACTATGTTGTCGCGTTGAACTTGGCACCAACCACGCCAGAGTGGCTACAAAAAATTGGTGCAAAACCAATGAAGCTCGGTCTGGACTTACGTGGTGGTGTTCACTTCTTATTAGAAGTGGATATGGATAAAGCGATTGCTCAACGCATGGAAACCTCTGCGACTGATTTACGTCGTCAGTTCCGTGACAACAAAATTAAATTTAACAGCCTTGCATTAAACAACAACACCATTACCGTTCAGTTCGCCAACAATGATGATCGTACTGCGGCTCAAGACTACTTACGTAGCAATGGTAATGAGTTTAATCAGCAAGCGGTCGCAACTGCGACAGGTTCAACCTTACGCTTAACCTATACCGATGTTCGCCGCCAAGAAATTCAATCTTATGCAGTGAACCAAAACTTAACCACTTTACGTAACCGTATTAATGAGTTAGGTGTGGCAGAAGCCTTGGTACAAACACAAGGTAGTAACCGCATTGTGGTTGAGCTTCCAGGTGTTCAAGACACTGCTGAAGCAAAACGTGTCTTGGGTCGTACAGCAAACCTAGAGTTCCGTTTGGTCTCTGACCAAAATGACCAAGTGATTGACCCTTATACCGGCAAGAGCAATGGTCAACCGCTTCCACCAGGAACCGAGCTTTTTGCATATCAGTCTTTAGACAGCGGACGTGAATTACTTTTAAACCGTAACCGTATTTTAACGGGTGAGCGTGTTCAAAACGCATCAAGTGGCTTTAGCCAAGACACTGGCGGTGCTGAGGTAAACATTACCTTAGACACAGCAGGTGGCAAACTGATGGCCGATGCAACCCGTAATGCGGTGGGTAAGCGTATGGCTGTGTTGTTCATTGAAAATAAACAACGTATTAGCTATATCACCGATCCTGCGACTGGTGCTCAAACTGAAGTCCGTACACCTTATGCAGAGTCTGTCGTGATTAACGCTGCAACTATTCAAGCAGTACTCGGCTCTCAATTCCGTATCACGGGTCTAGACTCGCCTCAAGAAGCGTCTGAACTCGCACTAATGCTACGTGCTGGTGCACTTGCTGCGCCAATGTACTTTGTTGAAGAGCGTGTTGTTGGTCCAAGCCTCGGTCAAGAAAACATTGATAAAGGTGTGCTATCGACTCAAATCGGTTTCTTACTGGTAGCAATCTGGATGGTAGTCTTCTTCCGTCTCTTTGGCTTAATTGCTAACTTTGCCTTGGTCTTCAACTTAGCCATGATTCTAACGGTCATGTCTTGGATTGGTGCTTCCCTTACCCTGCCGGGTATTGCGGGTATTGTGATTACCATTGGTATGGCAGTCGATGCCAACGTCTTGATCTGTGAGCGAATACGTGAAGAAATGAAGTGGGGGGCATCACCCAAACAAGCCATTGTGGCGGGTTATGACCGTGCTTATAACACCATTTTCGACTCAAACTTAACCACGTTCTTGGTTGCGTTTATCCTATTTGCTATCGGTACAGGCCCAATTAAAGGCTTCGCTGTGACCTTAATGATCGGTATTATCTGCTCTATGTTTACTGCTATTACAGTAACACGTGCGATTGTACAGCTCATTTATGGAAAAAAACGTAACTTGAAAAAGTTGAGCATATAAGGAGATCGATGATGACTGATGTGACTCAACAAGATTCAAAAAAATACGGCCGTCCAGATGATGAACGTGTAATTGATTTTATGAAGATTGCGCTGCCTGCAGCCATTCTTTCTATTGTCTTAACCATTGGCAGCCTATTCTTTATTTTCACCAAGGGTCTTAACTTAGGTTTGGACTTTACTGGTGGTATTTCTGCCGAATTGAACTATAGCAAACCAGTGAAGTCGGCCGATGTCTCTGCTGCACTGACCAAAGCTGGCTTTCATGACCCTGTGGTACAAACCATTGGTTCAGATCGTGATTTGATTGTGCGTATGCCTGTACAAGAAGACACAGCCGCAGAAGACTTAACCAAAACCATTACCCAAGCTGTACAGCTACCGGGTAACTCTGCTTCAGTTAACAAAGTTGATGTGGTGGGTGGACAAGTCGGCAATGAACTCTACATTCGCTCAGCGGGTGCTGTGGCTTTAGCGTTACTGCTGATGTTGGTCTACGTAACGATTCGCTTTGAATTCAAACTGGCGATGGGTGCTGTACTGTCTTTGTTCCATGACGTGGTGGTCACCATCGGTATTTTTGCCATGATGCAGTGGCCATTTGACTTAACTGTATTGGCTGCAATTCTGGCTCTGATTGGTTTCTCACTGAATGACAACATTGTTGTTTCGGATCGTATTCGTGAAAACTTCCGTAAGATTCGTGGCGCTTCGCCTTTAGAGATCGTCAACATCGCTTTAACTGAGACCCTACGTCGTACCATTCACACCTCAATGACTTTATTGCTGGTGGTGATCTCGATGATGATCCTCGGTGGTGATGGCCTTAAATGGTTCTCTGTTGCGATGTTTGTGGGTGTTTTTGTGGGTACCTACTCTTCAATCTACATCGGTACAGCTTTTGCTTTATGGCGTGGCTTAAACCGTCAAGACTTCATTGTTCAAGTGAAGCCTGAGTTTGAAGAAGAAAATGAAATTCCATAAATGCACACCATAGTGTGAAAAAAGAAAGCCTCTCAATCGAGAGGCTTTTTTATGTCGGTGTGAAGGTGTTGTACAAACTCTATCTGAGGCAACGCATAGCCACGACAGGACTGCTCTGCCCGCCAAGCCACGGTCAGCATCACATCTCCTAACTCAAAATTCAGATAGGCAAAACTCCCAATCAGCGGATGACTACACATGCCGCCATTATGCGTTGGATATACTTGGGTATTCAGTTCATTTAAGTTTAAACGAATGCCTAAACCCGAGGCTTTAAGCACAGCTTCTTTGGTGGTCCAGACTTTAAACCAGTATTCTTTGTCCTGATCGCACTGTTGCCACAAGCGAAGTTCCTCTACGTGAAAAGCATGTTTAGCCAAAGCCTCAAAGCGTACTTTTCGACTCAACTCTTCCACATCCACGCCTAGATCCTGCACCCGCTCACTCATAGCTAAAGCATAGTAATTTTGGCTGTGGCTATGATTAAAATGAAAGGAAGGCTGATCAAGCAAATAAGGTTTACCTGTCTCACTCAGTGCAATGGAGTGATCATCCACAACCATCTGCCGTTGTTCGGATAAGCATTGATTACGATATTGATAAATGGCTTGTTTTCGCTGTGCAATTTGCTCAACACGTGACAGGCTGTGATCCACCTGCACAATGTCTTCAATCTTTTTCAGCTCAACACGTATTGTCCTTGCCACTTTGCCTTCCTATTCTGGTTTCATGCATCATAAAATAAAAAAGCCCAAAGATCACTTTGGGCTTTTCAGCATCAAAACCTTAATGCCTGATTAGCGTTTGAATTTCTTCTCAGCTTTCTTAAATTTCTGAACATAACGACGCTTACGCGCTGCAGTACGTTCATCCACCTGTGACTTACGTCCTTCAAATGGGTTTTCAGAGGTTTTAAACTCAATACGCACTGGCGTACCTTCAAGTTTGTACACTTTACGAAATACGTTTTCTAAATAACGACGATAATCCGCAGGGGTTTTATCAACTTTGTTACCATGCACCACAATCGTAGGTGGATTTTGTCCGCCCATATGTGCATAACGCATTTTAATGCGGCGACCACCGACCATTGGCGGTTGGTGCGCATCCGTAGCATCACTTAAAATTTGTGTGATTTTTGCAGGTGAAACTTTCAAATGTGACGAGTCATAAGCACGGTGAATCGATGGATATAGATCTCCCACACCCGTACCATGCAATGCAGAAATCAAATGCACTTTCGCCCAAGGAATAAAGTCAAAGCGACGATCAACATCCAATTTACATTGTTTACGATCATACTCAGACATATTGTCCCATTTGTTAATCGCAATCACCATCGCACGGCCCGCTTCAAGCGCGTAACCAATCAAATGTAGATCTTGCTCAACCACACCTTCACGTGCATCAAGTACAACCACGATAACATGGGCATCTTTAATGGCTTGGAGTGTTTTCACAATTGAGAACTTCTCAATCATTTCATCAACTTTACCTTTACGGCGCACACCTGCAGTATCGATTAAGGTGTACTGACGACCATCACGTTCATACGGGATATAGATCGAGTCGCGGGTTGTCCCCGGTTGGTCAAATGCAACTACACGCTCTTCACCCAACAAACGGTTCACCAGCGTCGATTTACCGACGTTTGGACGACCAATAATCGCTAAACGTAAGCCTGTGTTCTTGTCGTGTTCATCTGCATCTTCATCTTCAGGCACACTTGAAAGCACATCTTCAAGCATTTGCTGTACACCACGACCATGGCTCGCAGCCACTTGCATAGGTTCGCCCATACCCAACTTGTAAAATTCAACAAGTGCAGCTTCGGCATGTACACCATCAACTTTGTTCGCCACTAGGTAAACTTTCTTACCCAGTGTACGTAGCTCACGCGCAATTTGCTCATCCGATGCGAGTAGGCCTGCGCGTGCATCGACTACGAAGACAATAATATCAGCTTCATTAATGGCTGTTTTAGACTGTTCCGCCATGTAAGAGTCGATACCGCCTTCATTTTCGCCAATACCACCAGTATCAACCACAATGAAAGACTTATTTTGAAATACAGCATCACCATATTTACGGTCACGAGTCAGACCGGCAAAGTCAGCAACAAGCGCGTCTCGGCTTTTGGTGATCTGGTTAAATAGCGTTGATTTTCCGACGTTCGGACGACCAATGAGCGCAATTACGGGTTTCATAGATTAACCTTTATTCAAGATCAGCCAGTGAGACTGGTCTGAACATCAGAAACTGGAAGAAAAATTAGGTGAAAAACCTGAATAAAAACTCGGGGTTTTGACTAAGCAAACACCCCGAGGAATTTAAAAAAATACGAATTTCGACTAGTTTAACATAAGTCGAACAGAATTAACGATTCTGCCAAATGCTTAATGCACCCTTTCGTGTCGCAACATAGAGTTGATCATCAATCACACGTAAAGTACGCACTTCACCAGACGTCTTCGCACGACCAATCAGTTCACCTGTCGCAGGGTTCAGCATGTGCAATACGCCATCCAAATCACCAACAATCAGATCTTGGCCCAACATCACTGGATTACTCAATTGGCGGTTCAGCAAGCTGTCATTTTCCCAAAGCTTTTGACCCGTGCTAATTTCATAAGCCACCAACTTACCGTCAGTTTGCGCCACAAATACACCATTACCCACCACTTCAGGGCGCTGCGTACTACTTGAGTCCTCACTCCACACCACTTGCTGTGAAGCCAAATCTGTCATGGTCACTTGACCTTGATAGCTGGTGGTAATCAAGTACTGACCTGCTACTACAGGATCACCATCAACATCATTCAAACGTTGAATATCCGAACGACCATCCGACACAGCTACACGGCGCTGCATACGTGGTACACCAGTGAGCACATCTAAAGCATAAACATAGGCATTAGCTGAAGAAATCAGCACTGTACGCGCATCGACAGGAACAGGCGCTGCATTACCACGTAAGCTAAGTTGTACATTCGGTAAGTTATAGGTCCACACTTGCTGACCTGTTGCCAAATCATGCGCAAAAACAGTGCCATCATTACTGACAGAAATAACACGACCCGCTTGAATCAACGATGGCGCAAGAAGTGCACCCGTTAATTGTGCTGTCCATTTTTGCTCGCCAGTTGCCTGATCTAAAGCAAACAATTGACCTTTGGCGTTACCTACAATGACATGACCATCGGCAGCTTCAACGCCTGAACTCAAACCGGCTTTAGATACTTCTTTCTGCCATAGTTTTTGTTTACCTTGATATGCCGTTACGACACCTTTAGGGTCAAGTGCAAAAACTACACCGTTGTCTGCATCTAAGCGTAAACGTAAAGGATCAGCAGTCGAAGTTGAAGACACACTTTGAGAAAATACAGGAGTCAGGGTTTTCGCCTGCGTCAATTTTGGAAGTGGATTCGGCTTAACTTCTTCTACTTTTCCGCTACTTGCGCAACCCGCAAGTGCTAAAGTTAATACGGTTAATGCGCACGAAATTTTGTATTTTCTATTCATTCAGTTTCTTCCGCTGCTGTTTCTATAAGTGGACGTTCGATTTCAGGATCATCAACTAAAATACCAACACTTTCGAGTTTAATTTGTAAAATTTGGCGTTCTTGTTTACGTTCAACCAACTGATCCCATGCACTTTGATAGGCTTTTTTCGCATTATCGATGTCATTTTTAGCCACATAGACATCGCCCAAAGCTTCATCGGCTGTCGCTTTAAAAGCAGGATCTTTTACCAATGCGAGGTTTTTAATCGCATCATCAAACTTCTTTTGCGCCAATTGTGCATACGCTAAACGCAATTTCACAATTTGCACTAAGCCGTCGTCATCCACTTTCGAGTTTTCAACTTTCTTCAACGCTTTTTCAGCACCAGCATAATCCGCTTTGTCATAGGCCAATTTTGCCATTAACAATTGCGTTTGAATGGCTTGCGCCGAATCTGGTGCTTCTTTCACAATTTTGTCGGCAGTTGCAGACAAAGCTGTAAATGCATCGCCTTGCGTTGCACGTGCTTCATCCATCAATTGTTGAACTTTAGCCGTGTTCATTTGGTTCTCGGCTAAAGTCTTCTTCTGCCAGTATTGCCATCCAAAAAAGGCAATCAGCGCAATTAAAATCCCACTAATAATGGCTGAACCATATTTCTTAGTGAAAGACTTTAAACTATCAAGTTGTTCTTCATCACTTAATGCGCTCATGTGACTACCCTTTCCTTATATTTTGGCTTATTTTGAAGAAAATTTTTCAATCATAAATGGTACGATGTCATCCACCGCAACCAAAGTTTGTTCAGCTGTCGCCAACTCTTTTACGGCAAACTGAGCAGCTTCCACCTCGCGCTCACCCAAAATGAGGGCAAACAATGCGCCAGACTGATCCGCTTTTTTCATTTGCGACTTCATTGAACCATGTGATCCAACTTTCAAACGAAGCGTGCTTGATGCAGCATCTAACTGGTTACGAATTT
This sequence comes from Acinetobacter sp. BMW17, assembly GCF_001592855.1. Classification (NCBI taxonomy): domain Bacteria; kingdom Pseudomonadati; phylum Pseudomonadota; class Gammaproteobacteria; order Moraxellales; family Moraxellaceae; genus Acinetobacter; species Acinetobacter sp. BMW17. Next base: position 18,732 of record NZ_LSOD01000005.1, read on the forward strand.
GTTCTGCAAGCACCAAAGCTTTGCCTTGAGAAGCGGGATCTGCCAATAAAAACATTTCGCAGTCACGTACAGGTGTAGCGTCTTCGACTTGCTCAAGCAACAACAATAAACGCTCCATGCCCATAGCAAAGCCAACTGCAGGTACAGACTGATCGGCCTTGCCTTTAAGCTGACCCACTAAGCCATCGTAACGACCGCCCGCACAGACTGTGCCTTGTGAACCCAAATGCGTGGTGGTCCATTCAAATACAGTTTTATTGTAATAATCTAAGCCACGCACCAGCTTTTGGTTAATCACGAAGCTCACACCTGCATCGGTTAAATACTGCTGCAAAGTGGCAAAATGCTGTAGTGTCTCCTCTCCCATAAAGTCATGCAACTTCGGCGCATTTTCTAAAATGGCTTGGGTTTTTGCATCTTTAGAGTCAAGGATACGTAGTGGGTTGGTGGTTAAACGACGCTGTGAATCTTCATCTAAATCATTTTTATGTGATTCTAAGAACTCCACCAATGCCGCACGGTAAGCTGCACGCTCATCAGACTCACCGAGAGTATTTAACTCAAGTTGAACTTTATCTGCTACACCCATGCGTTTCCACAGACGTGCCGTCATCAAAATCAGCTCAGCATCCATATCTGGGGTTGCCACACCAAAGGTTTCCACGCCGAACTGGTGGAACTGACGGTAACGACCCTTTTGCGGCTTTTCATAACGGAACATCGGCCCGATATACCAGACACGAGGCGTCGCACCGCGAAGCAAGTTATGCTCCAGCATGGCACGTACACAGCCTGCTGTTCCTTCAGGACGCAAAGTCAAAGACTCAGGCGGATTACCTTTGTCCAAGAAGGTGTACATTTCTTTTTCAACGATATCCGTTGCATCACCAATTGAGCGTTTGAACAAATTGGTTTGTTCAACAATAGGCAAACGAATTTGCTGGTAGCCATACGCATCCATCAATGATGCGAGATGCTGTTCAAGACGTCTCCACGCTGGTGTTTGCGTAGGAAGAATGTCATTAAAACCTTTGATTGCGACAATTGAACTCATGATGAACTACGGATGATCTCTTTAGATTTAGCTTCTTCAAGCTCTGAAACACGCTGACGAACCATCGTTTCGATTTCGTCAACCAACTGATTTGTGTCAATTAAATGACTCTTTTCACCATTACGATACACCAGTGAACGGGGACTTGCACCAACTACACCAATATCGGCTTCTTTGGCTTCACCCGGACCATTCACTTTACACCCAATCACCGACACATCCATTGGGGTACGAATATCTTCTAAACGCTCTTCTAGGGCTTGCATCACTGAAATTACGTTAAACTCTTGACGTGAACAACTTGGACAAGCAATGAAGTTGATTCCATTTGAACGAAGACTGAGTGATTTTAAAATATCAAAACCAATCTTAATCTCTTCTTCAGGTTCCGCTGCCAAGGAAATACGCATGGTGTCACCAATGCCATCCAACAACAAGCCGCCCAATGCAATCGCAGATTTCACTGAACCCGTACGATAAATCCCAGCTTCTGTCACACCCAGATGTAACGGATTATCAATTTGCTGTGAAAGTAGACGGTAAGCATCCATGGTTAAAAAGACATTGGATGCTTTCACTGAGACTTTGAATTCATGGAAATCTAAACGATCTAGAATATCAATATGACGCATCGCCGACTCAAGCAATGCCTGACCGGTTGGCTCACCATATTTCTTTTGAATATCTTTTTCCAGAGAACCTGCATTCACCCCAATACGCATAGAAATATCGTTATGACGTGCTGCAGCCACCACTTCACGGATTTTAGCTTCAGAGCCAATATTTCCCGGATTAATCCGTAAACAGTCCGCACCCAAGTCTGCAACACGCAGTGCAATCTTGTAATCAAAATGAATATCTGCAACCAACGGCACCGATGAACGCTTACGAATTTCACCAAAAGCCTCTGCCGCTTCCATCGTCGGTACAGAAACACGCATGATGTCCGCACCTACATCTGCACAACGCTGAATTTGCGCCAGCGTTGCTTCCACATCACAAGTTTCAGTATTGGTCATACTTTGAATGCTGATGGGTGCATCGCCACCGACATAGACTGAACCTACACGAATCTTACGAGTAGGCTTGCGTTTAATTGGATTTACAATCATTGCTTTTCCTTGATCCCATTAACGTGACAAGCGGAAATCTGCTTTTCCACCGACGGTATATGGTGACAATGAAATACTTTCATTATTTAAGCTGAGTGACACAGCAGCAGCATCATCGATACGAATCTGAAAAGGTGTCTCGCCAGCAAGCTCAAGTGTAGAGGCTTGACGCCCTGTTGCCAGTACTTTCCCAGTTGAATCGACAATATGTACAGACGTAGGACGATTGAACTCAAGTTTCAACTGATCCCCTGTGGTTGCAGCAGCCCCATTCATATTGATGATTTGTACATCAGACTCAGTCTGCGGAGTCGCAGTCTCATCTGTACTGCCTGACCAATTCTGAATCATGCCGAACAACGCTGCTAAAATCGCAATTACAACAATCGCAATCAGTCCACGTTTTAACCATTTACGGTTACGGTCACGGTTAGAACCGGGTAATTTACCCATGATTTTAATCGGTGAATTATTCAATGCGTGATTTGGCAAGAGCCCCGTATCATTGGCATAGATGTCATCAAAACGCTGAATAATCGTAGTAGCATCCACTTTTAGGAACTTCGCATAAGTACGATAGTAACCCTTAATGAAGGTCGCTTCTGGAAGCACCGTATATTCGTCCTGCTCAAGCGCAGTTAAAGTCTTGAGTGGAATATTCAACTCTTTGGCAACATCGCTTAATTCACGTTTTTGTGTAATACGAATTTGACGAAGATAATCACCCGGACGTTGGATATTTCCTAAAGCATTGCTAGAACCATTCGATTGTGGTGAATTAGGATTTACTTCCATACGGCCTCAGTAGTGTACTGTAATTGCAAATAACGTTTGTATTCTTGACTGTCTGGATACAATGCACGTAGCTGGTTGACCAGTACTTGCGAACCCATCGTGTCATGATTTGCTCGCGCAATTCGGATCCCAATCCAAAGCGCACGTGCATCTAAGTTTTTCTCGCCAACCGCTCGCACAAACTGTTCATAGTACTGCGTAGCTTCAGCATTTTGCTGACGTAAATATGAAATTTCCGCCATTTCGATCATGGCAAGATAGGCACCTGAGTTTACCTGTAGGGCTTGTTTAAAAGCAGCTTCTGCTTCCGCCACTCGACCTACTTGTATATACGCACGACCTAAATTTTCCAATGCTCGATAACGTTGATCATACCCTAAAGTTGAACCTGCAACTTGAAGTTGATCAATCGCGTCATTATAACGCCCAATTTGATATAAATACGTACCGTAGTTGTTACGAGCCTGTGCATTTTTTGGCTCAGCCGCAATTGCATGCTTAAAATAACGCTCTGCCTTTTCCACATTTTGCGGACTGCCTTCACGCTGTAACAATACGCCCATCATCATATTTGCAGATGCATCACGAGAGTCGATGTCTAATGCCTGATCCAATGTGCGTTTCGCAGCATCGTAATCATTCGACTTAATATATTCAGCCGCCAATTGCGTTCTAACTTGTACTGCTTTACTTGGATCACCTTTCGTATTCACGGTTTGGCAACCCACCAAGTACCACACTGACACACCCAGTGTCAGCGCAAGGTAAAGTTTAGAAACGGGTTTTTTCAATTGGCATCCCCTTATATTATCCTTGTGAACGTAGAATCTCGTTTTTCTCTGCTACTTTCTTTTTCCACTGCTCAGCACGACGTGTTCGATCAGCCACTTGCCCAACCAATTGTCCGCAGGCAGCATCAATATCATCACCACGCGTTTGACGAATCGTACACACAAATCCAGCATCAGACAAAGTTTTTTGGAAAGAAATAATGCGGTTGCGACTTGAACGACCATAAGGCGCATGTGGAAATGGATTAAACGGAATTAAATTAATTTTACTTGGTAAGTTCTTCAACAGTTTAATCATCTGCTGCGCATGCTCAGGATGATCATTCACCCCATCCAACATCACATATTCAATGGTGACATGCTTACGTGCACTTTCATTCCCGTCTTTAGCGATATAACGCTGACATGCTGCAATCAATTGTGCCAATGGATATTTTTTATTGATTGGAACCAATTCATTCCGTAGTTCGTCATTTGGCGCGTGTAGGGAGATTGCCAATGCAACATCAATATCTTGTGCCAATTGATCAATTTTCGGCACTACACCTGAAGTCGATAAGGTCACACGGCGCTTAGACATACCATAAGCAAAGTCATCCAGCATAATACGCATTGAGCTCAATACGGCATCATAGTTGAGTAATGGCTCGCCCATCCCCATCATCACGACGTTAGTCACCGAACGCTCACGCTCAGCTACAGGCACATCTTCCATATAAGAATAGTTTGCGACCCATAACTGACCAATAATTTCATCTGGGTTTAAGTCACGCTGAAAGCCTTGTTTACCGGTTGAACAGAATGAACAATCCAGTGCACAGCCTACTTGAGATGAAATACATAAAGTACGGCGCAAACCACTGCGATGTTCAGCAGGAATCAATACGGTTTCAACCAAAGAACCTTCGCCCTCACCAACACGAAACACCCACTTACGCGTACCATCTTTAGAATAATTTTTATGCACCACTTCTGGCGCTTTAATTTCACAAAGTTTTTCAAGTTTTTCACGTAACTTGCCTGAGATATTGGTCATCTCTGCAAAATCAGTCACAAAAAACTGGTGAATCCATTTCATCACCTGTCCTGCGCGAAACTTTTTTTCTCCCATATCTTCGAAGAATTTTTCAAGCTGCGGACGTGACATGCCAAGTAAGTTCACTTTCGCAACAGAGTTTTGCTGTGCAGGAGCGGATGGAGATTGTTGCTGTTCAGCCGAAACTGTAGAGACAGCGACCACTTCAGTACTCATGTGTATTACCTAAACCATGTCTAACGATGAAAGGAGAAGCTCAATAAACGAGCAGAAATTTATTCAGGGAATAAAAAAACCAGATAAGTATAATAACACTTATCTGGTTTGAATACTTCGAATTAACGAGTACGTGGAGCAATCTCAGTTTGAGCGAAGAAGTAGTTAACTTCACGATCAGCAGATGCTACAGAGTCAGAACCGTGAGCAGCATTTTCGTCGATGCTTACAGCGAAGTCAGCGCGGATAGTGCCTGGAGCAGCTTCTTTAGGGTTAGTTGCGCCAAGAATTTCGCGATGAGCAAGAACTGCGTTTTCGCCTTCAAGAACTGAAACAACAACTGGACCAGAAGTCATGAACGCAACTAGATCAGCAAAGAAACCACGTTCTTTGTGCTCTGCGTAGAAACCTTCAGCTTCAGTTTGAGTCAAGTGTTTCATTTTAGTTGCAACGATTTGAAGACCAGCTTTTTCAAAACGAGCAAAGATGTCACCAATGTGGTTTTTAGCAACTGCGTCTGGTTTTACGATAGATAAAGTACGTTCAATAGCCATGATTGGCTCCTTAAGTCAATGTAGACATGAAAATTTTGGCGCATTATACCGACATAATGCACAATTTTCTGCTTTTACTCTGTAAAAAGTTGCTTTTTTCGATGCAAGGATTATCGTGCTTCGTCAATCCATGCCATTTGAATTGCTTCAAGCAAACCTTCAGTCGACTTGGTCGGATCATCACTAAAGTCTGGTAAGGCACACACCCAAGCATGTAAGTCTGTAAAGCGAATCCACTGCGGATCGACATCTGGATGAGCTTCATACAACTCAATAGCAATATCAATAGTGTCTGACCAACGTAAGCCCATGGTGGAGTCTCATCACAATGTAGAAGATGCTGTACTGTAGCAAACTCTGAAATTTAAGCGCTAGTTTGTTTGAGATAAAACTGGGCTTTTTTACAACACAATATTTAAAAATGGTGCACTACAAATTAAAGTGACGGCTACCACCGCACCTATAGCCGCTCCCACCAACACATCACTTGGATAATGCAGCCCTAAAATCATGCGTGACGCGGCAACCAAAACAGTAAAAGGCAACATGAGCACCAATAAAATTGGCTGTACAAAGCCCAATAACGTACTGACCATCACCGCATGTAAAGTATGACCTGAAGGAAAACTAAAATGGTCAAGCGGTCGCTCACCCATTCGAATCACTTGATGTACTTGATAAGGTCTTGGGCGAATAGTTTTGATTTTTAAAACTTTATAAATTAAAGTCCCGCACAATGAACCAAGAACCAAATACACGATTTGTAAACTGTAGACCAATCCTTGCAACAACCAAGTTAAAGCCAACATCGTGTACCAAAAGATGCCATCTCCCAATCGACTGATCCGCTTAAAAAAATTGGCTACAGCATGCGAATGGGAAAAATGATTGAGATAGACACAGCCTTTTAAATCTAAATCTAATATTCTTATTTTTGCAGTTTTAAGATTCATACCACTTCTCCTTAACAACAATGTTGAAAGTTCAGCTGGAAAATCATTGTTATATGACGATTTAATTCATCAAAATCGCTTCTCGTTAAGCTCATATTAAAGGGTGTTTTTGACAGTTTAATGATTTAAATTAAAACCTATCGAAATTACCCAACTCATCTTTATCACTGACACTTTTAAAACAGCTATTGGTTAAGGTGCTGCCTTAATATTTGCCACGTGATATAAGGCTTGCTCAAACTGTTTTACAGGATACTGCCAGCCCACACTTTCAATGTCCTGACGCGCTTGAGTTCCCATACATCTAAGCACCTTTTGCTCTGGCAACTGAATAATAGTTTGCATAAAGTGTGCCACTTGTCCAAAAGGACTCAACCACCCTGTTATACCTTGCTTGATATAACGCTGCGGACTGGCATAGTTATAGGCCACCACAGGTAAGCCACTGGCCATGGCTTCGAGTACCACATTACCAAAAGTCTCTATTTGACTAGCAAAAACAAAAGCATCTGCACTAGCGTAGGCTTGGGCGAGTGACTGCCCTGTTAAGCTTCCTGTAAAAATAACATCTGAGCCATTTGCTATCTCGGTTAAGCGCTTACGATCTGGCCCATCCCCCACAATCACCATTTTCAACTTGCGCGATTGCTGCTTCTTGATATTCAAATAACTTTGAATGAGCACATCGACTTCTTTTTCTGGAGATAAACGTCCCACATATAGCAACACAGAAGTATTGGCATCTGCTTGCCAACGCTGACGCAATTGTTCTGAGCGATGCTCTGGATGGAAGCGAGTTGTATCGACCCCTCGTCCAACCTCAACCAAAGGACAAGTCACTCCAAAGGCCTGGAGTTGATTTAACGTCGTTTGACTCGGCACACAGGTGAGCACCGTATGGTTATGAAACCAGCGGAGATAGCTTTCAATTGGCTTAACCAGCAAAGCCAAATCAAAGAAGCGACTAAAATCATGAAAAGTTGAATGAAAGCCACTCGACACTGGAATTTGATGTGCTTGAGCAGCATACAGTGCCGTCAACCCCAACGGTCCTTCCGTCACAATATGGACCACATCTGGTGCGAAGCGTTCAATCGCTTTGCTGACTTTGACATACTGTGGCATACCAAACTGCATGTCGGCATATTTAGGAATACTTTTTGCCCAGACCAAACACTCCTGTTCTGCCTGAAAGTCGGTACATATAGTTTTTTGTATTGGGCGGATGAGCTGAATACGATGCCCCAGTTTTTGTAAACCTTTACACAGTTGTAATAAAGAGTTCGCAACACCATTGATTTCTGGTGACCATGTTTCCGTCACAATGGTTATTTTCAACTTGGGCTTGAGTGTTTCCTGAAGGATAGAAAGTTCTTGCTGAATATTATGCTGATGTTGTTGCTTGAGATAAAACCGCTGTGGTTCTGGGAAATTGTGCTGTTTGAATAATTTTGTTGTCATTGAACCGATCATGTTATTCCAAACTTTTCTTATTTTCCTACAAGTTTAGTTAAACTTTTTGACAGTTTGATGATGATTACAAAAACTCAACCTTATTTCTGCAATCACCTGTGATTTATTAAATACATCATCAAAACACCATATTTACAAATACGGTATCTCTATATTTACCAGCTGGTGTAGTCGCTGTTATACGCTCCGTAAGGCGTACTGCTACAACATAATTGTTTTTACCTGCCCCCTGTTCTGTTGGGATATTCCAAATATTATCCATAGCACCCGAAACTGTCATACGAGTCCTTAATTTAACTGGTCCATTATTCAAAAAACTATTTCCTGAAGCATCTTGTAAATTCCGACTATTAAAACGGATCCGATATTTTCCTGTGCAGTTCACACTAAATGAGCTTGCTGCCTGACTATTATAGTAACTAGCCAAACGCATATTCGGTTCACTAACTCGCCCCATCTCGCAACGACTAGGATTTGCGAAGATGACTGTAGAAAACAATGCTGTCGAGAGTAATAATAATGTTCTCATCTCGAATACTCCTATTATTTGCACTGCAATGTAATTAACTCTGGTGATTGATTTTCAACTTTCTTAGGCACTGTAAGTGCTGTTTGACATGAACGACCACCACTGGTTCGTACTTTTAACTTATAATTACCTTCAACCAAACCATATAACATCACGGTACCATCCGTACCAATTGGGTAAATATCTGCTTCTGGGGTATCAATCTCAACCTCACTCCCTGCGACAAAAGCATCCCCTTGTTCATCTAAAATTTTCACCAATATCTGTTGCGTATCGAACACTTGAAAATTAATCGTGTAGCCACGCTGCCCCAATGCAACTAAACGATATGCAGCATTCGGTACTTTGCTTTCAATCGGCAACTGATTTGCATCAAACGAAATGTCGTAGTTAATATAAGGAACGATATCGTGTACAAATGCATACCCTTCCTCATTGGTTTTTCCAACAGGTGACATCGAACGTAAAACATCAATATCCTTGCGATCTCCCACCTTAACTAAAGCAAAAGCATTGTCCACGGCACTAGTCATTGCATATTGACCACCTAACAAAACTACAGCCCCTCTAAAATTAACTTGTCCAGAGTAATCCGTATCGCTCTTCAAGTAGTTGATCGTCAAATCCCCAACTTCAGTCGATAAGCCACCATAAGTGTTAAACACCGCTTCATCATTACGATAGTCAACACCAACTGCATAATTTGCACCATACTCTCCAAATGAATTCTGAATATAGCGAATACCTCCAGATTTATTTGTCCCTACATCTGCTTGAACACGCCGACCAGCACCAAAATTATAGGAAAATGAGATAAAAGCACCTGAGTTATCGGAATCACCAAATTCTTGAAAGTAGTTTGCGGTATACATTAGTCTCGGTGTAATTTCTTGGCTTACACCGACAGTCAGCATTTTTCGGTCTTCAACATTAAATAACGCGTTATCTGATTCGTATTGAATTTGTTCGATATAATTTACATTTAGATTTTTAAAAATTGGGAAGTTCGGTATGCTGAAATAAGCCATATTTTCAAATTTTGGGAAAACATGATTATCTTCATAACCTAAAGCGCGATAGTCTTTGGTTGCATATTTAGAACTTGCACCAAAGTTAAATTTACCAAAGTTCCGATTAACAGCTATACCTGCTGAGAAGCCATCTTCAACATCTGTTTGACTACCCAACAAAATACTGTCCAGTACAAACCACCTGTTTACAGCTTGCGTCCAAAGCAAGCCCGCACTTCGAATTTCATCGCTATATGTTGCACTTGCACCTAGTGTTGTTCTGCTTGTCATGCCTCGACGAAAATAGACCGAAGTAAAAAAATCACGATAGTCACCATTACTTTCATCATAATTAAAACGCAACTTCCCAAATGAGATGTTGTAGTCATTCAACCCTTCTCTAAGCAATTTATTACTAATAAGTACAGGAAAACTACGTACTGTCGTATTTCCAAGTACATCTTGCACAACCATTTGCGCCGTACCTGCACTTTCAATACTTGCACCTGTTTGTAAATTAAAATCCCCAGGCGAGATTTTTTTCTGATAAATATTTACGCCATCAATATATAAATCAACCGTTGATGGAAGAACGGCACTACCTCTTAGACTCGGAATGTTCCAATAAACGTAATCAGGACGCGATACATAATCCGTCCCAAAGCTGATTCCGCCAAAACGCACCCCATTAATAAGTGCACTATAAGGAGAGGTTGTATCCCCTATAATTAGTTTTGTCGCACTTTTAGCAAAATCAATTTCAAGGCTACTATTTAAGCGAACAAACTCCTCTTCTTCAAAATCAAAGCCTTTATTATTTCGATAGACTGCATTATTCCTTAAAATCCAATTATCTTTAAAAACACCAAGTTCAGGTAATGCTCCAAAATTTTCATCCTGTTTGTTTTTTTCATAATTTAGGTCGTAATTTAAAAATGCGCCAAAGTTTGCTTTCATCGGCTGAGCAATACTGTCTTCATCGGCAGAGCCAGCGAAAAACTTAGCAGGAAGTGTCAATTTTATGGCTTGTAAACCTGAATCAAATTCTGTTTGGATATCATTATCACTGACTAAGCAAAAACTATTTTTTACTGAGTGGTGCTTAAACAACCCCATATTAAGCTGTAATTTTTCAAGGTCTTGGCACTCTACATAATAGAGATTGTTTTCTGTCAGCAATAACACTTCACTTTTGCGATCCACTCCATTCACCCAAATATTTGTTGGAAACAAATCATCGGGTAAAGTCACTGGCTCTGCATGAACAGAATTTGCACATAAAATACAATATAGAAGCAACGTGATTCTGTTCATAGCCGCTACTCAACTAAATTAAACTCCAAGGGGGTATCTCCCTTATCAGTCTCTACAACAACCTTATAATTATTCGCACCGAGTATTGGTGCACTTCCTAAATCGTAATGATTTTTCCCCAGAGCCAAGAGATACTTCATATCTGCCGATTCTGCGACCACCTTTTTATTTTTATCCATAACATAGAGCTTTTGGATTTGAATATGCGATTTTGCTAAATTTTCAACATTTATAATGGTACGGCCATTTTGCTTTTTAGCAATAAATTTTAAATAAGCAGGTTCTTGTTTACCAACAAAAAAAGGGACATTCAAGCTAAGCAATAGTGCAATTTTAGATTCATCATTTGTAACCTGCGGTAGTTCTGTAAAGATAATACGCCAAGTTTCTTCTTGGCTTAAATTCATACTTTCTACTGATTGTGTAAAACCGACCCGGACCATTTGTTTTGAATTTGGTTTCAAAATAAAGTTCTTCGGGTTAATGATGATATTGGATACTGGAGAGTAAATATCTTCTCCATTCTCACCCTGTGTCCACTTAACAGCTTGTGCTTCAAATATACGTGGAGACTCATCATCCCCTTTAGATTCTAGTGTAAAAGTTGAACTCCGTTGCTTCGACTTATCAGTTAAATACAACTGCACTGGGCTAATCGAAATGCCAGCATATAGTTGAGTATTGAAAAGGAAAGCAACTAGAATTATTAACAACGCTTTAATAGACGGATTCATACAGCCCCCTAATACTTATAATTTTTTATAATTCTTCGAACAAGAAGAAGTTGACCCTATCTACGTAGAATCAACTTCTGAGTATACAATTAGTAAGTTACTTTAATAAATAGCGTATCTTTATAAGTACCAGCACGTTGGGTACCAGAAATGGCAGTTTTTGGCGAAACATTAACCGTAAAGTTATCCGTAGACATACCTGCTACAGGTGTTGAACCGATTGGGTAACTTGTACCCCCTTTCGTCGTTTTAACTGTTGTAAAAACTTTGTCCGTAGTGGTCGCATGTTTAACAAAAGTATCCGCGCTTGTACCCGCATTAAGCGTAGACAAGTTCAAACTATATGGCGTGTTTGTCACCACAGTGAAACCACTTGACCCAGTATAACTCTCTTCAACCAGTTTAATATCTTTACCCACTTTCAACTCGCACGCTTTAAGAATCTCTAACTCAATATCGATTTCACCTTCACATGGTGCACCGCCACATTGTTTAGATTCTTTTTTTGGTGCTGCATAAATTGCTGTTGAACTTACACCAAACACAACTGCAATTAATGATGCTTGAATTAACTTATTCATAGCCATTCTCCGAGATGTTTATTATTAAAACTAGATTAGTTGTTATGATTACACTTAAAAAAACTGGGCCTTTATGGGCTACCAAGCTTGTTTAAACGTAATCTCATTCTAATTATTTTGTATAAAAAGCCATCTATACAGCCTTTTTCACCTAAAAAAACAGTAGCTTTTCGAAGCACCAAATAATAAATTCAAGCTGTTGTATTTATTAAAATACTTTCATTTTATTAGATTCATTTCTACCTAGGAATAGTTACACCACTTCTAGTGATGCTTTATTTTAGTGCATTTTAATATTCAAACTAACCCACTGTTTTATCTTAGAAATTTTAAATATTTTAGACTTACATTTAATTACATATTTGAGTAAATAACTTCCTAAATCATTAAAAACTCTATTTCCCCCCTTTTTTTTATTACACATTTCACTTATTTTTTTAATTTACATCGATCAGCTTTCTAGCGTCCAAAGTTTATTCACATGCTATTTACCCAGTTTTAGGGATTGAACAACATGACTAAAATCACACAATCAACCACAAACTTACACAAACCACCATTTTAGAAATCTAAAACTCACTCTAAAAACCCAAACGTAATGATAAGTACACTTTTTTGAGAGTTTCATTTATTGCAATAAAGCCCATGGATACGTTATTAATCCAACAGTTTTTCACAGTGTACGCTGCCATCTATCTAGCACTGAAATGGAATTATCATTGACTCCATCTAACAATTTTGAACACGGGTTATATCAACTTATAACTGTGTACCAATAGCCATATCATCACCCTATTTATACTCACATCTTTTTAATTAATAGCTTTGCCCTACATAAAACATAATAGTAGATCAATAAAAAGACCCTGCCGAGGCAGGGTCTTTTTATTTAAAATCAGCTAGATCAAAAATGTAGCTCTTTTCTTTATCTACAACCCTGTTTGCTTGAATCTAAGGCATAAAAAAGAGGAAAGCATTGCTTTCCTCTTTTTGTAAAGTACAGAAACTTAGTTCTTTTCTTTATCGACGATTTTGTTCGCTTGAATCCAAGGCATCATTGCACGTAACTTACCACCTGTTACTTCAATGCCATGCGCTGCGTTTTGACGACGACGAGCAGTCATTGATGGGTAGTTCAACGCACCTTCGTTGATGAACATTTTTGCATATTCACCAGATTGAATACGTTTAAGTGCATTACGCATCGCTTCACGAGACTGTTCGTTGATGACTTCAACACCAGTTACGTATTCGCCATATTCAGCGTTGTTAGACACTGAATAGTTCATGTCCGCGATACCACCCTCAAACATCAAATCAACGATTAGCTTAAGTTCGTGTAAGCATTCGAAGTAAGCCATTTCAGGTGCATAACCTGCTTCTACCAAAGTTTCGAAGCCCATTTTCACAAGTTCTACTGCACCACCACAAAGAACTGCTTGCTCACCAAATAAGTCAGTTTCAGTTTCTTCACGGAATGAAGTCTCGATAATACCTGTACGACCACCACCTACACCAGAAGCATAAGAAAGTGCTAGGTTACGTGCATTACCAGACGCATCTTGATGAATCGCGATTAAGTCAGGAACACCCGAACCACGCTGGTATTCAGAACGTACTGTATGACCTGGTGCTTTTGGTGCAACCATGATTACGTCAAGATCAGCACGTGGAACAACTTGGTTATAAAGAACAGAGAAACCATGAGCAAATGCTAAAGTCGCACCTTCTTTAATGTTTGGTTCGATCACATCACGATAAAGTTGTGATTGGAACTCATCTGGAGTCAAGATCATGACAACGTCAGCTTGAGCAACTGCAGCAGGAACTTCAGCAACTTTAAGACCTGAATTTTCAGCTTTTTTCCAAGAAGTAGAACCAGCACGTAGACCTACAGTTACGTCTACACCAGAATCTTTAAGGTTAAGCGCGTGTGCGTGACCTTGTGAACCGTAACCAATGATCGCTACTTTCTTAGATTGGATGATAGATAAGTCGCAGTCTTTATCGTAAAAAATTTGCATTGCTGTCTCCGCTAAAATGCTTGGTATTCTGTAATTCCATCAAGGGGTTTATTGTTTGATGAAATCCCCCTCTTTCTAAAAAGGAGGTTGAATCGTGTTAATGAATTAAATGGTTAAAACTTTTTCGCCACGCGCGATGCCTGAAACACCTGAGCGTACAACTTCAAGGATGGTGTTTTCTGCGAGTGCATCAATAAAACCATCAATTTTTTCAGTCGTACCCGCGATTTGAATGGTGTAAGTCGTTGGGGTGACATCAACAATTTGCGCACGGAAAATGTCCGCAGTTCGTTTGATTTCAGCACGTGCCGAGCCAAGTGATTTGACTTTAATCAACATCAACTCACGCTCAATGTGCGCACCTTCAGACAGATCAACCACTTTCACCACTTCAACCAATTTGTTGAGCTGTTTGGTGATTTGTTCAATTTTATGGTCATCGCCATAAGTCGTTAATGTCAAACGAGATAAGGTTGGATCTTCGGTTGGTGCAACATTTAAAGTCTCAATGTTATAACCACGTTGAGAAAACAAACCCACCAAACGAGAAAGCGCACCAGCTTCGTTTTCTACAAGTACAGAGATAATGTGTCTCATGACGTGCGCTCCCCTTTACCTAACCACATATCTTGCATTGACTGACCTGCAATAAGCATTGGATAAACATGCTCTGTACGGTCAACCATCACATTAATAAATACGCATTTATCGTTGATCGCCATTGCTTCAGCAAGCTTCGACTCTAGCTCATCCGCATGGTCAATTTGAATACCAACATGACCATATGCTTCCATCAATTTAGGGAAGTCAGGTAATGAGTCGATATAAGAACTTGAGTGACGTCCTTCATAGTTCATATCTTGCCACTGCTTCACCATCCCTAAAGCTTGGTTATTCAAGCAGAGGATTTTTACGTTTAGGCCATATTGCTTACAGGTCGAAAGCTCTTGGATACACATCTGAATCGATGCTTCACCTGTGATACACACCACTTGTTGGTCAGGGAAAGCCAATTTCGCCGCCATCGCATAGGGTAAACCAACACCCATGGTGCCTAGGCCACCTGAGTTAATCCATTGGCGTGGACGTTTATACTTATAATAGTTCGCACCAAACATTTGATGCTGACCTACGTCAGAAGTAATGATCGCATCACCATTGGTGATTTTATCCAGTGCTTCCACCACTTGTTGTGGTTTCATTACGCCGTTTGCACCTGACTCATAACGCATGCCATGAACTTTACGCCATTCATTGATTTGCGCCCACCAAGCAGCGATATCTTCAGGATTTGGTTTAGACACATTCATTTGTTTCAACTGTGTCAACATTTCTTGAAGGACAGGTTCTACCGCACCCACGATCGGGATATGCGCCATGATGGTTTTTGAAATCGTTGCAGGGTCGATATCAATATGAATCACTTTGGCATTTGGACAGAATTTTGCTGGGTTATTGGTTACACGATCATCAAAACGCGCACCGATACACAAAATCACATCAGCATTGTGCATGGTCATATTGGCTTCATAGGTACCATGCATACCCAACATGCCAATAAACTGTGGATCATTACCTGGAAATGCACCAAGCCCCATTAAGGTATTGGTCACTGGGAAGCCCAAAATATGTGCCAGTTCAGTCAATTGTGCAGAAGCATTACCTTGAACCACACCACCGCCAGTATAAATCACAGGACGTTTAGCATGAATCAGCTCTTCAATCGCTTTACGAATTTGACCTGAGTGACCACGATGCGGCGGTTGATACGAACGCATCTTCACTTTTTCTGGGTATTCGTAAGCAAATTTCTCAGCAGGATTGGTTGCATCTTTTGGAATATCGACCACAACTGGACCCGGACGACCAGAAGCTGCAATATAAAATGCCTTCTTAATAATCGAAGGAATTTCGCTGGCATGGCGCACTTGGAAACTATGTTTTACGATCGGACGAGAAATACCGACCATATCTGTTTCTTGGAATGCATCTTCACCAATTAAATGTGACGCAACCTGACCAGACAAAATCACCATTGGGATTGAGTCCATATAAGCCGTTGCAATTGGAGTCACAGTATTGGTTGCACCCGGACCTGAAGTCACGAGGACCACACCCGTCTTACCTGTTACGCGTGAGTAAGCATCTGCCATATGGCCAGCAGCTTGTTCATGGCGTACGAGGTAATGATTGATTTTGTCTTGTTGAAAGAACGCGTCGTAGATATGTAAAACTGCGCCGCCTGGATATCCAAATACATGTTCAACGCCTTCGTCCGCCAATGCGCGAACGAGCATTTCACCACCAGATAAAAGTTCCAACGTGATTCACCCTAATCTTTATCACTGCAATGGTGGAAGGCACCAGCAGTGTTTCATTCATTGATTGTCTGCACTGTTATAGCACACATATTTCTTAGTTTTCATAGCAATAGGAAAAAATTCTGATCTGTATGCTGTTTAAGCAATATGAGATCTAAAACGTGTTGGGATAAACACATTTTTTTACTTTGTTCACGGTCTCGGCTAGAAAGCGTGTCCATTGCATGAAATGACACTTTATCGAAGGGTGATCGAGTAAAGGCATATAAAACTAAAGACAGCATTTTTAGGAGTTTCGTGACTAAAGTCAAGTTTAAAAATTAGCTTTTTTTTGTTTATTTACAGAGCGTTTATTTTTTATTCATCGCGGACAAAGAAAACTGAACCGCTTTTTCTTGGTTTTTTAGTGCAAAAACAAATAGATTTCTATTTCACTGAATTTATTAATAAAAAAACATAATAAAACCCATAAATAAGTTTAATAAGATATCCCCCCAATTTACACCCAACATCTATCTCAGATTTTTTCAGTTTTAAATATAGATCAGCATTTGCTCATCAGTTTTTAGCACAACCTTCTGATTTTCATACTGTGCCATGACGCATATTTCACGCATTAAACTGAGGATTTGACCTGCAAAATATTTCAAAAAACTCAGATGAAAAATGCATCAAACACTGCTTATTATTCTCAAATTAGCATAAAATAACGACAACGATAAACCCGATAAAATCCAATGACTCCGGATATAAAAAGGACAATGGTAGATGAGTATTCAGTTTGCAAAAATGGCAGCATGTTTGGTGGGGATGGCGCTTGCAATGGGCAGTACACAAAGCTTTGCCAAGACGTATTATAAGTGGGTTGACAGCCAAGGCTCGACACATTACACCACGACACCTCCACCCAAAACAGCAAAGAAAAAAGGCAAAGTCGATACCTATGGCTGGAAAAATTCGCCACCAGCTGCTTCACCGGAAGCACCTCCACCTGCCAATATGCCAAATACCGTACCAGCTCCCCCCAATGCTGTACCAAGTGTTGCCCCAGCACCAGCGGTTGATTTAGAAAATCAACGACGTGAAGCGAATGAAGCACTTCAACGAGGCCAACAAGCTCGCCCTGCGGTTTAATCATTCCGTACGGTTCCAGATTTATTTTCAGCTTGTTTAATTTCCTGCACAAAACATAGCGCAAAATTCACTTTTAGGTGCATTTTGCGCTATGCTGTGCAACAAACTTTTTAACCATTGTTCTACATACGTATATGACTACTCACATTGACCCTGAATATCAAGCGAGCGCGATTGAACCTACCGTCCAACAAGACTGGGAAGCTCGTAAAGCCTTTAAAGTTGCCGACTCTGTAGAAGGTCCACGTCGTTATATCCTCTCGATGTTCCCTTATCCAAGTGGCAAACTGCATATGGGTCATGTGCGTAACTACACTATTGGTGATGTCATCAGCCGTTTCCACCGTCTCAAAGGGGAAACTGTCCTGCAACCTATGGGTTGGGATGCTTTTGGTTTACCTGCTGAAAACGCTGCGATTGCACACCAAGTTGCACCTGCGAAATGGACCTTTGAAAACATCGCATATATGCGTGACCAATTAAAAAAATTAGGTCTATCCGTCGATTGGGATCGTGAGTTTGCGACCTGTACCCCTGAATATTACCGCTGGGAACAGTGGTTGTTCGTACAACTGTACAAAAAAGGCTTGATCTATCGTAAGCTTTCAACTGTGAACTGGGACCCTGTAGATCAGACAGTTTTAGCCAATGAACAAGTTGAAAATGGTCGTGGCTGGCGTTCAGGTGCATTGGTTGAAAAACGTGATATTCCAATGTATTACTTCCGCATTACCGACTATGCACAAGAATTATTAGACGATTTAGATACCTTAAAAGATGGTTGGCCACAACAAGTCTTGACCATGCAACGTAACTGGATTGGTCGCTCACAAGGGATGGATATCACCTTCCCTTCAGCGAATCCTGAAATTTACGCAGACGGCCTTACTGTATTCACCACACGTGCTGACACCTTAATGGGTGTGACTTATGTTGCAGTTGCAGCAGAACATCCAATGGCGCTGAAAGCCGCTGAAAGCAATGATGCTTTAAAAGCGTTTATTGAAGAATGCCGTATGGGTTCAGTCGCAGAAGCTGACTTAGCTACCGCTGAAAAGAAAGGTATGGCAACAGGTCTGTCTGTGAAGCATCCTGTCACAGGTGAAGACATTCCTGTTTGGATTGCCAACTACGTGTTGATGTCTTATGGCTCTGGCGCTGTGATGGCTGTACCTGCACACGACGAACGTGATTTTGAATTTGCCAATAAATACGGCTTAACCATTAAACAAGTGATTGATGCTCAAGGTGCAGACGATGCAGACTTTGATGCTGCACAATGGCAAGAATGGTACGGCTCTAAAGAAGGTAAATTGGTCAATTCTGCTGAATTTGACGGTTTAGACTTCCAAGCTGCTTATGATGCGTTCCTTGCGAAATTAGAACCAACAACTCTTGCAAGCACGAAAGTTCAGTTCCGTTTACGTGACTGGGGTGTATCGCGTCAGCGTTATTGGGGTTGCCCAATTCCAATGATCAACTGTGAAAAATGTGGTCAGGTTCCTGTACCTGAAGAGCAACTTCCAGTGGTCTTACCAACTGATGTCGTACCTGATGGCTCGGGTAACCCATTGAACAAGATGCCTGAGTTTTATCAAACCACTTGCCCAAGCTGTGGTGGCGACGCACGTCGTGAAACCGATACTTTAGATACCTTTGTAGAGTCATCTTGGTACTATGCACGTTACGCATCTCCTGATTTTACTGATGGTTTAGTTAAACCTGAAGCTGCTCAAACATGGCTTCCAGTAAATCAATACATCGGTGGTGTTGAACACGCGATTCTACACTTACTTTATGCACGCTTCTTCCACAAATTAATGCGTGATGAAGGCGTAGTACAAGGCAATGAGCCATTTACCAACCTGTTAACTCAAGGTATGGTTTTGGCAGACACTTATTACCGTGAAGCTGAATCAGGCAAGAAAACTTGGTTTAACCCTGCGGATATCGACCTCGAACGTGATGAGAAAGGTCGTATTCTGTCTGCGAAATACCAAGGTGATGGTCAGGACGTGATTGTTGGCGGCCAAGAGAAAATGTCGAAATCGAAAAATAACGGTATCGACCCACAAGCCATTATTGATCAGTACGGTGCAGATACGGCACGTGTGTTCATGATGTTTGCAGCTCCACCAGATCAATCACTTGAATGGTCTGATGCAGGTGTAGAAGGCGCAAACCGTTTCTTGAAACGTGTATGGCGTTTGGTTGCCAGCTTCCTTGAAAAAGGCAATGCAGCCTCTGCAATTGATACTGCTCAACTGTCTACAGAAGCACAAGACTTACGTCGTAAAACGCATGAAACCATTCAAAAAGTGGGTGATGACATCGAACGCCGCCATGCCTTTAACACGGCTATTGCAGCAATGATGGAACTGTTAAATGCGAACAACAAATTTGAAGCGAAAAATGATAATGATGTTGCGGTTGCTCGTGAATCGATTACGACGCTTTTAACTTTACTTGCGCCATTTGCACCACATTTAAGCCAGACTTTATTGGCTGAATTTGGACTGGACTTAACCAGTGTATTGTTCCCGACTGTAGATGAATCTGCACTCACACGTAATACGCAAACGATTGTGGTGCAAATCAATGGTAAATTACGTGGCAAATTAGAAGTGTCTGTGGATACATCAAAAGATGAATTATTGGCACTTGCGAAAGCCTTACCAGAAGTACAACAATTCTTAACTGGTCCAACCAAGAAAGAAATTGTCGTGCCTAATAAATTAGTGAATTTGGTGGTTTAACTTAATCTCCCTTACTCCCTCTTTATGAAAGAGGGAAACTCCTCCACTGCTGTCCCATAGTTTGCTTTAAATAAAAAAACCTGAGTCCTAACAGTTAAAATATGAGTGCAAACAAACACTTTAACGACCAGGATTCA
>NZ_LSOD01000050.1:0-15406 GCF_001592855.1 Acinetobacter sp. BMW17
ATTTCATTCAAAGATTATGCCTGAATGTTTAAGATTCTTCGGTACAAATAATCAGCAATAGATAGGTCGTTTTTTGATTTATGAAAGAGATCTATTGTTCTATCGTGAATAACGCAATAAAAATCGAGAGTTGAATGTAGTTATTTTACTCATTATCGATAATATCTTGCTGTCTCATTTTATTAAAACAGCGTTATAAAATACCTTGTATATTTTATGCCTAGAAGATCATTTCTTCGAAATACAATTTGATTTTTCAGCAGACAAATACGATCTGCTATATGTGTGTGCAAAAAAAGCCACAAAGTCGATATAGAATGATAGTTAGTTGTAATTAAGCGCGGATATATGTGTTGAAATTCACTTTTTAAAATCAATTAAATAGATATATTTCAGTATGTTAGTTTGGTTTTTAATGTGCTTTATCTAAGGGAGTCGCTATAATCTTGCCCGTCTATCTTGGGGGATAGTGATGTGTTAAGTCGTATTTTATTGGGTTTTCTTTGTGTATTGTGGGGAGGATCTGCGTTTGCCGAATGGACGTTTGTGAATGCCAATTATGATCGCTCACAATATGTTTATGTCGATTTTGATCGAGTTAAAATGCTTGATACGAGTCGTAATGAAGTTGAGTATTGGGTCAAATATCTCATTAAGAGTGACAAAGAAAAAGACGGCTTGGAGTTAGGGGATTACTCACTCGCGCTATACAGAGTTGGCTGTGACAATGAAGTCTATAGCATTCGTTCATCTGCTAATTTTAAAAAAAATGGCTCGTTACTCAGTAGTCAAGACTATGTAACAAGTCAGACTCGACCGCTGATTCCCAATACTGCTGTGGATTATACCGCCGAGATGGTCTGCCACGTTTTACCGCAACGTCAAAAAGTCGATCGTTTGGAACAACTGGCTCGACGCATTGCGACGGAGGAATATAAATAAGAACCTGCTGCGGATGATTTAATCCATCAGCATGTCTTGTTTTAAGTCGGCTTGTTTACGCAAATAATCCCAGACCAATTTAATCCGTGGCTCGTGTTGTAGGTCGACAAAAGTCAGCATCCAAAAGGTATGTGTGAAGCGGACCTGCTCGGGCAATACTTGTTCTAAGTCGGGTTGGTCATGGGCTAGAAATTGCGGCAAAATGGCCAATCCAGCTCCTGCATTGACTGCGATTTGCTGTGCCAAAATACTGCTGCTACGAAAATTTGCCGTCAGAGGAATGGGTAGCCGTTCCAAGCAATACAGCTCCGAACTATAAATCAGATCATCAATATAATTGACAAAGCGATGGGTCGCTAAATCTTCCATCCGCTGAATAGGCGGATGCTGTGCCAGATAGCGCTTGCTTCCATAAATTTTTAAACAGTAATCGGTCAGTCGGGTAATGATGTAGGGACCTGATTTTGGACGGTCAATCGAAATCACAATATCCGCTTCACGATGCGACAGTTTGATCATCTTGGGTACAGGAATCAGATCGATCGTGAGTAGTGGAAATTGCAATGACAGTTCGGCCAATAACTGGGTTAAAAATGCTGTGCCGAAACCCTCAGGTGCGCCAATGCGCACTCGTCCTTCAAGTGGCTGTTGCGGTTTCTGAATTTGCAAAAAGGCCTGTTCCATTTGCTCTACGCGCGGCACTAGTGCCATGCCATCGACGGTGAGTTCATAGCCTGTGGCTTCACGTTTAAACAGCGGCGTACCTAAAGCGATTTCTAAAGACTGTACCCGCCTTGCTACAGTACTGTGTTCGACTCCAATAATCCGTGCTGCATTGGTCAGGGTTTTAGCGCGTGCCAAGACCAAAAAAAAATGCAGATGATCCCAATCTACTTTCATTTTTTATTTTCCACATCCTGTGCAAAATTGCACAACCATCGTGCACCAATCTGCATTGGTGGTCAAAGTTTTCTTTGCTAGTCTGAGTTGAAAAGCAGAAATTGAATATACGGTTTAAGTCGTATGTTTCAACAGTGACACAATAAAAATGAATGCCTATGGAGAGGTTATGAATACGGTTTCTAAAATCCAAATTACTACAGCTAAATTGTTGATTAACGGTGAGTTTATTGAGTCTAAAACTCAACAATGGCAAGACATTATCAACCCAGCAACCCAAGAAGTGATTGGTTTAGTCCCTTTTGCAACACCTGAGGAAATACAAGCCGCGATTAGCTCAGCAAAATCCGCTTTTGCCAGCTGGCGAGAAACTCCGATTCAAGCGCGTATGCGCATTATGCTGAAACTACAGCAACTGATTCGTGACAATGCCAAGAAAATTGCACAGGTACTTACAGCCGAACAAGGCAAAACCTTGGCGGATGCGGAAGGTGATATTCAGCGTGGTTTGGAAGTGGTGGAACATGCGTGTTCAATTGGCACCTTGCAAATGGGCGAATATACCGAAGGGGTGGCACGTGGCGTAGATACCTATACCTTGCAACAACCTTTGGGTGTTTGTGCGGGTATTACGCCATTTAACTTCCCTGCGATGATTCCTTTGTGGATGTTCCCAATGGCAATCGTCTGCGGCAATACCTTTGTTTTGAAACCATCTGAACAAGATCCGCTCTCCACCATGATGTTGGTCGAGTTGGCAATAGAAGCAGGTATTCCCGCAGGCGTACTGAATGTGGTGCATGGTGGCAAAGAAGTGGTCGATGCCTTGTGTACCCATCAAGACATCAAAGCCATTTCTTTTGTGGGCTCAACTGCGGTTGGTACGCATGTCTATAACTTGGCAGGTCAACATGGCAAGCGTGTGCAATCGATGATGGGCGCGAAAAACCATGTGGTCGTGATGCCCGATGCCAATAAAGAACAAACCTTAAATGCCATGGTCGGTGCAGCCTTTGGTGCAGCAGGGCAACGTTGTATGGCGCTTTCAGTTGCAGTCATGGTCGGTGACAGTAAACATTGGATCAATGAGTTGGTTGCAAAAGCCAAAACCTTGAGTGTGAATGCAGGACATGAGCCGAATACGGACATTGGCCCTGTGATTTCACCGCGTGCCAAAGCCCGTGTGATTGATCTGATTAACAGTGGTGTAGAACAAGGTGCTGAACTGCTGCTGGATGGTCGTGATATTCAAGTCAAAGGCTATGAAAATGGCAACTTTGTCGGGGCCACGGTGTTTAACCATGTCACGACGGATATGCGTATTTATAAAGAAGAAATTTTTGGTCCAGTTCTGACGATTCTCTGTGTGGATACGTTGGATGAGGCGATTGAATTGGTGAATGCCAATCCATTTGGGAATGGTGTGGGCTTATTTACCCAAAGCGGCGCCGTGGCACGGACTTTCCAAAACCGTATTGATATTGGTCAAGTGGGTATCAATATTCCAATTCCAGTCCCTGTAGCATTCTTTAGCTTTACAGGTTCACGTGGCTCGAAATTGGGTGATCTAGGCCCTTATGGCAAACAAGCGGTTCAGTTCTATACACAAACCAAAACCATCACCAGCCGTTGGTTTGAAGACAGCCAAGAAGCAGGGGAAGTCAATACCACCATCAGTTTACGCTAAGGAGTAGCGAGATGAAGATAGCTTTCATTGGTTTAGGGAATATGGGCGGTTCGATGGCACAGAACCTGCTCAAAGCAGGGCAAACGGTGTTGGGCTATGATCTGAGTGAAAAAGCCTTACAACAGTTTGCTGAAAGTGGTGGGATTATTTGTGACAGTCCGCAAGCTGCGGCTGAGCAAGCAGATGTCGTCATCAGTATGTTACCTGCGGCCAAGCATGTACGTGACGTGTATTTGGGTGAAACGGGGATTCTGGCGGTGATGCGAGCAGGTAGTCTCTGTATTGACTCTAGTACTATCGATCCGCAAACCATTAAAGATGTTGCTGCTGAGGGCTTGAAGCATCAGATCCAGGTTTGTGATGCGCCAGTTTCTGGTGGCACCATTGGCGCCAAAGCAGGCACCTTAACCTTTATGGTCGGCGCTGATGATGCGACTTATGAGCAAGTGAAGCCGATTTTAAGCTTTATGGGAAAAAACACCGTGCACTGTGGTGCGGTGGGAGCAGGGCAAATTGCTAAAATTTGCAATAACATGATTCTCGGTATTTCTATGGCGGCCGTGGCAGAAGGTATGGCTTTGGGCAGTCGACTGGGCATTGATACCCATGCACTGGCAGGTGTGATCAATAGTTCAAGTGGTCGTTGCTGGAGTTCTGAAATCTGTAACCCATGGCCAGATATTAGCCCGAATGCCCCCGCAGGTCGTGGTTATACCGACGGTTTTGCTTCGCAACTCATGCTCAAAGATTTAGGTTTGGCCATTGAAGCGGCAGGCCAAGTCAAGCAACCTGTATTACTCGGTGGTTTGGCACAGCAGCTTTATCAACAACTGTGTTTGCAAGGCAATGCGCATTTAGATTTTTCCAGCATTATCCAGCAATACTTACCCCGAGAGAGTTAATACAAAAGAAACACAGGAGCGCAATGAATGCGCTCTATAAAAACCCTTGTCGTGAATAACAAAAAATGTGACTGAGGTGAAAGGATGACTTCAAATTATCAACAAGCGCAGCAAAGCTTTGATTTACAGCAGGCTGCGCAACGGTTTCTATCAGGTTCAGTCGATGCGCTGAATGCGTGTTATGAGTGCTGTGATCGACATGCTTTGCCGGGGCAGATTGCTTTGTTTTGGCAGGGTAAAGATGGTCGTAAAGAGCAATATACCTTTCGAGAGTTACAACAACGTGCCAGCCAATTTGCTAACTTTTTAAAGTCGCAAGGGGTTAGCAAAGGTGACCGTGTTTCGGGTTTATTGCCACGCACGCCTGAGCTGATTATTACCATTTTAGCCACATGGCGAATTGGTGCGGTCTATCAACCTTTGTTTACTGCATTTGGTCCCAAAGCCATTGAGCACCGTTTACAGTTGGCACAAAGCAAACTGGTAGTCACTGATGTCGGCAATCGCGACAAATTGCATGAGGTAGACGGTTGCCCTGCAATTGTGACGGTCACGGGAGCCAAAAGCACAGGACTGTATCAGGGGGATTATAGTTTCTGGGCAGAGCTCAATCGACAATCTGATCAGTGCGAATTGGTGATGATGAACATCCAAGATCCGTTCTTGTTGATGTTCACTTCAGGCACGACAGGCCCTGCTAAACCCTTGCAAGTGCCACTCAAAGCGCTGATTGCATTTGGTGCCTATATGCAAGATGCGATTGGTTTAAGAGCTGAAGATTCGTTTTGGAATATTGCCGATCCGGGTTGGGCCTATGGGTTGTATTACGGCATTACAGGCCCGCTCTTATTGGGTCATCCAACCATTTTTTATGAAGGCGCATTTACCGCCGACAGTCTATGTCAGATCGTTGATGACTATGGCGTGAATAACTTGGCGGGGGCACCCACAGCCTACCGTATGATGATGGCGGCAGATCCGAAGCAAATGGCGAAACTCCGTGGCAAATTCCGTGTCGTCAGCAGTGCAGGTGAGCCCTTGAATCCTGAAGTTTTCCGCTGGTTCAAACAAGTGTTAGATGCCCCGATCTTTGACCACTATGGTCAAACTGAAGTCGGGATGGTGGTGTGTAATCATCATGCATTGGAACACGAGGTTCGAGCAGGCTCAGCAGGTTTTGCCAGTCCCGGCTATCGTGTTGTGGCACTAGATGAACAGGGCAATGAACTCGGTGCAGATACCCCAGGAATTTTAGCGGTGGATATTAGCCAATCTCCGATGATGTGGTTTGGCGGCTATCAAGAAAGTCGTAAATCACCCTTTATTGGACATTATTATTTAACCGGTGACACGGCTGAAATACATGCCGATGGCAGCATGAGTTTTGTCGGACGTAGTGATGATGTGATTACCACTTCAGGCTATCGCGTTGGCCCCTTTGATGTCGAAAGTGCATTGCTAGAGCATGATGCAGTGATTGAAGCCGCCGTGATTGGCGTGCCTGATCCTGAGCGTACAGAAGTGATTAAAGCTTTTGTAATTTTATCTGGTGAAAGTGCAGCCAGTACTGAACTCGAAAATGAACTGAGCCAATTTGTGAAAAAACGCTTATCTGCCCATGCTTATCCGCGTTTGATTGAGTTTGTGACTGAACTTCCAAAAACACCAAGTGGAAAAATTCAGCGCTTTTTACTGCGCAATCAGGAAATTGCTAAGCAACAAACTGCGGCTACCGTTTAAATTGAAGAGATTGTAAGGAAAGGATTTATGCAATTCACTGAGGAACATGTCCTGAGTCAGGACAAGGCGAAAAGTTTTGCCCAAGAACAGATGAAACCAAATACCAGTGAGTGGGACCGACAAGGTATGTTTTTTGAAGAACAAGTCCTGATTCAGGACATGGCAAAAAGTTTTGCCCAAGAACAAATTAAACCCTATGCCAGTGAGTGGGATCGACACGGGACTTTTCCTGCACAAGCCTTACAGCAAATGGGGCAATTGGGTTTTATGGGCATGTTGGTGCCTGAAGAATGGGGTGGATCGGCAACAGGCAACTTGGCCTATGTACTGGCGTTAGAAGAAATTGCGGCTGCGGATGGTGCAACTTCAGCCATTATGAGTGTACATAATTCAGTGGGTTGCGTGCCGATTCTGAAATTTGGTACTGAGGAGCAAAAGCAGCAATTCCTTGTGCCTTTAGCCAAAGGGGAAATGATAGGCGCTTTTGCACTGACTGAACCACACACAGGTTCCGATGCCGCAGCCATTAAAACCCGCGCCGTGAAAGATGGTGACCATTACATCATCAATGGTGCCAAGCAATTTATTACTTCAGGGCACAATGCAGGCGTGATTATCGTGTTTGCCGTGACCGATCCTAGCGCAGGGAAAAAAGGTATGAGTGCCTTTTTAGTCCCGCGTAATACGCCGGGTTATGAAGTGATTCGGGTCGAAGAAAAATTGGGTTTACATGCCTCTGACACCTGCCAAATTGCCTTGACTGATGTGCGTGTGCACAAAAGTATGTTGTTGGGCAAAGAGGGCGAAGGCTTAAAAATTGCCTTGTCGAATTTAGAAGGTGGGCGCATTGGTATTGCCGCGCAGGCTGTTGGATTGGCGCGTGCCGCTTTGGAGGAAGCGACGCGTTATGCCAAAGAGCGCGTAGCTTTTGGGAAGCCCATTTTTGAGCAGCAAGCGGTGTCGTTTCGACTTGCCAGTATGGCAACAGAAATTGCCGCAGCACGTCAGTTGGTACATCAGGCGGCGCGTTTTAAAGAAGCGGGTCAACCGTGTTTGACTGAAGCTTCGATGGCGAAGCTGTTTGCCTCTGAAATGACCGAGCGGGTTTGTTCAAATGCCTTACAAATCTTTGGAGGTTATGGCTATCTGAAAGATTTCCCGATAGAGCGGATTTATCGTGATGCCCGAATTTGTCAGATTTACGAAGGTACCAGCGATATCCAACGCTTAGTGATTGCCCGTAGTTTATAAAGCCAATATCGAAAAAACTGACCCTTGCACATGTAAGTGATCACGAGATTTTAATGTTACATGTGCATTGGTTTATAGAAGAAGGATCGCAACATGCAATGGGAAAAAACTTTCATTGAAGACTTACAGTGGGACACAATTTTAGTTGAAAAGCGCAAGGGTGTCGGGGTCATTACACTGAACCGTCCTCAAGCGCTGAATGCATTAAACAGTCAACTGATTGCTGAAATTAACCAAGCCTTAGACCAGTTTGAACGCGACGCTGAGATTGGCTGTATGGTGTTGACGGGTTCGGAAAAAGCCTTTGCCGCGGGGGCTGATATTAAAGAAATGGCCGAGCTGAATTTCCCGAATATCTATTTTGATGATTTTTTCCATTTGGCAGATCGAATTGCGCAGCGTCGTAAACCGTTGATCGCAGCGGTAAGTGGTTATGCACTTGGGGGCGGTTGTGAATTGGCATTGATGTGCGATTTTATCTATTGTGCGGACAATGCCAAATTTGGTTTGCCTGAAGTAAATCTGGGGGTGATTCCCGGTATTGGTGGAACGCAGCGTTTAACCTTGGCCTTGGGTAAAGCCAAAGCTATGGAGATGTGTTTAACCGCACGGCAAATGGGCGCAGTTGAGGCAGAGCAAAGTGGTTTAGTGGCGCGTGTGCTACAGAAAGAAGAATTATTGGCCTATACCTTAGAGGCTGCGGAAAAAATTGCGCAACGATCCCTCACTGCCACCATGATGATAAAAGAAACTATTAATCGTGCCTTTGAAGTGAGTTTAAGTGAAGGATTACGCTTTGAACGTCGCACTTTCCATTCCATCTTTGCCACAGCTGACCAGAAAGAAGGCATGAAAGCCTTTGTGGAAAAGCGTCCAGCACAATTTAAAAATCAATAAAAGGAGTCTGCGCATGGAAAATAATTTACAGATCAGCCTCCAAGGACATTTGGGGGTGATTACGCTAGATCGCGCGAGTCATCTGAATGCACTGTCCTTAAGTATGATTCATGGCATTAGCCAGCAGCTAGAACTGTGGCGCGAGGACGAACAAGTTCAAGCTATCTTGATTAACTCCAATAGCCCGAAAGCCTTTTGTGCAGGCGGGGATATTCGTTTCCTCTATGACAGCTATCAAAATGGAACTGCCAATTATCAGCGCTATTTTGCAGATGAATATCATATGCTGAAGAGCCTGCGCCAATATGCGAAACCTGTATTGGTGTTTTTAGATGGCTATGTTTTGGGTGGTGGTTTTGGTTTGGCACAAGCTTGCCAGATTATTGTCAGCAGTGAAAAATCACGTTTTGCCATGCCAGAAACCGCGATTGGCTTTTTCCCCGATGTGGGCGCAACCCATTTTCTGTCTCGTTTAGACGATATCGGTGTGTACATGGCTGTTACGGGTGAACAGATCAGTAGTAGCGATGCTTTGCACTTAGATTTAATTGATTACTTGGTGCCGAGTGAACACTTAGAGCAGTTACAAACAGAACTGGGACATGCCGCGCAATTAACCCAACAATCGATTGAGCAGACCATTGCGCGTTATTTAAAAGAACCTGCGCCTAGTGAATTAAAACAGTATGAAGATGCGATTCGCCAGCATTTTTCTCATTCTGAATTGGCTCAAATTGAAGACAGCCTTGCCAATACATTAGATAGTGATTATATGGATTGGGCTGAAAAGATCTTAGCAAACTTACAACAGCGTTCTTTGTTGGCCAAGAAAATCAGCCTAAAACTTCAGCATGTAGGGCGTGGGCTATCGTTAGAACAGTGCATGCAGTTGGAGCGCGATTTACAAGATATCTGGTTTGAGCAGAGTGACATGATTGAAGGGGTCCGTGCCTTACTGATTGATAAAGACAAACAGCCGAAATGGCAGACTGAAAACTCTGAACTGATGCAGAGGTTCGAAGAACTTTTGCTAGCGTCACGACAACAGCGTCAGGCGAGTGTGCAAGTGTAAGTTTGCTTTCAATCTGTACCGAAAATCCTCCAATACTTTGGAGGATTTTTTTATGATGAGAACGTTAGTAAGATAAATGCTTCGAATACTGAAGCCTCCAAAAATTATTCTTGATTACAGCTCTGAGGAGTTTTGCCAGTTTTTCCATGATAAAAATAGGCCACTAGAAAAAACTTATCCCTTCTTCGAATAAGCCAAAGCGTACAGTTCAAGCCCGAAGAATAAATCAAAATCGACGTGTGAGATTTTGTTTAAATATAGAGATTAAGCGAAGATTCCATCGACTAAGTATAAGAAAAAAGTGAAGTTTCTTGTTTTATTGATTGAAAAAAATATTTCAAATATATTTTTGAGTAGCAAACCTGTAGCATGCGTTTAGTTCCGTATTTGTGCGGTCGCGACATCAACCAATTGTTGTAGGCATGTGGTTCCCGGACTAAATAAACCATTTTCAACTTGCTGCTGATAATGCGTTGTAAAAGCACGTGCGCGATTTTCAGGAGAAATGGCTAAGGTCGTGAGTCTTAAAAACCAAAAGCCGTTGATCTCAGAATAGGGGATCACATAACCTTTGTATTGCTGGTTTTGAGTTTTGTTTTGAATGGCTGTGCGATCATAGTTGACTGAGAACAATGAACCCGCAGGCAAACACACCCCATTCATCAGGATCGGTTTTAGGCTAATACAGGAATGATCATCTCCCATATTGAGTTTTTCCAGCAATAAGGGTTGCTGTTGTTCATCCACAAAGATATTGAGTTCGCCCTGTCTTAAGACGCGGCCATGGGCAATTTTAAGAAAGAAATTTTCAGCCATGGGGCAAGAACCGACTTTCGGTTTTTCAGTCAAGGCTTTGAGCTCAACCAAACCTGTTTTCGCCGTGTTTTGCGGGAGAATAATATCGGCAATCAGTTGGCAAAGAATTTGAGTTTCTTCCAGTTGCGCTTGTGTGGTGATACTGCGTAATTGTAGTTGTAACTGCCGCTGACGTTGCACTTGCTGAGCAAATTCAGAGCTGTTTTCGGTTGCCAGTAGCGGTTGAATTTGCTCATTCAAATCTAAATTATGCCAATCTGAAATCATGTACTGCGATTGCTCTAGCAATACTTTTAAAGTCTTGGTTTCGTATTGGTCAAACAGTTTTAAGTCGGCAAAATCTTGGCTGAGTCTAGGGCTGTTAATATAGTCCGCTAAAACACGTGTCGCCTGCGTATAGCCGCAACCGCGACGTTCTGTTTGGTGGGAGAAATGTTCATTTAACATTTCGGTGAGTTTGCTTGAAAGCGGGTGAACGTGTTGTTTAAAAAGTTGAATAATTTCGTGATCAGTTTCGCGCATCCTTGCCCCAAAAAATAAATTTAAAATCTGTTTTATTATACAGTTATATATCAAATTACTATTGATATTGAAATAAAACCAGCAGGGATTACGACATTTATTTTGGCAGGATAATCATTGTTTCATTCGTTATGAACTCTTTTGAAAGCATCCTTTATTGAGGCTAAAAAGTTCAGTTTAGCTTCGGCGTGGAATTCAGCCGATGCATCTGTGGTGTGGTGCCTAATTCAGCTTTAAATGCCCTACAAAAATTCGCTGCCGTGGAGTAGCCCAGCTCAAAACTAATTTCGGTGATGCTTTTGTTGGTGTGCATTAGCAGGTGCTCAGCACGGCTTAAAATGACCTGCTTACGAATGGTATTAAAATTGGCATTCTGCTTTTTTAAATAGCGCTGCAGAGTTTTACTTGAGACATTCAACATTTGAGCGCAGTCTTCAAAACTAGGCGGTGGAGATGCTTCACGGAGCATCATGCTGATCCAGTCAATAATCTCTCCATCTAAACTGATTTGTTTCAGTTGTTCGCGGCACTGTTGTTCCAAAATGTTCAATGAAAATGCATCTGCTTTGGGGAGCTTCGTGTCTAAATTATCCGCTTGAATAAAGATTTTAATGCTAGGACGAATGAGTGTACCAAAGTGAAATTGAGCGGGCTTGAGTTGCTGTAAAGCTTGTACATAAGTCGGTTGAAACACCGATAAATGAATGTCATAGGGTTTAACTTGGTGATTGAGTAATTCTGAAAAACTGCTGCAAAAACCCACGGCAATGGCTTCTAAATGAAAATTCAATGTGAGCGTACTCATGGCTTGCAGCGGGTGAATGTCCAAAACCACGACGCTTGTTAACTCAGTCACTTTTAGTCGAAAGTTCGGCATGATTAAGCTGAAATATTGCGACATCACGCCTAAGGCTTGCATAACATTTTCACAGCTGAGTAAGGCATAACCCACTAAATGATGGGCGCTCAATTTTAAGGAGCGACCGAGCTCAAAGGCCAAATCACGGTTTTCTGGAAATTTAAGTAAATAGCTGACCAAGGTTTCAATTTGTGCCAGAGAAAGCTTGGCATCCTCCTGTTGTACATAGCTGCTCAAATCCGTTCCTAACAGTTGAAAAAGTTCAGTCAAATCCATCTCGCGTTCCAGCAATAAAGGCAGCAAACGCAAATAATATCGGGCTGGAATAGATGGAATGTGAGGATTCATATTTTTAAAGTGATGTCCTATTTTGAATATATAGTGTCCGAAAATGAATAATGATCACAACTGATTTTACCAATAATGAGCAAGCGTTCTATCTAAAATAAAAAGGAGTTCCGCATGAATGCACTGACCTTGCTTGAGCAGCAGCACAGTGAACATCAGTTTAAGGATAAAAAACGGCATTTATGGTTATTTGGTTTGGCGTACCCGTGTATTGCTATGGGTGCTTTGGCAGGCTATCAGTTTGGCCCCAAAAAATTACGTTCGGTGTTTGCCTCGACAGGCCCGATTTTTATGCACGTGGTCATGCCAGCTTTGGACAAATTGATTGGTGAGGACAGCGAAAACCCACCTGATGCCGCAATTGCAGCCCTAGAGGCCGATCCCTACTATGCCCGTATTGTGAAGTTATTTATTCCGCTGCAATACAGTGCCAACTTTTATGCCTTGTACCTCGCCAGTCGTGATAGCACCCCAACACATGATCGTGTGCTTATTGGCACGTTATTGGGTGTGCTGAATGGTGTCGCGATTAATACTGCACATGAGCTGAGCCATAAACCGAATAAATTAGAACAAATGTTATCGCATTTGGCCTTGGCACCGACGGCGTATAATCATTTTCGAATTGAGCATCCTTATGGGCACCATCGCCGTGTGGCGACACCTGAGGACCCAGCTTCTTCGCAAATGGGCGAGTCTTTTTGGCAGTTTTGGCCAAGAACAGTGGTGGGTAGTTTTAAGTCGGCAGTTGAAATTGAAACTCGACGTTTAGAGCGCCAAGGTCTTGGTTTCTGGTCACTCAAGAATGAGTTGTTGCAAGGCTGGGCGATGTCAGGGCTTTATCATGCGGTGATGTTAAAATGTTTTGGTAAAAATATTGCGGTTACCCAAGCCACTCAAGCCTTGTACGGCATTACGTTATTTGAAGTCGTAAATTATATTGAGCACTATGGCCTAAAGCGGGAGCAGCTTGAAAATGGCCAATATGCACGTACCCAGCCAGAACATAGTTGGAACAATAACAACTTGGTGACGAATCTGTTTTTGTATCAGTTGCAGCGCCACTCCGACCATCACGCTTATCCAACGCGAAGTTTCCAAACCCTGAGAAACTATGAAGACGTACCGCAGCTTCCAGCAGGTTATGGGGCTATGATTTTACCGGCACTGATTCCGAAGTGGTGGTTTAAATTGATGGATCAACGAGTGGTGGAGCATTATGCAGGCGATTTCAGCAAAATAAATATTTACCCTAAAGCCAAACAGAAAATTCAGCAGAAGTTTGCAGAGTTGTTCTCTCAGCCATCCCTTATAGATGAGGATGCAACATGAAGCGTTATCAATGTTTGGTTTGTGGATGGATTTATGATGAGCAACTCGGATGGCCACAGGAGGGAATTACCGCGGGTACGCCGTGGCAAGATGTCCCCGAGAACTGGACCTGTCCTGACTGCGGGATATCTAAAGCTGACTTCGATATGGTCGAGATTTAAACAGTAGATTTAAACACATTCTGTATAGTGTGCTGCTACGTACTGGACTGTGGCCGCACCAAAAACCTTTCTATTTGATAATTTATTTTGCTAAACCATTCTAGAACCATTCTTTCGCATGGTTGCTCTGCGCTTTAAGACTGCTAATCTTCTGAAGCAGATTGAATGCTCCGTCTCAGAGTGAAAATCGTAAGTCATGTTTTAAAGAAACCCACTATTAAGGACGATTGTGGGTTTCTTTAAAATCTAAAGCATATTTAAAAAAGATCGATGCGAAATCGAATGATAGTAACGAGATAAAACGTTCGAAAATAACAGAGATAGAAAAGTCTTGTAGTGGATTACAAGAGAACAAAGCTTAAAAGGATGTATAGCTATGATGAATCAGAAGAACAGAACTGCTGTTATCAATTTTCAAATCCAATTAACACTGAAATGTGTATATCCAAGCATACGTTATTTATCCCTCACAAATACGCCATAAAAGTCGTCGAGTTTTATACGTCTTAATACATATTTGAGGCCAACAAAAAGGATTAAGTCATCCAAGATTTAATCAAATATGGTGAGTGCTTTTCATAGGAATGGTCGGCATTTGCTGTTTTAAAACGCAACTAAAGGAATAGAAATGAAATTGAATCAGAAGTATCTCATTGGGGCGATACTGTCCGTATGTGCAGGCCAAACCTATGCTGCGGGTCTTGAGCGCTCTCCACAACAAATTGATGCTTTGTTTGAATCTGGCACCTATGCAGAAGTGGGCTACACGCATATTTCACCAGACGTGACTGGCAAAGATACCAGTGGTAATAATATCTCTGATATGGCTGAAGACTTTCAATCACTTAATTATGCAGTAAAAACGGACATCAATCCGAAGTTACGCCTTGCGGTGATTTATGATGAACCTTTTGGTGCCAAAGTAAAGTTTGAGGGTGATAATAATTTCATTGCAACAAACCGTCCAGCAGCAGATGCCAATACGCGTTTAGATGTGAAATCGAAGAACATCACAACACTTTTAGGCTATAACCTAAATAAAAATGTCATGATTTATGGTGGCCCAGCACTTCAACAGCTTCAAGCCGATGTTCATTTACGTGGTTTAACTTATGGACCAAATAGTGGTTATAACAACCATTTTGATGATATAGCTGTCGGTTGGGTTGCAGGTCTAAGCTATGCTAAACCTGAAATGGGGATTTTGGCCTCATTAACCTATCGTTCGGAAGTTGAGCATAAAGCAACGATTAAAGAAGATGTTCCTTTGGCAGATATTGTATTTGCAGGAAATTATTCACACAGTAACTCGGGCACGATCACGACTCCTGAGTCTATCAACTTAAACCTGCAAACGGGTCTGAATGCGACCACAGCAGTTTATGTAAAAGTCCGTTATGTGCCGTGGGGGGACTTTGCCTACTATCCTCCAGTATTAAAAGCATCTACTACAGCTGCATTGGGCAAAGGTTTGCCTTTAGTTGACTATTCAGAGGATCAAACCTCAGTTGAACTGGGTGTTGGTAAACGTTTGACACCAAAGCTCGCGATTTCTGTATCAGGTTTATGGGACTCAGGTGCAGGTGACCCCGCACCAACTTTAGGTCCT
Source organism: Acinetobacter sp. BMW17 (assembly GCF_001592855.1). Taxonomy (NCBI): domain Bacteria; kingdom Pseudomonadati; phylum Pseudomonadota; class Gammaproteobacteria; order Moraxellales; family Moraxellaceae; genus Acinetobacter; species Acinetobacter sp. BMW17. The sequence continues at coordinate 15,039 of NZ_LSOD01000050.1, forward strand.
GTGAAGGGTTATTGGGGTGCGGGTTTGGCTGCTAAATACAATATTAGTCAAAAAATGGCTTTCAGCGTAGGTGGTCGCTATATGTGGTTTGGTGATGCGGAAGGTGAAACTTCGGATCGTCGTATTGTTGGCGAGTTTGAGGACAATACAGGCTATATCGTGGGGATGAAACTCTCTTATAAATCTAAATAATTATCTCGCTTATTACTTGCTTGAGGTTTTGCCTTCTCTCTGAAATGTTGGGAGAAGGTTTTTTTATAACAGTATTAAATTATTTCTCTGTACACGACAAAAATAGATAACTCATTGAAATAATGTCACAATAATTGTTTTCTAACGACGAATACTATGACACATCTCAATGAGTT
>NZ_LSOD01000051.1:0-13134 GCF_001592855.1 Acinetobacter sp. BMW17
GGGTGAAGTGTGTCTAATCAACAGGGTTTTCGGTCTCTAAGTACTTTTTAAAGGGAACATCATCGACTCAAATCTCTATTTGCAACAGTGCCAATGGGGCTTTGTACTATCTATATCGGCAAGATCATGTGAATGCGAATGAGTATTTAGCAGCATTGGAGAAACTGGCCAGACAGTTTGTATTCTCTCGTTTCTTGAAATCAGGAGACGGGGCAGACTACTTTAAGATGATATATGCTGATCATAATGAAGTAGTGATTCCTAGCGAAATTGATTCTTCAAAATTAAGTTTCGGAAATATTGAAAACAATTTTGTATTCAACTACCTGGATTATTTAATCTGGTGCGATCAGTTGCGCTCAGAACAACCAGATGAAGTGATTAAACAGTTTGAATTTACGTTCCGTAGTTCTGTTGAGCATTTTTATCCTCAGCACCCTATGGATGGTCATATCTACCTTCCGAGAGAATATTTAGATCGCTTTGGTAATTTATGTTTGATTAGTCATAGTAAAAATTCACGGTTAAGTAATTACCAGCCAAATGCCAAGCGTGAACACTTTACGGTTTCGATTGCAGACAAAAAGATTGATACCCTTAAGCTGTATCGCATGATCCGGTTACTTGAGAAAGATGGTACCTGGGGGGGAGCTCAAATAGAGCAACATGAAGAAGAAATGCTGACCTTATTAATAATGGACAGTGAAAAAGGAAATAACAATGAGTAATGTAGGTCAGCGCGAGCGCATTACACAAAATCGTATTGTGCAGTTTTTTCAGAAAGAACTTGGCTATCGCTATTTAGGGGACTGGCAGGATCGAGAGAACAATAAAAATATTGAGATTGATATCCTGACCACTTGGCTAAAAAAACGTGGAGTGAGTGATGCACTCATCAACCGTGCGATTCGTCAGTTAGATGCAGCTGCCGCATTAGGTGAAGGGAAGAAACTCTATTATGCCAACAAAGATGTTTATCGTTTACTGCGCTATGGTGTGAAAGATAAAGAGGGTGCAGGTGAACTTAATCAAACCGTATGGCTGATTGATTGGAACAATCCAGAAGAAAATGATTTTGCGATTGCTGAAGAGGTATCGATTAAGGGGGAGAATAAGAAACGTCCCGATATCGTGCTCTACGTGAATGGCATCGCTTTAGGAGTACTTGAGCTGAAGCGTTCCTCTGTTTCAGTGTCTGAAGGTATCCGTCAGAATCTGGATAATCAGAAGAAAGATTTCATCCGTAATTTCTTTACGACTATGCAGTTAGTAATGGCTGGGAATGATACCCAAGGACTTCGCTATGGCATGATAGAAACTGCTGAAAAATATTTTTTAGAGTGGAAAGAAGAGGTTAGTAATCCTTATAGTCATCGACTAGATTTTCATTTAAGTCGTATTTGTAACAAGCAGCGTTTTTTACAAATTATCCATGACTTTATTGTGTTTGATGCGGGTATTAAGAAAACCTGCCGTCATAACCAGTTCTTTGGCATTGAAGCTGCAAAACGTCATGTGGCGAAACGCGAAGGTGGAATCATTTGGCATACGCAGGGATCAGGCAAAAGCCTGACGATGGTGTGGTTAGCCAAATGGATACGTGAGAATGTAAGAGACAGTCGTGTTCTGATTGTGACAGATCGTACTGAATTGGATGAACAGATTGAAAAGGTCTTCACTGGCGTAGAAGAAGAGATCTACCGGACGAAAAGTGGTGCGGATTTAGTCTCAACCTTAAACATGTCCAATCCGTGGTTGATTTGCTCTTTGGTGCATAAATTTGGTCGCCAGTCTGATTCGGAAAATGATGCTGCAACTGATGAGTTTATTGAAGAGTTAAAGCAGTCATTGCCTAAAGATTTTAAAGCAAAGGGCGATTTGTTTGTGTTTGTTGATGAATGTCACCGTACACAATCTGGAAAACTACATGAGGCAATGAAGTCGATTTTACCAGAAGCCATGTTTGTTGGTTTTACTGGTACGCCTTTGATGAAAAAGGATAAGAAGAAATCTATTGAGGTGTTTGGCTCTTATATTCATACCTATAAATTTGATGAAGCCGTTGCTGATGGCGTGGTCTTGGATCTGCGCTATGAAGCAAGGGATATTGACCAGAATATTACTTCACAGAAAAAAGTAGATGAGTGGTTTGAAGCAAAGACAAGGGGGCTATCACGGCTTGCCAAGATCCAGCTTAAACAGAAGTGGGGCACCATGCAAAAGGTGCTTTCCAGCAAATCCCGGTTACAGCAGATCGTGAACGACATTTTACTCGATATGGATACCAAGCCACGTTTGATGGATGGTTATGGTAATGCTATGTTGGTGTGCTCTAGCGTCTATCAAGCATGTAAGGCCTATGAAATGTTTAGTCAGACTGATCTGGCAGGCAAAGTCGCGATTGTTACCAGTTTTCAGCCAACAGCAGCGAGTATCAAAGGCGAAGAAACGGGCGAGGGACTGACAGAGAAGCTGTTTAAGTACGACATTTACCGTAGGATGCTAGCAGACTACTTCGAGCAACCTGAAGAGCAGGCAGCGAGTCGGGTCGAAGAGTTTGAAAAAGAAGTTAAAAACTGCTTTATCAAAGAGCCAGGACAAATGCGTTTGTTGATTGTGGTGGATAAACTTTTAACAGGGTTTGACGCACCATCGGCTACCTATTTGTATATTGATAAGCAGATGGCCGACCATAACCTGTTTCAGGCGATTTGTCGTGTAAATCGCCTTGATGGCGATGATAAAGAGTATGGCTATATTGTCGACTATAAAGATTTATTCAGATCCATCGATAAAGCAATCTCTGATTACACTCAGGGGGCTTTTGATGGCTATGATAAGGAAGACGTTGCTGGGTTACTGAAGGATCGCTTAGAACAGGCGAGACTGGATTTAGACAATGCATTAGAAATGGTCAGAGCATTATGTGAACCTGTGAAATTTCCACGTAACAGCCAAGATTATATTCATTACTTCTGTGGCGAATCGGGTAGTAATCAGGATGAGCTTAGTGAAAAAGAATCACTACGTCTGACTCTTTATCAAAATGTCGCCAAATTGCTACGTGCTTTTGCCAATATTGCCAATGAAATGCCAGATGCTGGCTATTCCGTGGAAGATATTGAAAAAGTCCGTGATGAGGTTGCTCATTATGAGAAGGTTCGGGATGAGGTGAAATTGGCCAGTGGTGATTTGGTTGAGCTGAAGCGTTTTGAGCCTGCAATGCGGCATTTGTTGGATATGTATATCCGTGCCGATGACAGCGAAGTGCTGATGGATTTTGAAGATATTGGCCTGATTGAGCTGATTGTCGAAAAGGGTAACGATGGCATCGACAAGTTACCGGAAGATATCCGAAGAAATCCTGAAGCCATGGCTGAAACCATCGAAAATAATGTACGCAAAACCATTATTGATGAGAATCCGGTCAACCCGAAATACTACGAACATATGTCGGTATTGTTGGATGAGTTGATTGAATTTCGCCGACAAAAAGCCATTGAGTACCAGGAATACCTTGAACAGATTCGAAATTTGGCTCGTAAGGTCATTTATCCTGATCAGGGGGGATCGAATTATCCATCTTCAATAGATACCGGCGCTAAACGAGCAATCTTTGATAACTTTGGTAAAGATGAAGTCTTGGCCATTAAGATTGACACTGCGATTCGTTATACCAAAAAAGCGGAGTGGGTCGGGGATCGTTTTAAAGAGCGTGAAATCGCTAATGCTGTGCGTCAAGAGACTCAAGGATACGACATTGATATCCAGAAGGTAATGGAGCTGGCGATGGCTCAGAGGGAATATCAATAGTGGTATTGCTTCAAATTGGGGAGCTGGAAATCCAGCTTCACCGTAAGGCTATTAAAAACCTGCATCTTAGTGTTTTGCCACCAGAAGGCTGTGTACGTGTCTCTGCACCTTTAACAATGACTGACACTGCGATCCGAATGGCGGTGATTAGTCGTATTCCATGGATTAAGAAGCAGCGATCCGCATTCATCAACCAATCTCGACAATCTGCGAGAGAAATGGTAAATGGCGAGTGCCATTATGTTTGGGGGCGAAAATATAGACTGAATATCATTCAGACGAGTGGGCAGCATAAAGTTGAATTAGGAAATACAAATAGGCTCGACATGTATGTTCGATCTGGAACATCCATGCAAAACAAGAATAAGCTTATAGAAGCCTTCTATCGTCAGCAATTGCAGGAAAGACTTAATCAACTTTATTCATCATTGATGCCAAGAATAGGAGTTACTCCTGATTTTATCGGAATCCGAAAAATGAAAACCCGTTGGGGAAGTTCCAATCCATCTTCAAAACGAATCTGGATTAATTTAGAGCTGGCCAAAAAACCAGTTGAATGCTTGGAGTTTATTCTTGTCCATGAGTTGGCACATTTGATCGAGCGTCACCACAATGAGCGTTTTGTGATGTATATGGATCAGTTTCTTCCTCAATGGCGTGAGCGAAAGGCTTTGTTGAATAGTTTGCCATTAGGACATGATTTATCTTATTGATGATTAAACATAAGAGTTTTGATATTCAATAAGGGCATGAAAATACAAATTGTATTTTGATCAGACTTCTTCGAAAATTTTTTCCAAAGAATTAAAATTTTCATCTAGAACCTGAATTGAATAGCCACCAAAATTCTAGACACACATAACCATCTTTTGATGGGCCTTTTCATAATCTAATGGAGAACGCTGACCATTGGAACCATGTCTGCGTTTTGAGTTATAGAACATCTCTATATATTCAAAGATATCCGACCTTGCTTCAGTTCTTGTCACATAGATTTTCTTCTTGATCCTCTCTCGCTTTAACAGCTGAAAGAAGCTCTCAGCAACAGCATTATCATGGCAGTTTCCACGCCGGCTCATACTGCTTTCAAGGTTGTGATGCTTGAGAAATGTCTGCCATTCATGACTGGTGTATTGGCTACCTTGATCAGAATGAATCAGGACTTTGTTCTTTGGGCTTCTTCGCCACAAAGCCATCAGTAGAGCATCTAAAACCAGATCTGTTGTGATTCTCGACTTCATAGACCAGCCAACGACTAGCCGTGAGAATAGGTCGATTACTACTGCAAGATACAGCCATCCTTCATGAGTGCGAATATAAGTGATGTCAGTCACCCACAACTGGTTGGGCTGGGTGGGGTTAAACTGTCTGTCTAAAGTATTTCGAGCCACAATCGATGGAGTACTAACATTAGCTCTAGGTTTGCGATAGCCACGCTGTGACTTGAGACCATTCGCCTTCATGAGTCGATGTACTCGATTGATACCGCAACTTTCGCCAACGTCTTTCAAATCACAATGAATCTTGCGATAACCGTAGACTCCGCCAGATTCCAACCAGAACTGTTTAATTAATCCTGAAAGCTGTTGCCGCTTCCTCGCAGTTATACTGGTAGGTTTCTTTAACCAGGCGTAATAACCACTGTGATGAACATCTAACGTTGAACATAAACGACGAACAGACCATATATGTTGGTTGTCCCGAATAAAGGCGTAACTCATTTGGACTGGCTTGCGAAGCGGCGTGAAAGCAGTGCTTTCACTTTAATATGTCCCTTTCTTCAGTGACCCTTTGCAGCTCTTTTTTTAATTTCGCTAATTCTGTAGTTGGATCACTAGATTCTGTTGTCTTGGGCTGCTGTGGATCATAACGTTTGATCCAAGCATACAGACTATGTGTAGTGGTTCCTAAACGTGTAGCAACTTCAGCCACACTATGACCTTTCTCAGTGACTTGTTTTACTGCTTCAATTTTGAATTCTTCAGGGTATCGTTTACTGCTCATAAGCACCTCGTTAATTAGCCATTTTATCTAACTAAAAGGTGTCTACAAAATCGGTGGCTATTCATTGTTTTTATATTGATGTTGGTTCATTTTACACTAAAAAGTTATTCGTTAAGAAAATTTCATAAGCTTTCGTGAAATCGAAAGGGGATTGTTGGCTGCTCAATTTCAAAATGATTAAATAATCAATTGGTGATTTAGAGCGTAAACTTCGAATCGCTGAAAAGTTTAGATATAAAGGTGGCATAGTGGGTGTTGCAGAGAGTGAATTTTTGTTGACAGCTCACGACTTTAATAGTCGAAAAATGGCATATTAAGATGAGAGCAAGAATAGGGTTAAATAGATAAACTAAGACCCTATTTTTTGAATATTTTGGGTTGATAAACTCATAAATTAAGGTCTAATAAATTTTTATTCATGCTACTAATTATAAGACTTTTTCAATCGAGTGCGTAACATCAGTTTATAACTAACATTCATAATGACTAAATATTTAATCATATAAAGTTAATTTTAGAACTAATGATAATTTTTATCATCCTAATGACATTAAATATTAAAAATGATAAAGTAAACTCATATTAGGAAAATTCTGAAATGGTGAAGCGATGAAATTTGGAGCATTGAAAACACCAGAAGCGATGGGGCGTGAATTAGGTGATCGACTAAAACAAGCACGACTTAATTTAGATCTTACTCAAGAAGAAGTCGGCTTATCGGCAGGCGTGAGTCGCTACACTATAAAAAATTTAGAACAAGGGCGAGGTAATATTCAGGATTTGATGGCTGTTTTAATTGCTTTGGAAAGCACTGATCAATTAGACCACTTAATGCCACCGCAACAGATATCGCCTATAGAATTATTGAAGCTAAGAGGTCGGATGAGAAAGAGAGCATCTGGTTCACACAACAAAACAGTATCGAACAAGAAAATTGACAAGACAAATAGAAGAGAAGAAGATTTAGGATGGTAGATAAAGTTGATGTAATTAAAGTTGTATACAAAGAATTAGATGTTGGAGCTTTAAGTTTTGATCCCACGACAGGTCAAAGCGCGTTTATATATATGCCAGAATTTGTTAGTGCTGGTATAGAGTTATCGCCTTTAACGATGCCTTTGCGGGAAAATTACATATATAACTTTAATGCTTTAAATCCTGAAACTTTCAAAGGATTACCTGGAATGCTAGCTGATTCGCTTCCAGATGATTTTGGTAATCGTATCTTAAATACTTGGCTAGCTTCAAAAGGACGTGCAGCAAATAGCATTACCCCAATTGAACGACTTCGTTATACAGGGAAGCGTGGTATGGGGGCATTAGAGTTTTTACCTGCTGAAGCTCGTGGAGAATTAAATGCAAATGAATCTGTTCAAATAGATGAACTTGTAGCTATTGCACAGGAAGTTTTATCGGCACGTAACGAATTTGATGCCGAACTAAGATCAGATGGCTCTGATGACCAGGAAGCGATGTTGTCACTCTTAAGCGTAGGAACGAGTGCAGGTGGAGCGAGACCTAAAGCAGTTTTAGCATTCAATGAGGATTTTACAAAAGCCAGATCAGGGCAGGCGAATGTTCCAAGGGGTTACACACACTACTTAATGAAATTTGATGGTGTAACCGAGAGGAATACCAACAAAGAGACATTTGGTGATCCTTTAGGGTATGGTGCAATGGAATATGTCTATTATCAAATGGCTACTGCCTGTGGTATTGATATGATGCCTTGTTATCTACTGCATGAAGGTGATAGACAACATTTCGTAACTCAAAGATATGACAGAATCGGGAATGAAAAGCTGCATGTGCAAACTTTAAATGCAATGGCTCATGTCGATTATAAGATGCCTGGATCATTTTCTTATGAAGAACTATTTCTTGTACTTCGCGAGCTTAAAATGACTGCAGTTGAAGCTGAACAACTATTAAAGCGAATGATCTTCAATATTGTGGCACGTAATCACGATGATCATGCCAAAAACTTCTCATTTATCCTTCGAGATCAGAAATGGGAGTTGGCACCTGCTTATGACTTAGCATTTAGTTATAAACCAGGTTCAATCTGGGTAGAGTCTCATTGGATGTCACTAAATGGTAAGCGCAGAGATTATGTATTAGAAGATATTCTTTCTGTAGAATCTTTAAGCCGAAAATTTACTCCTAAATATGTGCTAGAGGTTTTAAATCATACTATAGAGATTGTGTCAGGATGGAAGGATCTAGCTAAAGCTTCAAATGTTCCTGAAAAACTAATTGCTGAAGTATCCGAAAATTTGAGACTGAAGTTCTAATTTTAAAAATAGAACTCATGCACAAGAATTCTATTGTATTAGATTTCAACCCCATAAAGATTAAATATTTTATCATTATTACTACAATCATACATTAATGATCATATTATTAATCATTATAGGAGTTTATTATTAACAGATATTATGTCCAGCTCCTTCAAATTTTATAAGAAGACATCCTTTATTTAATAATCATTCAAGTGCTTGGTCGCTGTTGCATTACTTACTTGTGCTAGTGTTAATATTTGGAGATTTTACTGGATGATTATTATGACCACTTAATCTATTAATACCTTGCTCAGAATATCGTTTCAACCATTTGCGTAACGTTGGCCTAAAATTGCCACATATCCGACAAACTAGGCCAGCACCATTGGTCTCTTCAAATAATAACCCATACGAGTCGTTGTTGAATTTCTCTGTTCGTAAATACCAATTATATTGAAATGATGACTATGAATCACACAAATAATCATATCGTTATATGAACTCAAGTAACTGATGTAAAGTATTGGTTTCAATCTGATGTTTTTTCAATTGATGCTCTAAAGAATTTCTAAAATTAAGGATCTCTCTTTCAAGTTCAGGTAATGAAACCAGAAGCTCTGCAGCATATTCAATTTGTGATGCCAATTCTGTTATTTTAAGATCTAACTCTTCAGTTAATGAAACTAGGATATGTTTTTTATCAACTTTAACTGATGTTTTTTTTATGTTTTTGAGTTTTTCTGTTTGACTATATAAAAATAATTTCTTCATGTAGTTTGCACGTTCAACGGCTAAATAACCGTGCTTTCTTAATAAATGAAGACTGGTATATGTCTGACTTCTCAGTTTTTTTCTTTCATGATAAGCAAGTCCTGGAGTTTCAAGCATACTCCAAAAGTCTTTAGCCTCCCAATCGACAATTTCGCAAAAATTTAAAATTTCTAAAAACTCTTCACCAAGCGGTAACTGGAAATCAAACATAAATTAATTCAAATTAAATCAAAAAGAGGATTATAAGCCGTGGATATATAATCCTCAAATAGTGATATTTCTATTTTTTGTACAGACAAATTAGAATGTCAGAAATATCTTCAAAAATAGGTAATATTATCCGAAAGAAGAGAGTAGAGAAGGACATAACGCAAGAGATGCTCGCTTTACAGTGTAATATTGATCGTAGTTACATGGGACGCATTGAACGTGGAGAGGTGAATCTCACTGTTGAAAAGCTATATATGATAGCTAAGGTATTAGAAGTGGATGTAAAGCAACTACTCCCCTAAACAATATTTTATCTTTTAAACAAATATCTTGCCAAAATGTGTTCAATCTCAACGTTAGACTTTACTTTTACTTCTTCGACGATTCTAATCAGCAATTCTGTATTTTTGTGTAACTGCTTTTCTAAAGTTTCAACCTGATATTGCAAATCCTTATTTGAATTACTCAGAGCTTGTCTAGTTTTTCTGTTTACAAACAATTGTTGATCTTTTGTTTTAAGATTTAAGGGCGAAATTTGTTCAGCAATATACCGGCTAATTAAGCTTTTACGTTTCAAGTTGCTTAGAGTACTTAAACCTCCTGAAATATGTTTTTTAGCTACAAGTCTATCGTGGACAGATTTATTTGAAATAGGGGATTTATCGTAACCCTCTACTAACATAAGTTGTAGTTCATTTTCTATTACTTGATCCAATTCCTTACCACGTAACATTTTCTAAGCCTTACTTGATTCAATTTTTTGCTGTTCGATAGCAAATAATTCAGATAGTGTACGAGGTAATTTTATACTTTCATCAATATAATCAAATATACGAATAGGTGTTAAGTCATTGCGTATAGACAAGGCTCTCTCTTTGATTACATTTAAATTTGAGATTTTATTTTTTATCTCACTTAACATATGGGTATAAGACTTATCATGCTGGACTATGGAAAGAGTTTTATGATAATTCACGATTAAACTATTAATCATAGATTCTAAGTTGTCTAGTTCTCCTTTTCTATGCGTAATAGTGAAATTTCCACATTTATCACCTGACTGACATGCCATACGTTTTGGGCAATCGTGTACGGCAACATCACGCATACAGCCTCCAAATGGTAAAGGATGTAAGTAAGCATGTCTTTCGACTAAGGAGTCTGCTTTTGAAAGATCTGAATGACTTAATTCATTAAAAGCTTCAGCAATATCAGAAAATATATCTTCAAAAAAAGAGTTTTTAATGTGCTCTGAGATCTCTTGTTTATTATCAAAAGATTGTAAATTCATTTTTAAATTACTATCTAAATCTAGGTCTTTTGAAAAATACATATAACCATCATGCTTAATTGACTCTACAGGATTAGAATGCAGATAATTTTCTTTGTGGTCTAAATGTATCAATTCATGCTTGTCCAACAAGGTAGCTGCAATTTTTCTATGTTTAATTGCTACATGTTGATAGTATTGATTTTGCTTAATATCTATTCGCCCCATAAGCAAAGCTTGTAGATGCTCAGATAGTCCGGATAAAGCAAGAAACGTGTTAATATTATGCCTTGGAATATGTGTAGACAATTTTGAATATTCTGTATCATTTTCCTTGAGATAATACTTCTCAAAGACTGATAAATTCTGACCACCCCCTAAGAAATTATTTATTATAGTACAGGTGAATGGAATTACATTTGATTTATGGCTAAATTTTCTACTAAGATTCAATGACTTGTATTCATGAAGAAAAAGTAAATCCTCGTATAAAATTTCCTCGTTAAATTCATTTCCATTAAGAATATGTACAAATGGTAAATCAGATTTAAAATTGGGCGTCAAAGACTTTATGTAATCACTAATATCTTTCTTTAGATAATGATTTTCCAACTTATTACCACGCTTGACAATTTTGTGAACCTGGATTTTTTTGATTGAGGGCAATAGGATTGATCGATAATTAGTTCTATGTTTATATTCATTAATATTTCTCATTCTAAATATAGTATCGATCAAATCTTCTAAAACAACTGTATCTCCTGAAATTTCATCTATTTCTAATGGAAGAAAATCAATAATTTTCTTGGATTTTATATATTGAATTTGTGCACGATATTCTTTAGTCAGTTGTTCTACTGACTCGAAAATTATTTCTGCTAATTTACCAGCAGTAGGCTCTAGCCAGTGAATACGTTCTCCAGCACCTTTAGCACCATGATATCGAATTCCTATGGAATATTGCTGAACACCATCTAAACTCAAGTGTTCTTGTGTAATGGGATCTATAATTTTCTTTTTTATTAGCGCATTTCTTTTTAATAATATAGCTTCAGTTGAACGAAAGCCCGTAATGATCAATAATAATAGAAAATTAAGTGCTATTTTTTCACTGGTTGTTTGGCATAAACGACTAAGAGCAACAATATTAATAAAAGTTTGAACTGAGACCAATTTATCACTTTCAACATCATCTTCATCTAGCTCTAGTTGTTCAATTAAAGCTTTCGTTTTTTTTGCATTTGGGGTCCTATTTTTCTTATTGATGTACTTTAAATCATGTACAAATTCAAGCTGTGACTCTGTAAAACCATAATGATTGATCATCTTTTGTATACGTATGAAACTTCCCGCATGGTCTGGAAGATTTGTTTTACTTGAGTTTTCAAATAAGCAATCAAAAGCGATATTTAAAATCTTGGTTGTTAATGAACATGCATGGTGATTTTGAGTATGTTGAACTAATGCGCTATACCAACGTTTAAGAACTAACATTTCTGCATACAATTTTTGTGGCGAAGCCCTCTTATTGGATTGACGATAACTTAAAACAATTACAGATTTCATAAAGATTTGAAATTCTTCATCTATCTCAACATCATCAATTCCTTTTAGTCTTTTTATTACCCCAAAATTTAGATATGTTTTTCCTGATCTTGATATTAACCATCCAGATCCATTAGAGCCTCCAACCCATATTGATTCATTCCAAGTATTTTTAAACGTCGGTTGAATATTTTCTAAGAAATATTCTTTTTGTTCACTTATAAACTCAAGATAATTTTTAGAAATCACGATCTGACTCCTTAAAAGCATTACAGCGTAATATCACTGATTCAATTTCAAACTTTGTAGTTTCATGAATCTTAATGACTGGATTCCTAGATAGACCAATCCCATCAGATAATTTAATCAACGAATTGATTTCGTTTTGGATACTATGAAGAACTTTTCCATGATCAGCATCGATAAAAGGGTGGAAATACATGCAGCCATAGCAATTCCTCACAGGTTGAAATAGACAATTATCTTTATAGGAGCAACCACCAATATCGTAGTAAATTTCTGCCCCTATGTTGCCTAAAACTTTTTTGCGGGACCAATCTTTGGTATAGACCAGTCGACCAGTTAATAGCATGGCAATCATTTGTTGATATAAAGAGTTTCTTCCTAATGCCTTAGCTCTAATTTGTGCCATTTCAGGTGTAGAAAAAATATAATGTCTAGCTGTTACTACCGATGAGTGCCCTAAAATATAAGCAATTTCTTCTGCAGTAGCTCCACTTATTGCGAGGCTGTAACCAACATGATGTCTAAAATCTAAGCAAGAATATTTCTGTTGAATCATCTCACCAGATAGAACTGCTTCTTTATATTGCTTCGGAGAAAAATCAAATAATTGTTTATTAATCGCTTGTTGGCAAAACAGAGAGGCTTTGTCGCCCATATCAAATAACTTTTGATTATCATTGAGGTTATATCTTTTGATGTAAGCTATAACAATTTCAGCAACTTCTTCAGGTAACTTAATAGTGATTTTTTCATGAACATAACGAGCTTGCTTTGCATAAGGAATAAGGATGCTATAACGACAAAAATTATCACTTTTACGGATAGTATCCTGCTTTAAATCGCTAACAGATAGCTTAGCCAATTGAACGGGTCTAAGTCCTGATACATAAACCAAACCTAGTGTTAGCGGCAGTGTAAAAATAACCCCCTAACGGCATTTAAAAACTGACCCCCTTGGTTAATATAGCGGTCATTTTGGACTGCTCAACATGT
>NZ_LSOD01000052.1:0-10658 GCF_001592855.1 Acinetobacter sp. BMW17
CATATAAACGAATGCTCTGTTCATCCATTTGAGCTAAAGAAAGGTCTGTAAGTGTACGTGTAATACGTCCATTACCATCATCAAAAGGATGTAGGGTAACAAACCATAAATGGGTAATACCTGCACGTAACAGAGGATCAAGCAATGAATCATTTAGACTTTGATTAAACCAATCTATGAAGGCATTTAAGCGTTCTTCTAAGCCTTGTCTTGGCGGTGCTTCAAAATGCACTTTAGGATAGTCCAATCGACCTGAAACGACCTGCATAGGCTCTGCCCCCCTAAGTTGACCAATGCGTAAACGGTGCATTGTCCAATCTGGGTCATTGAAAAGCCAACGATGCCACTGCATGAGACGATTAACAGTCAATGGTTGCTTAACATCGTTAAGCGCATCTAGCATGATATTGGCTAAACCTTCTGATCGATCTGAGCTTGGATAAGGCTGTTCAAGTGTGACACCTAAGCGTTGAGCTAGAGATGATCGTAGTGAAAAAACATTGATCGTTTCGTTTTCAATCGCAGATGAAGCAACAAGATTGGCAAGCAGAGTATCTAGGGTGAATTGCTCTTTTGCTAAATCATGCTGACTTTGCCCCAGAATAATCCCTATTTTTTGATGTATCTGTCTGGTTTTAGGTAAGATAACTGAATCTAGCCATGTAAAATTTGTCCAGTTTTCTGCTTGCCAAATCCATTTCTGCATTTTCAATCGCTCATCTAAAATTTCAGATGAGTTGAATATAGCACTTATTCGGCTCATAACAAGAGCCGAATATGATAATTAATCAGCTCATTTTTTATAGGACATTTTAATTGGTGAATAACAGAAATATATCGGCTTTTTTATAAACAAACTTGATATGTTTTTCCAAAAAATAGAGATCATTTGAGAATATTTGTATTTTCTACTTTTAAACTCAATTATTTTTAGGGGGATGACCTGAGAGCTATTAGCTCTCGTTTCTTACAATGCGTATCGTATTGGTTTTAAAATACTATCTATAAAATTTTAAAAATTTTTCCACTTACAGTACTTTGAAAAAACATTTCAAAACTAGGTCGAATATCTTCTCCATCAACGGTGATATGTCTTATATTTGAGTGAGATTGCGTATCGGCAAAATGATGATCTACTGTTGCTTGAATAGCTTGTTTAACCCCAAACTGGTCTTTTACGTTGAGAGTCTGTTTAAACATATATATCCCCTTAATAAAATTATAGTGGCAGAAATCTACCCCAATTCTTAATACTTGTTGATGTTGGCTCTAAGCAACTTTATGACTTAATTTAAATAGCTGATTTAAAGAAGTGTAAAATGTACGGCCATCCAAATTTAAATCAACCTCGATTCCAGATGAAAGAAGGACTCTTTTACCTACTTCGATTTTTTTTGAACCTTGACGTGTATTTTGCATTTTATGAAGAGGAATTAATGAAACAATAATTTCAGTACCATTTTTAGATTTTGCAATTAAATTACTTAATTTCAACAAATTACATCCTATTTTTTAGAAAAATTTTAATTTTTAAAACAAATTTTGAAGTATAAAAAAAGCACTCATGAGTGCTTTTTATTACTGTCTATTATTACTTAGATAGCAACAATATTTACAGCATTCGGTCCTTTTTGACCTTGAGCTACACTGAATTCAACTTGCTGGCCTTCCATTAAGGTTTTGAAACCTGAACTTGCGATTTCGCTGAAATGAGCAAAAACGTCTGGACCTGATTCTTGTTGAATGAAACCAAAACCTTTAGTTTCGTTGAACCACTTAACAGTACCTTTAACAACATTTGAGTTTGACATAATATATCCTACTGATTTTTAATAATTTTTAGTCATTATATTGACCGATTATAACTTGGAAAATAATAAAGAATGGAACTTAAAATCTAAAAACGAAGGATTATGACTAAAACTGCGATACTTAAGGAAGATTTACCGAAACGAGACTTTTTTTCTAGTTGAGTTAAATATACAGTAAAAAGAAAAATAATCAAGTTTTTTTAATAGTTATATTTATTTTTTTGATAAAAGAAAATTATATTTCATAAAAAAGCCTTATAGTCTCTCTCGGAACTATAAGGCTTATTAAGCGCTGTTAGTTTTCTCTTAATCACTTACTTTCCAATGTAAATTAGCTATTTTGGCTCTAATTGATACTTAGTCCTTAAACGCTTATTACCCACTATCCTTAGCAGGTTATGAGTACAATTATTTTACCGATAGGTAAAAAATTTAGATATAAGACAAAAGACGAATATTTGAGAGAATCAGTTTAAAAAGCTAACAATTCCACACTCTCCCTTATCTTACCCAGATATTTCCTTAGGTAAGTATTCAGGCTCACAATTAGACAACGCTGTTTGATTTTCAAAGAACGTGGTTACAGCAGATTAGAAATAGGCCAATTATTCGGATTTTAAATTTAAAATTTTTCTAAAATTAAGATAATACACTCTACAAAAAAGCCCGTGATTCGGGGCTTTTACTTATTTATTTAACATAAAATCTCTTATACGAAATTTGAATGCTAAAACATTAAAGATTAAATAAATTTCTGTCTCTTTCTTCAGTTAAATACTCGTTCATTTCAGCGAGTATTTTTTCCTTATTAGCTTCATTTTCCATCTTCTTCAGCAAGTAAGAACCCAATAGAATTTTACGTCTCGTATCATCCTTTCGCTCTTGTTCTTTTTTCTTGGCTTTTTCACGAGCGAGAACAGCTTGCTTCTGTGCTTTAAGCTGTTTTAAGCGTTCTTCTTGTTTAGCAATCTGTTGTTCTAAAGATTCTACTTTCATCGTCACTCTAATACCTAAAAAACTACAGCTAGCATAAGCGTACATGAATTGAAATTCAAGGTACTGTCTGCTATCGTGGTTTTCCCCGAAGGGCGCACTTTACCATTGAAAATAATCTTCGATTTTTTCAATGGAAGTACGGCAGGAGAAAATCCCCTACAACCCCAAACCAATCTGCATAGATTAGTAAAATTCGAAATCGAATTTAAGAGCAAAGGCAAAATGGCAATTTATCATTTTTCAGTCAAGACAATAAGCCGAAGTGCAGGACGTTCAGCCGTTGCATGTTCTGCTTATCGTTCAGGTGAAAAACTGATAGACGAAAGACAAGGCAAAGAACAGGATTACACAAGAAAAACAGGTGTCGAATTTACAAAAATTTATGCCCCTGAAAATGTTAATCCTGAGTTACTCGACCGCAATCAACTTTGGAACACTGTTGAAAAGGTTGAACGTCGAAAAGACGCAAACCTAGCAAGAGAATTTGAAATTGCTTTTCCGCATGAACTCAATGCCCAACAACGTCAAGCAATGCTCAATGAATTATGCGGAGAACTGGTCAAACGACATGGTGTTATCGTGGATGCAGCCATTCATGCTCCACACACCCAAAGCGGAAGTGATGAACGTAACTATCACGCTCATATCATGTTTACAGGCCGTCAAATCGACCTAGAAACAGGCGACTTTGCCAAAAAGAGAAATCGAGATTTTAACAAAGAAAATTCTAGCCAGACCGTGAACCAATGGCGAGAAACCTTTGCCGACCTCACCAATCAACACCTGGCACGAGCAGGCTACTTGTCTAAGGTAGATCACCGTAGCTATGCAGATCAGGACAACGGACTACAGGCGACCATTCACGAAGGTAGCAAGGTCACACAACTACGCAGACAGGGCATTGATACCGAAATCAGCCTAAAAAACGATTTAATCAAACAGCAAAATACAGAAAAACAGCATTTGCCTGAAATTTTGAAAGGATTAGAGCAAGAAATCCGCCTTACTGAATCCCAAATCGACAAATACAAACTAGATATGAGCCTAGAAACGATCAGAAAGCTCTCTAGCACGATGGAAACACCAAAACAGGCAGAAACACCAAAACCACAAGAAAAGCCCTTAGATCGCAAAATAGAGCCATCTACGCGCATAGAAAAACCTAATTTAAGTGCTACACAGCAATTTAATTTGCTTACGGAGCAATTGGCACGTCAAAAACAGCAAAAAGTTATCGATAAACTCAGAGCAGAAATGAAAGAGCTTAAATCGGATTATGCAAAGCAAACCGAATTGTCTAAGAAACCTAAGCCTATGTTTTTTGGCAAGGTCAAATGGGAACAAGAGCAAGCAGAGATCAGAGGAAATTTAAATAATATCAAACGAAGATTTGATACGAACAAAACTAAAATTTCTCATTTGGAAGAACAAAAACCTTATGTTAGCCATGAGGACTACAAGGCTGTGGCTGAAAAAAATCCTACTTTGCATCGAGAAATGTTGAAAGAAAAAGAACAACAGGAACAAATTAGGCAAAGACAAAGAAATCTAGAACCTACTCGAAGTCGAACACCATCCAAAGACCGGGAACGATAGTCCAAACTGTCACAGATCCAATTCAGCAAAAGCAGTCATCAGAGAGGGAAGTAAGCGATTTATCTTTATGTCGCTCACACTCCGTTCGCTTTGTACTTTTCTTTTTGACTCAAATAGGTTTAAACCGAGCGAGTGTCTACGAGCGATTGAACACCATCAAAATTTCGCCCTTGCCTTTTCCCTGATTACAAGCTCCCTTTCGATTTTAAACGGTAAGTACAGAGCATCCCGAATGGGTGCGAACAAACTTTATTTGCTTCTAGACCGAGCAAAGCGAGGATAAAAACTCATGAGCGAAGCGAATTCCGAGTTGCTTTTTCTTTTTCAGAATTGATTCTACGTATTTGCTAAAAATTGCCCCTTCGAACTGAGCGAAAGCGAAGTTCAATAGAGTTTGAGCGTAGCGAAAACATAGGGCAATTTTTCATAATCCCTTTTTAATTATATTTTAAATCTTTTAAATCTTTTAGGCTCTCTGAAAGGCTTTGATAGAAGGGCTTTCAGCTCTTAACTATGAGGGATTGACTACTAACTATGAGGGATTGACTACTAACTATGAGGGATTGACTACTTAACTATGAGGGATTGACTACTAACTATGAGAGAATTATATTACTCATAGTTAGTTTATCGAAATTAAAATTATGAGTACATCTAAAAAAGAATTGATCGTTAAATCAAATCAAGTAATTGAGGCTTCATATCAACTTAGCTCAACAGAACAACGGATTGTGTTAGCTGCTATTAGTAAGATTAGTCGGGCTGAAGACATTACAGATGATGAAATTTATCGCGTAACTATTGATGATTTAAAAAAACTTGGGGTTCATGAAAAAACAGCTTATAGAGATCTAAAAGATGGTGTAAACCGCTTATATGACCGATCAATTAATTTAGCTATTGATGATGAATCAATTAAAATGAGATGGATTCAATCCATACGATTTTTAGAGAGTAAAAGCGTTGTAGGAATTCGGTTTTCTAAAGAAATTTTGCCGTTCATTTCTAATCTAAGTCGTGAATTCACTAAGTATTCGTTATCGGACATTGCTGGTATGAGTAGCGCATATGCTATTCGTATTTATGAGCTATTAAGCCAATATCGTTCCATAGGAAAAAGAGAGATTTCCATCGAATCCTTAAGAAGCATGTTGGAGTTAGGAAAAAGATATCCATTGTCTGCTGATTTGAAGAGATGGGTTATTGATACTGCTGTAGATCAAATCAATGAACATAGCCCTTTAAATGTATCTTACGAGCAGATAAAGACAGGTCGAAAAGTCACACACATCCACTTCACGTTTAAAGAAAAATCAAAAAGTATTGAGCACAAATCCGAACATAATAATTTTTATAAATTGACAGATTCACAAATTAATATGTTTGGTAATCAGCTTTCACGCTTACATGAAGTATCTCACCTAGCACAACAAGGTGAAAGTTATGACGACTTAGCCATTAGAATTAAAGATATGCTTCGAGATCCAATTCAACAAAAACCACTTATTCCTCATCTTAAAAATTTAGGCTTTAAGGGATAAAGATTCATTGTGTATGTAGCGGTTGACTATTTGTTAATGTATCTTAGTTCACATAATAGACAACCAAAATTACAAGATGAAATCACTATCTGTTATTGAGCTTTCAAACCTCTATGGAATGACTCGTCAAGCCATCTATAAGCAAATTAATAAAGGTAATTTAAGTAAGAATAGCGACGGTAAAATTGATCTTTCCGAAGCTATTCGTGTCTTTGGCGAACCATCTAGAAATGTAACCAGTTCACAGACAACCGAAACACGAAAGTTGTCAGAAGTTCACCTACTAGAACAACAGGTTTACATGCTTCAAAAACAGCTTGAACAGGCTCATGAGCGTGAGCAATTCCAACGTGAGGAACTAAAAGCTAAGAATGATCAGTTACATGTCAAAGATGAACAAATTGAAGCTATACAACGCCTATTAGGAGCTCCAAAAGCTAATACAACTAGTTCCATCGACCCAAAATTAGATATAACAACAGACCATAGGTCAAAAAGTGAGTCGAACTATGATGGATTGACTACTCAATCAAAAGAAGCTCATTTAGAAGCGGAGATCCAAAATCAGCCGAAACATGACGGATTGACTACTGATGAAAGGACTAATAAACGGATTCCTGTTCCTGAACAGGTTGAACCTGAGCCTAAAAAACGTGGCTTTCTGAGCCGTTTTTTCCTGCCCTATGGTTAATCTGAACTACACAAAGTCGTGGAACAATGATCAATAATTGATCGTGGAACATGATAAATCATTAAAAAAGCCCAATCGGTAGCGATTGGGCTTTTTACTATACGATAAGACTATGAATTATAATAAATAATTTAGAGCATTTCGTATAACGTGTATTATGTTAATTGTAGGAAAACTTAAATTAAGATTTCAATTTTAGGGTCATCAATATTTTCTAATATGCCCTTATAAATCTCGTAATTTACTATGTCATAGCAGACAAAAAAGACTTCTTTCACTCCATTATAAAAAGGTAATTCTGACAAGATAGTACCTATAGCAATTTCTGCTGCTAGCTGCTTAGGAAAGTTATAGACCCCAGTTCCCATATTCGGAACAGAAACTGTTTGAGCTTTAATTTCCTCTGCTTTTCTTAAAGCACTACTATAAGTATTACACAATAATTGTGGTTCATTTTTTTCACCATTTAGCCATCTAGGAGCAACCGCATGAATAACAAATTTAGCAGGTAGGTCACCTGCAACGGTTACTTCTGCACAGCCAGTCTGACAACCACCTTTTGTTTTATTTAGATGGATACAAGCCTCTTTCATCAGAGATCCTGCTTTTTTATGAATGATATAATCTAGGCCACCCCCACCTAATAAAGATTTATTTGCAGAACTAATAAGAGCATCTACTGGAAATTCTGTGATATCTCCATGAATTAAATTCACTTTCTTTTTCATAAGAATTAGAGGTTATGATACAAGATACATAATCATATATTTAAATAGAGGGGTTTATGGAAAAGGGTGCAATAATTTCAGATTGTAGTAAATATCGTTATTCACTTTGGCGTATTTGGGATAAAGAGAAACCTATATTTACATTTATTGGCCTAAATCCTTCAACAGCAGATCATATTCAAGATGATCCAACTATCAATCGCTGTATTAACTTTGCTAAAAGTTGGGGGGGTGGTGGCATCTACATGGCTAATCTTTTTGCATATAGAGCCACTGATCCACAAGAAATGATGTCTCAGGAAGATCCAATTGGCCCTGAAAATGATGCTTACTTGCAGCAATTAGCTACAGAATCTCATCAACTTATTGCTTGTTGGGGAAATGCTGGAATATTTAAAGACAGATCAACTTTTGTAAAACAACTTCTAAAAGATAAGCTCCATTATCTTAAATTAAATAAAAGTGGAGAACCTGGGCATCCTCTGTACATACATTCTTCAACAGAATTAAAGCCTTTTTTAGAACCCATTTAACATAATAGAGCTTATACGAAACGTGTTTTTAATATTACTTTAAGATCAGTATCTTATCGTTATTCATACCCTCTGGAACGTTCTCGTTCAACCGACTTGGAAACAAGTCGGCTTTTTTATGATCGTTTTTGATAGTTCTTGCCAATAATTTTGACTAAAAATTACGCTTTTCAGCTTGAGTGATACAATTTTGTGATACATTATTGTATATACAAATTTGAATGTTTTTTATGGAACAGTATTTCGAATGGGATGGGGCAAAGAATCGAAAGAATCAGAAAAAGCACGATGTCTCTTTCGAAACAGCAAGCCTTGTTTTTGAAGATCCTCTAAGGATCTCAATCCAGGACAGACATACCGATGGCGAAGAACGTTGGCAGACCATTGGAAAAGTGAAAGGCGTACTAATGCTCTTAGTAGCTCATACCATCTTTGATGAAGATGACTGTGAAATCATACGAATCATTAGTGCAAGACAGGTAACTAAAGCAGAGCGAGATAAATATGAGCATGGTTAGATACTCACGCAAAGAACTGAATGAAAAATTCAGCGACAAGCAAGATGCTGAAATTGAACGCTTGCTTGCTAAGGGAACGGTTCCTGACGATCAGCTAGATCTATCAGATATTCCTGAAATTACCGACTGGAGTAATGTTGTACTCCACAATCAATTCTATCGTCCAGTAAAGCAACAAACTTCAATTCGGTTAGATGCTGATGTGCTTGCTTGGTTCAAAGCACAGGGAAAAGGTTATCAAACACGTATGAATGAAATCTTACGGGATGCTATGCTCAAAGAATTAAAAAATCATCAATAAAAATGGGAACTTAGGCTCCCATTTTTAATTTCGTATAAGGTGTATTAGGTTGATTTTAGAAATATTAGTAAAAATGATATCAATTACTAACTCTAATTTGAGCTTTAAAATCATCAATATTTTTGCTTGCATCAAAAAGTTTAAAGTATTTCAATGCTACCTTTCGTGCTTCATTTGAAGATGCTCTCCAATGGGCTGGATGAGGCACTCGAAGTACAAGGGTTTCATTATTCCAGATACGCATAGTAAATTTATCTACATGCTCTCCAGTCATTATTTTCTCGTTGCTTAAGAGTTCTAAACTTTCTTCAAGTTTAGGGAAATTATTGTGATATTGACCAGTGAAAAAAATAACTTTAGGTTTTAATCGTTTTATTTGCTCAGACAAATTTTGAATAGATAATTTTTCTAGATGTACGGAAATTTCTTCATATTCAGATTTCTTCCTGAATGTATTAAAAGACTTTTTCTTATAGTCAAAGAAGTAAAAGTTTAACCACTGTACAGGTTCATTATTATTAATCTGTTTAACTTTCCTCAAAAATTGAAGAAAACGACTTTGATCTTTTGTTTGTCCATATAATTCAGCATGGCGGTCTTTACTTTTTTTAATCACATTTTCAAAGCTAATATCATCATTTAGGAAATCTTTTAACCGCCCTTGCCATCCTTTAGTTTCTTGACCAACTATAAGCACTTTATTCTTCGAGAAATCAAATAAAGGATCAAAATTAGGGATAAATGGGTAACTCAAATCATGTAAACATTCTTTTTCAGCAACAGATAAGTGGTCTAAATACTCTTTTAACTTTTCCAATTTTGGCGTGTATTCAATCAATTTTTATATCCATTAAATAAAGTTAATATTAGGCCTCTTGCGAAAGTATCATTTTTAACTATTTTAGACTTTGATATTTATTTAAAAATCAACAATTATCACTGATTAAATTTTGACTAACGCAAGAGGTCTAGTATATAGAATATTATATAAAGATAGGTATGCCATATGAAGATTGGAATTTTTTGGTATTGGAAAGATGAGGTCTTAGGAGTTGCACATGATTTCGCTCTTTCAGATATTGACTCTATAGGGTTAGCCGATAGTAATTATGCTCATATAGAGTATTGGAAAGTTCTTCAAAGCAGGATGAATGATTTGAAATATATAGAATATGAAGAAATTCCAAGAGGAAGAGCTATTTTTAATTCAAAATTAAATAAACTAGTAATTTATTTGGACAAAAGTCTTCTAATACGCTCTAAAGTTGAAAAAATTTCTCAATTTTATGAGGCTAACTTTGAACAAATAATTATTAGAAGTGATCCACATTACAGAACAAAATAAATCTATTTAACATAAAATCTCTTACACGAAATCCAGATTTAAGACATAAAAAAGCCCGACATCCTGTCGGGCTTTTTTATGTCTTAAATTTCTATAACTGAGTATTGATCTGATAGCGTGTATTACGTCCCCCACCTTCCAATTTGACGATACAACCTTTCTCAAGTAAGTCAGATAAATGACGAGTAGCTGTCGCCTTACTTGTTTTAGCAACTTTTTGATATTGTGACGCGCTAATACCATGTTCAAAGCCATTTTCCCCACCGTCTAATAAACGATTGAGGACTTTGCGCTGTTCTTCACTCAGGGCTAAATTTGAATATTTATGCCAAAACTGGCTTTTAAATAATGTCCGATTGATCTGTACTAAGGTTTTTTCAAGGCTATCATTCAATGTATCTAAAAACCAAACTAGCCAATCGGTGATATCAGAATCATTTTTTTGAGTTTGTTCTAATATCTCATAGTAACTTTTACGTTTATTCAATATCGCAGTAGACATAGCATATAAACGAATGCTCTGTTCATCCATTTGAGCTAAAGAAAGGTCTGTAAGTGTACGTGTAATACGTCCATTACCATCATCAAAAGGATGTAG
>NZ_LSOD01000053.1:0-10716 GCF_001592855.1 Acinetobacter sp. BMW17
ATAACTCATTGAGATGTGTCATAGTATTCGTCGTTAGAAAACAATTATTGTGACATTATTTCAATGAGTTATCTATTTTTGTCGTGTACAGAGATTATTATAGAAGCCCCCATGAATAAATCGCTCATCATTTTCGGCATCGTCAACATAACCTCGGACAGTTTCTCCGATGGAGGCCGGTATCTGGCGCCAGACGCAGCCATTGCGCAGGCGCGTAAGCTGATGGCCGAGGGGGCAGATGTGATCGACCTCGGTCCGGCATCCAGCAATCCCGACGCCGCGCCTGTTTCGTCCGACACAGAAATCGCGCGTATCGCGCCGGTGCTGGACGCGCTCAAGGCAGATGGCATTCCCGTCTCGCTCGACAGTTATCAACCCGCGACGCAAGCCTATGCCTTGTCGCGTGGTGTGGCCTATCTCAATGATATTCGCGGTTTTCCAGACGCTGCGTTCTATCCGCAATTGGCGAAATCATCTGCCAAACTCGTCGTTATGCATTCGGTGCAAGACGGGCAGGCAGATCGGCGCGAGGCACCCGCTGGCGACATCATGGATCACATTGCGGCGTTCTTTGACGCGCGCATCGCGGCGCTGACGGGTGCCGGTATCAAACGCAACCGCCTTGTCCTTGATCCCGGCATGGGGTTTTTTCTGGGGGCTGCTCCCGAAACCTCGCTCTCGGTGCTGGCGCGGTTCGATGAATTGCGGCTGCGCTTCGATTTGCCGGTGCTTCTGTCTGTTTCGCGCAAATCCTTTCTGCGCGCGCTCACAGGCCGTGGTCCGGGGGATGTCGGGGCCGCGACACTCGCTGCAGAGCTTGCCGCCGCCGCAGGTGGAGCTGACTTCATCCGCACACACGAGCCGCGCCCCTTGCGCGACGGGCTGGCGGTATTGGCGGCGCTGAAAGAAACCGCAAGAATTCGTTAACTGCACATTCGGGATATTTCTCTATATTCGCGGTTCAGCAGGCATGTCCCCTTTGAGGGCGACCCGACGACAGGATAATCGACCTTATGGTGCGCAAATATTTCGGCACAGACGGTATTCGTGGCAAAGCCAACGAAGGCGCGATGACGGCGGAAACCGCCTTGCGCGTCGGCATGGCGGCTGGCCGTGTCTTTCGTCGCGGTGACCACCGCCATCGTGTCGTGATCGGCAAGGATACGCGCCTGTCGGGCTATATGCTTGAACCCGCGCTCACAGCCGGTTTCACCTCGATGGGCATGGACGTATTCCTTTTTGGCCCGCTGCCGACAACGTATAGGAAGAATAAACGCCCTTTTCACCCAAGTCCAACAGCTTTGGACCGCAGTTGACTCTTTCGACACCCCTGCGATGCAACCCAATCCGGCTGACGGGGAGCCAGCAACGCTGAAAATTTACCCTCCTCTTTCCCACTAGCGGCTCCTTTTCCGACAACCAGCACGGCGGATCCCTGCCGCGGCGCTGTGAACGCAGCATTTTGATTGGTATCGTTGGCCTTCAGGCTCGTCAGTCAAACAGACCCAGGAGCAGCTCAGCCGGTGGCGCCCGGCTTTCGGGTAACGCCCTGGTCCCGCTGGTTTCGGCTTTGTGCTTCAGGTGATCAAGGATCTGCTTGATCACTATAGGGTCTTCAATGCAGGCGATGACTTTCATGGCGCCGCCGCAGCCGCTGCAGGTCTCGATGTCGATATTGAAAACACGCTTGAGCCGTTGCGCCCATGTCATCGACGCTCGCCGTTGTGCTGGTGTTGCCGGTTCATCAGCCACCCTGACCTTGTTGCCCCTGCCCCGTTTTGCCGGCGTGACCAACGCCCGGTGCCGACTGTTGGGTGCGAACACCCCGTGGAAGCGGGTTAGGTTGACTCTGGGCTTCGGTACCAGGGCGGCCAGCCTTGCAATGAAATCCAATGGTTCGAAAATGACGTGCGTGGTGCCGTCCCGGTACGGCGTCTTGAGCTGGTAGCGCACGTTGCCGCCTCGTGTTAACGACAGCCGCTTCTCGGATACCGCCGGGCGGCTGATGTACCGGCACAGCCGTTCGAGCTTCTTGCGTTCATCGGCCCTGGCCGCCACGCCGGCGTGCAGGCTGGACCCGGCTACCTTGCCAATCCCGTCACCGAACGGATCACCACTGGTCGGCAGAGTTTGCAAAGTGAACACCTTTCGCCCCGCCTGTGAACCGACAGCGATACGGTAAGTGATCGAGTGCCCCAGCAGGGGTGTCATCGGGTCGTCATCCACCGCATCCGAGGCCAGATAGCTGTTTTCGACATCCCGTTCCAGCAGGCCTTGCCGTTCCAGATAGCGACCCACCCGGTGGGCGATGGTGTGCGTCAGCGGCACTGTTGCAAATAACCACGAATGGTAAGCTGAAGACTGTTTTAGCTAAAGGTGCAGCATATAAATCCTTTCCATGGTCGGCATTTTCAGGGCGAAATCATTCTTTGGGCTGTGCGCTGGTATTGTAAATATGGCATTAGCTATCGTGAACTGCAGGAAATGCTGGCCGAACGGGGTGTGAATGTTGATCACACGACTATTTACCGTTGGGTTCAACGTTATGCTCCTGAAATAGAAAAACGTTTACGCTGGTATTGGCGTAATCCTACAGATCTGAGCTCGTGGCATATTGATGAAACCTATGTAAAAGTGAATGGACGATGGTCTTATCTGTATCGTGCAGTCGATCAACGTGGCGATACCATTGATTTTTATCTTTCTTCTAGACGTAATACCAAATCAGCATATTGTTTTCTTGGAAAAATTTTAAATAATGTGAAGAAGTGGCAAATTCCACAAGTGATCAACACGGATAAAGCACCCACATATGGACGTGCTTTATCACGGTTAAAACGGGAAGGTAAATGTCCACCAGACCTTGAGCACAGGCAGATTAAGTATAAAAATAACGTGATTGAATGTGATCATGGCAAGCTAAAGCGGATCATCAGGGCCACATTAGGATTCAAATCTATGAAGACGGCTTATGCCACAATTAAAGGTATTGAAGTCATGCGTGCACTACGTAANGGGTGAAGTGTGTCTAATCAACAGGGTTTTCGGTCTCTAAGTACTTTTTAAAGGGAACATCATCGACTCAAATCTCTATTTGCAACAGTGCCAAAAAAACCAACTTCAAGTTGGTTTTTCTTTTTTAATCATCAGTGGCGACCTTAACACCATATCCAATTAAACCTGCAAGGCTAGCATAGGCTATTTTGGCATAAATCGAACCCCACCAGACCGTAATTTTACTGGCACCAAATTCCCGAACCGTTTGCCCCATAAAATTAGTGGTTTCATAGAAATTTTTAGCAGAATAACCTAACGCAATATGATCAAGGACAGGGAATAAACTAAAAGCTAAACCTACTGCTGCTGCGGGGAAAGTAAACTCTCTTGATAGACCGAATTTTCCAGTAATAAATACAAGCGATACCACGATAATTAATCTAATGATAGTCCATAGCATCACTGTGAAAGGCAAGTTAAAGATGCCTGCTCCCTGCCACGCAAGACCGCAAACAACTAACACGATAAAGCCTACAACTATCAGGAATAATACAAATTTATCATGATCATCTTTACTCATTAAAAAGTCTTTTATGGTTTGTTATTTTCACTTGCTTATGCCAGGTGAAGTTAGATTCTAGGTGTATTTCTAGGGGTAGTATTAAGATTGCTTTGCAGCTTCATCTTGTGATTAGGAGCATTCAAATTTTCTTCCGGTGCAGTAATCTTTTGCTTCAATAACTGCTCACGGTACTCGCTATAAACTTCAGTTTTATTGCGGGCAGTAAAACGGTGTGCGCTCTGATCTTTAAACTCTGTGAAGTACCGATCTGAATACTTAACAGAAAGTTTTTCAAATGGAATCTCATATTCCATATCATTGATTCGAGCTTTAATCATTGGTTTATCTTTCATCTTGTAGGCATCAAGAACCTTTAATTCTGTTCCCTTCTCAAAGGTTTCTTTCTTAAAGAATCCAGTCTTGATCTGTAACCCTTCCTCAAGTTTGAGAAGCTCACCTTTTGCAATTTTCATACCTCTAATGCTACCGATCTCATCACCTAAAATAGATTTAGATTTAAGATTCGCACGAACCTCGGTAACAATTTCTTCCTTCGTGAATGTACGATTCTCTGAAGTTAAAGCATGTATCTTCGAGTTAATTCCGTATATCTCCCGCTTATCTTCAATATGGTGGCGGTGATCTTGCAGATATGCTTTGATCAATTTTTCTTGCTTGTCTACTAAAGTGAAGTCTGTAGAAAATTCTTTCTTTTCTGATCGTCCTAGAACTTTTTTGAAGTTTTCAAAAGGTGTAACTTCTTTTTCAACAGGATTGTAATTCTGATCATATGAGATTTTCCCATCTGGACGTTTAACGAATTCTTTTTCATTCGTGGTAAACGACATAGCAGAATAATTAATTTCGACATTATGTTTATGTCGGGTCAAAGCAACATAAGTTAAATTAGCATTCATGTTCTCACTCGCCACAATATAGGCATTATCAACAGTCATACCTTGTGATGAGTGAATAGTATTTGCATAACCATATTTAAATTGGTTGTATTCATTTAAATCTACTTTAATGATCTCATTATTTCTATCTGACTGAACCATCATAAATTTAATGTTATTAAGATTATCTTTTTCAAAACCGATTACTTTTGCTGTTTCACCATTGCTAACTTTTAATTTTGAATCATTCTGCTTAAATACAATTTTTTCTCCGACAGTAATTTCAATATCACCGAAAGCAGTTTTAACATGATTACCAGTAGCAGAAAGTTGACCATTTTTAATTAATACATTTCTTGCCATGCGGTTTAATTCATTCACATCATTATTTGAATGAGCAAGCATTAACTTATTTTCGCTAGAATCTTCACTCCAAGATTTAATAGTTTTGGCTAGTGCTAGATCGTGAGATTCATATTCATTAACAGCATTAATGGTCTTATAAATATCTAATGCTTTGTCAACTTCATGCTTAGATAACAACTTAGATGCTTCAATCATTTTCTCTGATTCCTTCGCATATTTTTGTCGTTGTATATTTTCTAATGAAGCAATATTTTTCTTATCAAGGTTATCTTGAATATGAGCAAAAGCAGAACCAGCACTAACAGCACTTAACTGATAACTATCACCAACAAGTTTTATTTGAGCATCATGCTTCTCTACGATCATGAGAAGTTTTTGCATGTCTCTTGAGCCGACCATCCCCGCTTCATCTAAGATCAAGACAGTCTTATTATTGATCTCAAAATTACCACTTTCATATCGGGCAAGGAATGAAGCAATTGTACTGCTTGGAATATTACAATCGTCAGAAATAGCTCTAGCTGTAATTGCCTGCAAAGCAATACCATGAACTTTATAATCTGAAGTTTTGAAGGCTTCAGAAACAGCACTAAGAACATAAGACTTACCAGTACCAGCCGAACCATTTAGCAATGAGATTCGATCAGTAGAAGTCAAAGTATAATAGGCTGCTTCTTGCTCTCTATTGAATGTTCTTTTATCAGCAATTTTTACAGCATTTAAAGTGAATTTTTCAGTTAAATTAAATGGCTTCTGTACTCGACTTTGCTCATTGGCATTGTAGATAAATGCAGTAATAGAATCTTCAATTCCGACCAATTCTTTTGATGAGAATACAACCTTATCTTTCCCAAACAACATTGCCATATCAGGACAAGTCATTACAGCTTCATAGGCTTTAAGATATTGTTCTTGACTGTCAGTATGAGCCATAACAAAACGCTCAAGATCACGGGCAGTAAATACAGACTGATTAGAAGTTAAAGCTCTAATAACTTCCGAAGGACGCTCAATAATAATTTCGCCATTTTGATGACGTATATTTTTTATATTTTCATTAATGAAATATTTATGATTACTAACATAATCAGCCCTGAAGTTTTGACTGGATAATTCAAGCCCCTGAGCCTTATAACTTCTATGATCTATACGAGCATCAAGACCTAAATTTTCGCAAAAATCGTTTACATGGTTAGCCCATGATAAGCGTGTATCTGCCACAAAAACTTTAGATGAAAAATAGCGATCTTTACCTGCCCCGCCCTTTTCAGGATTAGTCGGATTGTAGCGTTTAAAGTGTTGTACTTCGTCACGATCAATACCATCTAATTTTCTTTCACTAAACATCAAATGAATATGAGGATTTTGTTCACCATCACTTGCTAATGGGCTATGAATTGCATAGGAATATGTGAAGTTTTTACCTAAAGTCTTATCTACAAATTCCTGTACTAATTCTTCACGTTGTTCTTTATTCAATTCTCTAGGCAATGAAATTTCCAATTCAGTATAAATACGTCCATTAATGCGTTCGTTCTTATCTGCTGACTTCCAAAAATGAGCAGCATCTTTAGCCCAATTTGGTAAATTTCCTGATTTTATATTTTCTAAATCTTCTCTTTTGTATTTACCTTCACGATTTATATAAGCGTAATGGCTTGCCCCTCGACTTCCCGAAGAACCGTATTGCCTACCTGATTTAACTGATAAGTGATAAATCGCCATAATTCGCCTATTTTGAATCTGCTTTTTTTGTTTCTCGGAGAGAAACGCGGAAGCGTGCATTCCAACTGCTGTTGTCATGATAACTTCAATATATATTCGCTACAAGGTGATAACCCATAGTTCAGAAACCCCAAATCTGAGGGTCTATAAGTGACACGATTAATAAGGATTTTTTTAAGCTATAAACTGTAATTTTTTGTTATTAGATAGACATTAGGATATTTTTTAAACTAAAGGACTGAAAGCCAATTTTAAAATTTTAAAAATCCTATAAAAAATGATCACCTGGCTAAATATTTTTCAATTCAAGTCATACTCAGAATAAATATTTCTTTAATTGTAAAAGTCAGAAATTAATAATTTAATATGATTTTTGTTGTTTAGTGCTGTAATAGATTTCCTCTATTTTTAGTTATGCTATGATTTAAAAATATTGACAATGAGGAAGTGGCAATGGCTATCGAAAATCTAAAATTTACTGAAGATCAAAAAAAGTTTGTAACTGATGAAATCTCTCGTTTGAAGGGATTAGAGAATAGAAACCAAACTGAAGATTTAATTTTGTCACTTGTTAAAAGTATTGAATCAGGCTCACCAACAAAGCAGCAAATTAGTTCATTTGAACGTGTAATGAAAAATGAATTTAAAAAACATAAAGCACGTTTAGAATTAGAAAAAATTAAGGAAGATGAAAAAAAACTTTTAGCTAGTTTGAAAAAAGATGCTCAAGCTGCTCAAGTTAAAGATCGCAAAAAACGTGAACATAAATTAATTTCAATTGGTGCGCTTTTTGAAATAGTAGATTTCCCAACTGAAGATAAAGGAATTATTACTGGTGTTCTTTTAAAGGCTCTTGAATCATATAAATCCAATCCCCAACATTTTGACAGTTTAAAAATTGCTGGTGACAAATTTATTGCTGATCGGGAACAATCAAAAAAATCTAAATCAACTCTAGTTGATAATTCAGGCTCTACAAATTAAAGAATATTCAAACTGGTAAAAATATAATTTAATTTTTTTCAGTCGCAACCCTGCGGGATTGCTTTGTTAATCCCGCTTATAGGTAACATGGAAGTAGTTGCGGGTCTGCGGTCAGCTAGCCAAAATCACAGATTTTGTCTGCTTCGCTTGCCCCATTCAACAGTAATCAGAGAAGGGAGGATTTTTCAGATTTTTCAGTTCGCAAAGTAGACACTTTGCTCTGCTCTATCGTTTAGGATTCAATATCTTTTTTTGAAAATTCAAAATAAATTAAATCTTTTTTACCTAGCTCAACCATTATTGAATTATAAAAATTGACAGGTAAATTTATAAATTCCTGATGCTCCGACCATAGTGCTTGTTCACCTTTGAATAGATATTTATATCTTGGATTGCCAAGTTCTATACGCTCTTTTTCTTTTGCAATTACTTCCGATCTGATTGCATTAAGCATATCTACAATTTGAATTGCTTTAGGGTCAATTTGATATTCCCTAGAGCTTTTCCCATTAATCCAAAGTTGAGCATCACGGCTATTGTACTTAGTTTCTTCCGTGTGGACTACCTTGTAAAATTCAATTATTTGCTCTGGGCTATATAAACCATTTCTGAAGCATTCAATTTTGAATTGAGCATTATTCATTTTTTCAGTTCCTTAATATTCATTATATGATACGCAATGAACCGCATTTTTTTGAAGCATTAGAAATCTAAACATCAAAAAAATGCGGGTGACTATTACCCCTATTTATTTTCAAATAAGAGCCTTAAATATAATTGCCAATCTTTATATATTAATTTTGAATGCTTCATATTTTCCTCTGTAGTGAATTGACCCCCTTCAGGGGGTCAACTGTTTTATGCGTATGATGATGTATAGCAGCGTTTATAAACTTTTGTACCTGTCGGCAATAATTCAAAATCTAATACTGTTGCATTTGCAGACTGATGAATCACGATATAGTTATCCATGATCTTTTTTTTCATTGGCTCTTTGCTGGTAAATTCATTCGGTAAAGGCACAACATAACCTTGCATTGAACCTGTTGCATCATAAGCCTGTTTAAGTTCACGGATGACACAATATGCCCGGCTTTTCTCAATAACTTGATAGAAGTCTACATTTGTTTGCTCATATCCCCATGAGGTATATAAGATCGTCCCGATCTCTAACTGATCACGGAATTTTTTAATTCGGGCTTTTTGTTCTTCCTTGTTCTTGATGGCGTTTTGATGGCTCAAGTTGTCTGATTGAATATTTTGAGAAACAGCTTCTTTCATACGTTCAACTGTTTTAAATCTAGTGTAGATAAAAGGGGGTCGTTTGCGGGAGAGGGCGAAATCCTACGCTAAGGCTTTGGCCAACGATATTCTCCGGTAAGATTGATGTGTTCCCAGGGGATAGGAGAAGTCGCTTGATATCTAGTATGACGTCTGTCGCACCTGCTTGATCGCGGCCGCGATAGCTAGATCGCGTTGCTCCTCTTCTCCATCCGCGTTCCAAGCTGCGGAAAGGCACCCATAAGCGTACGCCTGGTCGAGCAGGCGACGCGGATCGACGTCCAGCGCACGAGAGAATGCGTCCGCCATCTGTGCAATGCGTCTAGGATCGAGACAAAGGTCGTCTCTGTCAGCCGGATCGTAGAACATATTGGCGGCGCCAAAGCCCACTTCACCGACCAGACCGACGGGATCTATCACCAGCCAGCCGCGACTGGAGAACATGATGTTTTCATGATGCAGATCGCCATGTAGCCCACGCAGTTCCGAGGCATTGCTCATCATTTGATCGGCTATAATCGCCGCGTGGACGTAGTCAGTTTGACAACCTGCGTTTTGATCATCGCGCGCCCGCTGAAACAAAGCTGCAAAGCGATCCCGGATCGGGAGAAGGGCAGAAGGCAGGGGTTCCTCAGATGCGGCATACAGCTTCGCCATTAGTTCCGCTGCAATTTCGGTCGCCTGGTAGTCGCCGTGCTCGGCAACGATGTGAGAGAGCATTCGCTCCCCGGCATATTCGAGCAACATCAGATTGTTCTCACGACCGAGCAACCGGACTGCTCCCCTCCCATTGCGCCATACCAGATAGTCGGCCCCGCGCAGTTCATCAGCAATGTCTTCTATAGGTTTCAATCCCTTGACGATTGCAGGAGTCCCGTCTGGCAATGAAACTTTCCAAACGAGGCTGGAAAAGGTGTCCGCAATGAGAACAGGTTGCGAAACGTGCCAATGAGCAGGAAAAACAGGCGGCATGAACATCAACCCCAAGTCAGAGGGTCCAATCGCAGATAGAAGGCAAGGCGTTCGCGGTCGGGGGCTTCGATCCCCAATACATTGAATAGGACAGCGAAGGCGCGCTCTGCTTCATCTGGCGCTGCCCAGTTCTCTTCGGCGTTAGCAATCATGAGTGCCAAATCGGCATAGCGATCTGCTGTTCCGAGCCGCCCAAGGTCGATCAGACCCGTGCATTGAAGAGTTTTAGGGTCCACCATGAAGTTCGGCATGCAGGGATCACCATGGCAAACAACCATATCGGTGCGCTCTTGGTCGAGCCGCACCGGTAGCTCTCGTTCGACACGAGCCAAAAGATCGAGCTGCGGCGTACTCTTGTCCTCGTCCGGTAAGAAGTCGGGATTGACGGCATTGCGGGACACCACATCAACGGCGCGTCCGAACATTCGCGACAGCCTGCGCTCAAACGGACATTGATCAACCGATAGGCTGTGAACAGCGCCAAGTTGCTGCCCCATTGACGGCCACGCTTTGAGCAAATCCGCTCCAGACAGATCAGCCGCCGGTACTCCCGGAATTGCCGTTATCACCAAGCATGCACCCTCCTGTTCCTCCTGCCAGTTGATCACCTCGGGGCAAGCCACACCTCGACCTTTGAGCCAAATGAGGCGGTCACGCTCTCCAGCGAGCTCACCGCGGCGGGAAGCAGGTGCGATTTTCGCGAAGGCATGCCCGTCACCACGTCGAAAAACAAAATCACCAGATTCTCCGCCTCTGACAGGCAACCAGTCAGAATGCGATTCACCAAAAAAAATATTAGTTCGATTCAATGGAGGTTCCTTCAGTTTTCTGATGAAGCGCTCTGTACACGACAAAAATAGATAACTCATTGAAATAATGTCACAATAATTGTTTTCTAACGACGAATACTATGACACATCTCAATGAGTTATA
>NZ_LSOD01000054.1:0-2092 GCF_001592855.1 Acinetobacter sp. BMW17
ACTAATGTAATTTTAATAGAAAAATTATATATATATTAATATGAAGTTTCTCTATACTTAGAAAAATACCAGCAAGCAAATTCGAGCAATTTTCACCCAGATTGATTTCAACCATGAGAATTGAGCTTCTATAGGCGTAACAACAAAACTTTAAAAAATCTGTTCTTGTCTTGGGGGCATGAGTGATCAAGAAATCTTTTTTTCATAGTCTAGATTTACAAAAACTTATTTTGATTTTAATTATTGGCTGTGTCTCAAGCTTGTTTCTAATTTCAATTTTTGTTCTGAACTATGTCATCAAAGAGCAGTTAACCGAAAACTCTTTAGCTGCCAATCAACGCTATGCCTCAAAAATTGCATTTAGTACCGACAAATATTTTGAAAGTATGTTGAGTGAGCTCCGCTATAGTGCTCAAATTGTTGGTCAAGATTTCTCAAATCAACAGGTTTTAAAAGCTGAAGTTACACGTCTTAAAGGTCAATCACAAAAATTTAACTCAATTACGATTATCGATAAAAATGCTTTTATTTTGGAGTACTCACCCGAGACCTTACATGTTAATCAAAAAAAACAATATAAAACTTTAGGTATTACCGAAGCATTAAAACTCAAGAAAACCTATATTTCCTCTCCATACAAAGGTTTGTCAAACAATTTAATTGTGCTGATTGCTCAACCTATTTTTAATCGTAAAAATGAGTTCCTCGGTATCGTCACGGGCTCGATTTATTTGAATAAAGAAAACTTGGTGAGTGAGCTATTAGCTACCACTTATTCTTATAAGAAAAGTTATACTTATGTTGTTGATAATAAGAATAAGATCATCTTCCATCCAGATAAGTCTCGCATTGGCGATTCATTAAAAAATAATACTGGAATGCAATATATTACCTCCCACCCCACTGGAAAGATTGCACTGGTCAATAGTAAAGGGATCGAAAACCTTGCGGGATTTGCAGTAATTCCAAGTGTAAACTGGATTGTCGTGTCGCAACAACCGACGTTAGAGTTATTAAGTCAAGCTAACTCGATCATCGTTAAAGTAACACTGGCTATGCTCGGCTTCTATTTACTCCTGTTCATTTTTGTGTGGAAACTTTCTTACTGGATTTCGTCACCACTCAATAAGCTTGCACAAATGGCCAGCATGTTAACGCGCCCAAATATTGATCAAGATATTAAAAAAATCGATCCATGGTATTTTGAGGCTTTACGCTTTCGCACCGCTCTTTTGCTTAGCTCTAAACATTTTAAAGATGAAATTGCAGAGCTTAAACAACACGTGAATACCGATCCGCTGACGGAACTTTATAACCGCCGTGGTATGAAACTATTTTTAAATGAATTAGAAGCAACCAATACGCCTTTTTCCGTACTGACATTGGACATCGATCACTTTAAAGCAGTAAATGATAACTATGGGCATGATCAAGGTGATCATGTGTTGAAAAAGTTAGCTTCTCATATGAAAAGTAACTTTCGTCAACATGATGTGTGCTGCCGTGTCGGTGGAGAAGAATTTATTGTATTTGTGGTACACGAAGATCCAAAGATTGCCTATATAGCAGCTGAACGACTTCGTAAAACAGTAGCACAAAGCTACATTGACCCAATTGGAACGATCACGGTTTCAATTGGTATCGCCTCTTGGCCTCAAGACTCAGAGAATATTCAAGATGTGATTAAACTGGCAGACCAAAAACTCTATCAAGCCAAGAATGACGGTCGAAATTGTATCCATTCAACTTCAGCGGACTGATGAAAATTTCTTCAAGAATCAGCTTTATATTGAAATTAAAATCATCAAAAGGATGAGCTTTTCAAAAATATATGCTGTTTCTTCATTCTATTTTCTACGATGATTATATTTCGGTGAATATCTTCGACTTTTTTACGCTGACTTTGATTTTATAATTAAAAAAATAGCAATAAATATCCGTATAACGAAGATAACTTTGGACAAGATTAATGAAAATAAAGCTTGAAACTGTATTTTTAATCTCTGTACACGACAAATTTCACAGAACCCTTATCCTATCAGGATTCTGCTTTCTTAAAATTGCCAAAATTTCCTTAAACTCTTCTTTTTTC
>NZ_LSOD01000055.1:0-811 GCF_001592855.1 Acinetobacter sp. BMW17
ATGGTACGAGGCATAGCGAATAGTAAAATTGGGTTTGGCGATTTGATTTTACTACTTCGCTATTTTTTTAAGCTAAAAGTGTCAACACACCCTAGTTTTTAAAATCATTTTCTCACAGACAAATAACGAGCTGTCATAAAAGTTAGGTGCAACAGGCTCTTAAATAAAGCTGGTCATCAGCTTTACAGGTATATAGCACTGCGTTTTCTACTTATATCCAGATGCTTCGTATCATCAAGCTTTATCGTGGCTGTTATTTCAGCTCTGTCTTGAATTATCTTGACCATGGTATAGATAGAAGAGGGCTTTGCTATTACGCGAATGAAATAAAAACAGACTAAGCATTCCATTCTTACTAAATATTAGGTGCTTTTATAGCGATGTGGCAGTTTTTCAGCTTAGGCGCGTATTAAATATAAAAGAACTACGTCTTTAGAAAGATGATTTATCAAAAATACAGAGATGAAAGAAATACAGAGTGATTTTAAGTCTGAAAACGTTATTAGAAGATTGATAAGACTTATCCTAAAGAAAAAATAAATGTTAAGGCTTAAATTTTAAGCTTAAAAGACTTTTAAAGATTGGAAATGAAAGGCTCATATTGAAAGAAATAAGAGAAAAAATGATAAATATGATCAAAAAATAGATGAAAAATACGGTTTTTCTTAAATTTTGTAGAAAAAACCAACGCCCGTTTCAAATAAGTGAATTTGGGGGTTGCAAAGCTTTAGAAATCCTCTAGAATGCACCCCATACCGACGAGATAGACGGAAACGAACGAAGCACGAAGTGTTGAGTTGTTGAGTATATT
>NZ_LSOD01000056.1:0-792 GCF_001592855.1 Acinetobacter sp. BMW17
GGTGAAAATAAAGCTTTTAAAGTTCTTCTTTCAAACAAATTCACTTGAATTATTCTGAGTAAACGTTGAACTGTCCAACCTGTTTTCCCTAAATGTTGAGCGAAACTCACCAATAAATAGGCGATCATCGCAATCCAGATTTGTGTCTGAATTGCGTTCCTGCTGCGGCCTAGAAACGCTTTTAATTTGAGATTCTGCTTAATCGCCTTAAAGAACAGCTCAACTTTCCAACGATCTTTATAAATCGCCGCAATGGTGGAGGCGGCTAAATGAAAGTTATTGCTGAGAAAGCTAAAGTGCTTGCCACTTTGCTGATCTCTATATTCAATTCTTCTTAACACTGGGGCTTTTCTTTTTAGGGCATGTGCGCTATTCAGCTGAATGGTTTCATCTTTTAGAATACCTTTGGATTCAAGCACTGGATGTTGCTGGATCACCTGATACACAGATTTAGGCCTAAAACGTGTGACAAATCCAATGTTTTGAGCAGTCAGATTTGCATACCATTGGTAATCGACATAGCCTTTATCAAAAACTACAATGCTGCCAGCAGGAAACTGGAATTTGCGGCCTTGTACCATGTCATTTTCTTTGCCATTTTCAACTGCAACAAACTCAGGAATATCATTGCTGTGATTCAATCCTATACTGAGTTTCATGCTGGCTTTTGAGTCGTGAACTTTGGCCCATTCACATAGGGAAAGCGACAGGTCAATATGACTGGCATCCAAGGAATACAAGGGATTCTTAAAGCGAAATTTATGAGCTACTTTTGAGTGTTCATAGTATTTA
>NZ_LSOD01000057.1:0-779 GCF_001592855.1 Acinetobacter sp. BMW17
ATTTATTACTGATTGATGAAGATTGAAGAAATGAGTTACTAGCGAAATTAACTGAATCAAGCGTTTTGGTATGTGAATTGAATTGAAGCTGTACGGTGTTTAAGTACACAGAGCAACAAACTGTATGATCGAGCAATCGATCTGTCCTAGTACTACTTGTAGGTGCTACGACTGTTTGGGGTTGTATAGTCAAGTAATTAAGTGCATGTGGTGGATGCCTTGGCAGTCAGAGGCGATGAAAGACGTAATAGCCTGCGATAAGCTCCGGGGAGGCGGCAAATATCCTGTGATCCGGAGATTTCTGAATGGGGAAACCCACCTGTCATAAGGCAGGTATCGTATGATGAATACATAGTCATACGAGGCGAACGAGGGGAAGTGAAACATCTCAGTACCCTTAGGAAAAGAAATCAATTGAGATTCCCTCAGTAGCGGCGAGCGAACGGGGAAAAGCCCATTAAGTCATATAAGTTCTAGTGGAATGCTCTGGGAAGTGCAACCATAGTGGGTGATAGTCCTGTACACGAAAGGGCTTATATGATGATGTCGAGTAGGGCGGGGCACGTGAAACCTTGTCTGAATATGGGGGGACCATCCTCCAAGGCTAAATACTCCTGACTGACCGATAGTGAACCAGTACCGTGAGGGAAAGGCGAAAAGAACCCCTGTGAGGGGAGTGAAATAGATCCTGAAACCGCATGCATACAAGCAGTGGGAGCCGACTTGTTCGGTGACTGCGTACCTTTTGTATAATGGGTCAGCGACTTACATTCAGTAGC
>NZ_LSOD01000058.1:0-562 GCF_001592855.1 Acinetobacter sp. BMW17
AACATGTTGAGCAGTCCAAAATGACCGCTATATTAACCAAGGGGGTCAGTTTTTAAATGCCGTTAGGGGGTTATTTTTACACTGCCGCTAACAGCATCTACTCATGGACTCTACAGGCATGAAGTTTCTAGGTGAGGGCGAATGGAAACGCAAGAAACATGGATCTGAATATCGTCGCCAATGGCGTAAACTTCATATTGGTATAGATGCCAAAACCCTACAAATACGAGCAGTTCAGCTTACAACCAATAATGTCAGTGATTCACAGGTGCTTGGTGATTTACTTGATCAGATTCCACAAGATGAGCGGATTGACTCTGTTTATACCGATGGAGCTTATGACACCAAGCAATGCCGTCAGGTCATTGCAGATCGGCAAGCGCATGCGGTGATTCCACCTAGAAAAAATGCGAAACAATGGAAAGATACAAAGAGTAGCTCGCTAGAGCGAAATGAATTACTTCGAACAATTAGGGTGTGTTGACACTTTTAGCTTAAAAAAATAGCGAAGTAGTAAAATCAAATCGCCAAACCCAATTTTACTATTCGCTATGCCTCGTAC
>NZ_LSOD01000059.1:0-902 GCF_001592855.1 Acinetobacter sp. BMW17
GGCTTTGTTGCACAAAGATTTAAAAATTAAGATTTCCCATATCTACTCAAATTTAAGTGGCAACTTGGGTGTGAGGTCGGCCTAACTCTGTGAATTTATTTAATACTGCTACACGTGCATGCATCTCATTGACTTGGCTTTGAAAGTTTCTCGAACTGAGTTTATCCCCCAATAATTTGATGCAATGCATCTTAGTTTCGACCAAACTTCGCCGATGATAGCCTGACCATTTTTTCCATAGTGTCCTGCCTAAACGTTTAACTGTTCGAAGTAATTCATTTCGCTCTAGCGAGCTGATCTTTGTATCTTTCCAAGGTTTCGCATTTTTTCTTGGCGGAATCACCGCATGCGCTTGCCGATCTGTAATGACCTGACGGCATTGCTTGGTGTCATAAGCTCCATCGGTATAAACAGAGTCAATCTGATCATCTTGTGGAATCTGATCGAGTAAATCACCAAGCACTTGTGAATCACTCACATTATTTGTAGTGAGTTGAATAGCGCGTATTTGAAGGGTTTCAGCATCTATACCAATATGAAGTTTACGCCATTGGCGACGATATTCAGGTTGGTGTTTCTTACGCTTCCATTCACCTTCGCCTAGAAACTTTAAGCCAGTAGAATCGACGAGTAGCTGGAGACCATTACTGCTTTTTTGATAGTTAATTGCAATATCAATATGCTTTTGTCTTCTGCAGATGGTGGAATAGTCTGGTGCTGTCCAATCTAATCTACAAAGATGAATGAGACTTTGCACAAAGCCAGTGACCATGCGTAAAGACAATCGAAATAGGGATTTGATCATCAGACAGCATTGGATGGCTGTATCTGAATAAGTTTGATTTCGACCATGTTTACCTTTGGGTTGAGCGTACCATTGAGTCTTGGGATCAAACCAAATT
>NZ_LSOD01000006.1:0-80179 GCF_001592855.1 Acinetobacter sp. BMW17
GATCTTCTTGCTGATTCGTCATCAGCAAGCTAGGTCGGCTATACTACTCTCTTTCAAGAAGAAGTCAACTGGTTTTGTTAATTATTTTTAAACTTATTCAAGACTTCCAGATTCTACCGCTTGGGCTAAATCCTTGTTTCTCAACAAGTTTTAATCAACATCACCGCCGATGGATGTGCATTCTACAGCATTTCTAATCCCTTGCAATACCTTTTTTCATTATTTTATTTTAAACGCATATTTTTTGGTCAAAAATGTGATTTTTGTCGATTATTAAAGCAATTTTAACCATCACTGTTTATTTTTCGTTAAAATAAGCTCACTTTCGCTGCCAAGCAAAATGAATAATGACAGCTTTTAAATACAAAATTTATTTAACCCTTTTGTCCTGCTTAATGATTTCTCAAGTACAGGCGCAGCCACAACTAAATCTCCCTGCAACCACGTTGACGATTTTGAGCTATGTGCGTTGGAATACACCCAATCCTATTTCTTTATGCATTTTAAATAACAGCCAATTATCCAATCAGTTCATTCAAGTGAATCAGCAACTCAAGAGTGCGTATCAAATTCAAGCGGTCAGTTTGTCTGAATTAAATAAGGTTATGTGCAATGCTGTTTTTTTCTCAACCTACACACCACGTGAAGAGCAAAATATTATAAATAACCTAAAAGATGCTCCACTAACTTTTAGCTCTAACAATACTGAATGCGAATTAGGTAGCGCATTTTGCTTATATCAAAATAAAACGCGAACTTCCTTTAAGGTAAACTTGGCCAGCCTATCCCAGTCCCAAGCGCGTGTAGATCCACGTGTTTTATTATTAGCAAAATCTACGGAGCTTTAAGTCAATGTTTCGTAAAAGCTCCAATACTTCGCTACAAAAAATTTTTAGTCAGTCTCAATTGCTGATTTTTACTCTTACTCTTGGAATTTGTAGTTTAATTTTCGTGGTGATTTCCATCTACACCATGAATACCTACGCCAAGCAAAGCCTTAATATTTTTAGCGCAACCTTAAGTGAGCAAATTCAACCTGCTGTCATTTTCAATGATCCTATTACACTACAGCAAACACTGAACAATCATATTCAGCAATATCCAATTCGCGCTATTCAAGTCATCAACCTACAAGGGAAACCACTGGCCGAAGCATACAAACCTACACCTGAGTTTGCTTGGATGGAAAATCTGTTTGATAAGGTCTTCTTTAAACACCCTGTGACACGCACTATCAAACATCAAAATAACCAGTACGGGACATTGATCATTTACGGAAGTGCTACTCAACTCATGAGCTTTTTCTTTCAGCTCTTGATTTGTCTCTCCGCTGGGATTTTTATCATCCTGTTGATTATGTTGTGGTTGGTACATTCAACCTATCAAAAACTGATGCACTCGATTCAACCCATGGTCAATACCGTTGAAAGCCTTAATCTTGATACTCAATATCAAGCACGTCTTCCATCATCCCCTATTTATGAATTTCGCGTCATCAGTGGTGCATTTAATAATTTATTAGATAAGGTGCAGCGTACCAATGAAAAGCTACAAAGCGAAAACTCTCAATTATCACATCAAGCGTTGCATGATCAGTTAACTGAACTCCCGAATCGTCATTATTTTTACAATATTTTGTTCAATCAATTTGAGCACCCCGAGAAAAACCAGACCGCTCTCTTTTTTATCGACAACAATAACTTTAAAAACATTAATGATCTTTATGGGCACTTAGCAGGTGATGCCGTCCTCAAAGAAATGGCCCAACGCTTAAAAAAGAATGTGCGAAGCCACGATGTGGTTGCGCGCTTAGGTGGTGATGAATTTGCAATTCTGCTCCGCAATATAAAGCACTATGATCATTTAGAACTAATTTGCGAGCATCTAATCGAATGCAGTAAAGCCCCGTTTTCTTTCGATCAACAACAGATTCATTTTAGTTTCAGTATTGGCGTTACTTTCTCAAAATGTGCAACAACACCTGAAGATTTGATTGCTGAAGCAGACAATGCCATGTATAAAGCCAAAAACTTAGCTCAAGGGTGGTATATCACACCTTGCATAAATCCTAATCATGAACCCTCATGTTAAAACATGTTTGCAAATTTATGCTTATCACAGGTCTTATCACTGCTTTATCTGGCTGTCTCAGTTTAGGGCATCTCAACTATAAACAAGCGCGCATGCTGAAGAAACAAGGCTTTACCTTGACCGAAGAAGGCTGGACGCTGAGACTGCCTGAAAAATTATTGTTCGGCTTTGACCAATCAGATATTCAAGCCTCTCAAAAACCCGCACTCGAAGCGCTTTCTAAACAGTTGCAGCAGTATAATTTGAATAAAATTAAAGTGGTTGGACATACAAATAATATTGGTGACCCAAGCTACAATCAAACACTCTCGGAGAAACGCGCATCAACGGTTAGCCAGATTTTTATCGAAACAGGGTTTAAAACTCAAAATATTCAGAGCATGGGTCGCGGTGCATCACAACCTCTGGTAGAAAATAGCAGCGAGGAAAATCGAGCGCTGAATCGTCGTGTGAATATTATTATTATTCCATAAACATTTATGTTTTATTTTTAGCCTTCGTCACGAAGGCTTTTTTATGTACTTTACTAAATTTCAGGCATAAAAAAACCGCTTAACGCGGCATCTTTATCTCGACCATTTCAATAAATGGTCGGAGCAGTAGGATTCGAACCTACGACCCCCTGGTCCCAAACCAGGTGCACTACCAGGCTGTGCTATGCTCCGATTTCAACTTTTTAAAGTTGGGGTGAATGACGGGATTCGAACCCGCGACAACTGGAATCACAATCCAGGGCTCTACCAACTGAGCTACATCCACCATAACGTGTCGATTCTTAATACCAAGCTACCTAATGGCGCGCCTGACAGGATTCGAACCTGTGACCATCCGCTTAGAAGGCGGATGCTCTATCCAACTGAGCTACAGGCGC
Source organism: Acinetobacter sp. BMW17 (assembly GCF_001592855.1). Lineage (NCBI taxonomy): Bacteria > Pseudomonadati > Pseudomonadota > Gammaproteobacteria > Moraxellales > Moraxellaceae > Acinetobacter > Acinetobacter sp. BMW17. The sequence continues at coordinate 2,963 of NZ_LSOD01000006.1, forward strand.
ATGACCAATAATACGAGGTATTATGGATAACCTTGCCTTGAAGAATTGGTCGGAGCAGTAGGATTCGAACCTACGACCCCCTGGTCCCAAACCAGGTGCACTACCAGGCTGTGCTATGCTCCGATTCATCTCAGCTTTTGTATCGAACATCTCGTTCGGTACGGTGTGCATTCTAGGCGTGACGCTTGATAACGTCAACACCTATATTAAAAAAAAATAAAAAAATCACGTCAAATGTATATTAATCAAGCGTTTCAGGCATTTTTTATACAAATTTTAACGTTTTAGCGATGCACTGAAATCCAACATGCGATCTAAAGGTAATTTCGCACGCTCAGCAAGTGCTGGGTCTACAAATATTTCCTGATCGCCACGCTGTAATACCTCTAAAATACCATCCAGCTCATTCATTGCCATCCATGGACAATGTGCACAAGAACGACAGGTTGCACCCTCTCCGGCTGTTGGTGCTTCAACCAAAATTTTGTTCGGTACAGCTTGTTGCATTTTGTAGAAAATACCCCGATCGGTTGCCACAATCAGTCGCTCATTGGGTAAGGTTTGCGCAGCTTTAATCAGTTGCGAAGTACTTCCAACGGCATCAGCAATATCCACCACCGACTCAGGTGACTCAGGATGTACCAGCACCGCAGCATCAGGATAAAGCGCTTTCATTTGCGCGATGCCACGTGCACGGAATTCTTCATGCACAATACATGCACCATCCCAAAGTAACATGTCTGCGCCCGTTTTCTTTTGGATATAACGGCCTAAATGCTGATCAGGCGCCCAAATAATCTTTTCACCTAAACTGTCTAGATGCTCAATAATTTCGACCGCACAACTTGAAGTCACCACCCAATCGGCACGGGCTTTAACGGCTGCTGAAGTGTTGGCATAGACCACTACTGTATGGTCTGGATGGGCATCACAAAACTGACTGAATTCTTCAACAGGACAACCCAAATCTAAAGAACATGTAGCCTCTAAAGTTGGCATCAGAATGGTTTTATTCGGTGATAAAATTTTTGAGGTTTCACCCATAAATTTAACGCCCGCCACCACCAAGGTTGATGCTGGATGATCACGACCAAAGCGGGCCATTTCCAATGAGTCAGAAACACAGCCACCACTTAACTCGGCCAATTCCTGCACTTCAGGATCGCAATAGTAGTGCGCTACCAATACCGCATCGCGCTTTTTCAACTCTTCCAAGATTAAAGCAAATTTTTCTTGCTTCAGTTCTTCACTGAGCTTTGAGTCTTTGGTTTCACCCAAACGGTCCAAATGCGCCTGCACAATTGATTTTGCGTCATTGGCAATTAAATTGGTCGCATTGTTCATCATTCATTCATCCCTTCATGCTTGTCGGCAAGCAAGTCCCGCACTTAATTTATTGGCCAAATAGCTTCTCGGCTTTTGACCAATCATTCAAAAGTTCTTATGGTAAAAAAAGCCTCCAAAGGAGGCTTTTTTTACACTTGTTAAGATTAAGAGCGATAATCCGCATTAATCTTTACATAGTCATAAGATAAGTCACAGGTATACACTGTGTCTTTCGCTGCCCCGCGTCCTAGATCTACACGAATGGTCATTTCAGCTTGTGACATTACACGAGCACCTTCCGCTTCCGTGTAATCGGCAGCTGCGCCACCATCCTTACAGATTTGCACATCATCTAACCAAACTTGGATTTTTTCAACATCTAAATTTTTAACCCCAGCATAACCAATCGCAGCCAAGATACGTCCCCAGTTCGGATCTGACGCAAAAATCGCAGTTTTAACCAAAGGTGAATGCGCAATACTATAAGCAATATCACAGCATTCTTGCGTGTCATACCCACCCTCAACAGCAACCGTAATAAACTTGGTTGCACCTTCACCATCACGCACAATCAGTTGTGCAAGACGTTTCATCATACGCGTGAGTACATCTAGCACTACGGTATAGCGTGCATCTTGGGTTGAGCTAATTTCAACACCACCCGCTTGACCCGTAGCTGCAAAGATACAGGAGTCATTGGTTGAAGTATCACCATCAATGGTAATTCGGTTGAAAGAAACATTAACCGTTTCGCTCAACAGTTGCTGAACCAACTCGCGGCTGATAGGTGCATCGGTTGCTACATAGCCCAACATCGTTGCCATGTTGGGACGAATCATGCCTGCACCCTTAGAAATACCCGTCATGGTATACGTGATGCCATCCAATTCGAATTGCTCAGATGCGCCTTTCGGTGTGGTGTCTGTGGTCATAATCCCAGTAGCAGCAGCATCCCAAGCATCAGCACTCAAACTATTTAATGCAGGCTGTAATCCATTTAACAAACGCTCCAACGGCAATTGTTCACCAATCACCCCTGTTGAAAACGGTAATACTTCCGTTGCTTGAACACCAGCAAGCTCAGCCAATTTTGCACAAGTACGTTCAGCATTCAGCATGCCCGTTTTGCCTGTACCGGCATTGGCATTACCAGTGTTAATAATGAGGTAGCGCGGATTCGCCACTTGTAAGTGCGCTTTTGACACATGCACGGGCGCTGCACAGAACGCATTTTGAGTGAAAACACCCGCAACATTCGTTCCTTCAGCAAATTCGAAAATGACAAGATCACGTCGGTTCTGATAGCGCACATAAGCTTCAGCCGTTCCGATTCTCACCCCTTTCACCACGTGCATTTGTGGCATTGATACGTCACCTACTGGCATTTTAAACGTCCAATTCATTTGTTAGAAAAAACACAGCTTATTAGAATTTTCAGAAAAAATCGAGCAGAAGACTTTGTTTGCTTTAACTTTTCAATGCACACTCATTTTTGACATAAAAAAACCAATCCGAAGATTGGTTTTTATGCAGCAGCATTTGATTAATTTGAAGCAAGCTGTGCTGAGCTAGACAAAAGCGCTTGTTTAGCATTTTCTTGGCTTACAGGAGAAAGCGCTGGATTTGAAGCCACAATACGGTTCACTGTTGCTGCATTTACAGGAGCAATAGCAGCCGTTTGCAGAACCACTGGGCGTTGATTTGGATTAGCAAAGGTATAACGAATCCCTGTACGCGGACTTTGTACCGTAATATTGCCATTGGCTTGTGCCGCAGGTGCTGTGGTTGCACCGCGCGCTTGTTGAACTTTAGCTGCGGTAGTGGTATCTGCAAATGCAAAAGTTGGAAGCGCTAAAGCTACAATCATGATTGGTTTTAATACTTTTTTCATTGTCTTTCCACTTTAGAGGTTTAGATGATGAGCAACTAAATAGCATTTAATGCCTAACACTGCAAATGCTATTCACATTATGCAACGCTTTAGCTGTAATCAGAATCGTATTTGGATTGATCTTAACGTCAATTTTTCAGTCATACCAATAAAAAGCAGAACCGAAGTTCTGCTTTTTCACTCGTTCACAGTTTAGATTTTACCGTGACACTGTTTGTATTTTAGACCTGAACCACATGGGCAAGGTGCGTTTCGACTCGCAGGTGCAGCAAACTCTTCTACTGGCTCATACTGTGCATCTACTTCTGCGAAGTGGCTTTGATCATCGGCCAACAAACCATCAAAGTCTGCATGCGACAAGTTCAATTGCATTGCTTCAGCTTGAGCTTGCTTTTGAGCTTCCATTTCAGCCAGCTCTTCAGCCGTTGGTACATGTACGCGAGATAAATCAGTCACAACATCCGATTTGATAATCGCCAACATATTTACAAATAAGTTATACGCTTCTTTTTTGTATTCTTGCTCAGGATTTTTCTGCGCATAACCACGTAAGTGAATGCCTTGGCGTAAATAATCCATCGCCGCCAAGTGATCTTTCCAGTGACGATCCAGCGAGTTCAGCATGAAGTGACGCTCCAGCATAACTGCAGTTTCATCACCCATTTGTTCACGGCGACTACGGTAACGCTGTACCACTTCATCGGTAATACGCTCAACCAAAGATTCTTCATCTAAACGACGGTCATCTTCCAACCATTGGTTGATTGGCAAATCAATCGCGAGGTCTTCACGTAACGCTTTTTCAAGCCCATCAATATCCCATTGATCGTGAATTGACTCAGGTGGGATATAGTTAGAAATCACGCCTTTCATCACATCACGTTGCATCTCTTCGATGTAATCTTGCAATGTACTTTCAGCCAAAACTTCATCACGTTGCGAGTAAATAATTTTACGCTGCTCGTTGTTGACGTCATCGTATTTCAATAAGTTCTTACGAATATCGAAGTTACGTGCTTCAACTTTACGCTGCGCATTTTCAATCGAACGTGACACCATTTTATGCTCAATGGCTTCGTCTTCTTGTAAGCCCATCGCACGCATCATGCCCACAACACGATCACCCGCAAAGATACGCATTAAGTCATCTTCAAGTGACAAGTAAAAACGTGACACACCAGGGTCACCCTGACGACCTGCACGACCACGAAGTTGGTTATCAATACGACGTGATTCGTGACGCTCAGAACCAATGATGTGTAAGCCACCAGAACTTAATACCATTTCATGGCTTTGTTCCCATTCGGCTTTTAAGCGCGCTTCATCTTCAGGGGTTGGGTTTTCAATTTTTGCCAGTAAAGCTTTCCAGTTACCACCAAGCAGAATGTCTGTACCACGACCTGCCATATTGGTTGCAATAGTTACTGCACGCGGTGCACCCGCTTGTGCAATGATATCTGCTTCACGTTCGTGTTGTTTTGCGTTTAACACTTCATGCTGAATGCCTGCATCACGCAATTTATCAGAAAGAATCTCAGAAGCTTCAATCGTTGCTGTACCAATCAAAATTGGGGCTACACCAGACTCATGCACGCGTTGAATTTCTTGAATAATCGCGTTGTATTTACCATTACGATTTAAATAGATTAAATCGTTTTGATCGAGACGAACCATTGGACGGTGCGTCGGAATGATGACTACATCTAGACCATAAATTTCTTTCATTTCCGCAGCTTCAGTATCGGCAGTACCGGTCATACCCGAAAGCTTTTTGTATAGACGGAAATAGTTCTGGAAGGTTGTGGTTGCAAGCGTTTGGTTTTCAGGCTGGATTTCTAAGCCTTCTTTTGCTTCAACTGCTTGGTGTAAACCTTCAGACCAGCGACGACCTGGCATGGTACGTCCTGTGTTTTCATCGACAATGATCACTTCACCATCATTGATGATGTAATGCACATTGCGTTGATACAAGTAATGCGCACGAATGGCGGCAGTAACATGATGAACCAAGTTCAAATTGGTTGATGAATACAGGCTTTCACCTTCAGCCAACAAGCCCATTTCAATCAGTTCATTTTCAACCGTTTCAAAACCAATTTCTGTCATTTCAACAGAACGTTGTTTTTCATCAATCCAGAAATGACCACCATCCGCGACTTTTTCTTCTTTCTGCGCATGCAGCTTGGGCGGAATACTGTTGATTGCGGCATATAACTGTGAAGAATCATCACTTTGGCCTGAAATAATCAAAGGCGTACGCGCTTCATCAATTAAGATCGAATCAACTTCATCGATGATGGCATAGATCAAACCACGTTGCTTTTTCTCAGCAAGCGAGAACACCATGTTGTCACGTAGATAGTCAAAGCCAAATTCGTTGTTGGTACCGTAGGTAATATCGGCACGATAGGCTTCAGCTTTCTCTGTTGGATCTTGCATGGAATAGATAATCCCGATGCTTAAACCCAAAAATTCAAACAGCGGACGGTTTAATTCAGCATCACGCTGTGCCAAGTAGTCATTCACGGTAATGACGTGAACACCTTGAGCACTAATCGCGTTTAAATAACACGCCAAGGTACCCATCAGGGTTTTACCTTCACCTGTACGCATCTCTGCAATTTTACCTTCGTGTAAGGTAATACCACCGATCAACTGTACATCATAATGACGCATGCCCATGACACGCTTAGCTGCTTCACGGCAGACGGCAAATGCTTCTGGGAGTAATTTATCGAGGCTTTCGCCCTTGTTATATCGTTGTTTAAATTCTTCAGTTTTTGCAGATAAGTCTGCATCGCCAAGAGCGGATATCGTCGGCTCGAGCGCATTAATCTTGTCTACGATTTTACGCATGCGTTTGAGTTCGCGCTCATTTTTGGTACCGAAGATTCCTCCGATCAGACTTGCCAACATGAATAGACTCTCTAAATCTTGCTTGTCAAATGAATATGTTTTCTTAGTCGTTATTATGGTGCTAGAAATTTGAAGTACAAGGGCTTTACACAAAACCATTTAAAAAATCTATTCATTGTTTCTAGCCCGTCGAATCTAAGGCAAACTAATGTAACAAATTTTAAACAGCCGACATAGAGATTTCATCCGAACTCATCAGGATTCAACAGTCTTTTTTAAAGTAGTGACTTTAATTGTTTGCAGTTGTTCAAGGTTTTGCTTTCAAGCGCTTGATTTTGCCGCAGCGAAGCTTTCACCCCGTTGTTGGGTTGATTTGGATTCATGCTCTGTAGAAAACCCAAGAGTTGTTCATCATTGACCCGCATCGCGGTGAGAATCGGAACGAGCTGTACGCAGGTAATATTATAGACATTACTCGCATTCGTATTCTGACTTTGAGCCAACTCACGCTCGAGAGCTTGTGAAAGGGTGGCTTTACGCTGTGTAAGGCTTTTTTGAGATGCTAGATATTGATCTGTAATTTGTTGTGGCGTTTGACGAGCAGTACTCACTTGGGCTTGTTTCAATTGCCCACCATTCTGCGCATGGGTTACTTCCAGTCCCCATAACACTAAAGTCAGGGCTATCCCTATTTTTTTCATTGTTCGAATACTCAAGTTTTTTATACTCTGTGAAATTACTTTAAGAAACAACTACAAATCAATCATGAAAAGAATTATAGCCAATCATAAACCGATCCTATGCGCGATCAATTCTATAAAGTTATACACTTCAGAAGCAGAAATAATCTCGTCTAAACACCATTACCAAATATGCAAATAAGCGGTCTCTAGAGCAACAATGAGGTCATCTTTGGCATACCCAAATACATAACAGCTATCCGATCTATTATGAATATTTTTTATAAATAAATAATAAAACACTATTTTTCATGCATAAGAAATTGCGCCATAGTGATGTTCATTCCATAGACATAAAGATAATTTGAGGTTCAACATGAGTTTACGTTTAGGCGATATCGCACCCAATTTCCAACAGGCTTCGAGCGAAGGCGAAATCGATTTTTATCAATTTTTAGGCGATAGCTGGGGGGTACTTTTTTCACATCCTGCTGACTACACACCAGTATGTACGACCGAGCTTGGCTTTACTGCAAAACTCAAAGATGAATTTGAAAAACGTGGAGTAAAAGCCATTGCCCTCTCGGTCGATGATGTCGAATCGCATCAGGGTTGGATTAAAGACATCAATGAAACCCAAAATACCACGGTGAACTTCCCGATCATTGCCGACCAAGACCGTAAAGTGTCTGAGTTATATGGTTTTATCCATCCCAATGCCAGTGAAACATTAACGGTTCGCTCTTTAGTGATTATCGATCCAAACAAAAAAGTCCGTTTGATTATCACTTATCCTGCATCAACAGGTCGTAATTTCCATGAAATCTTACGCGTGATTGACTCACTGCAACTGACCGATCACCACAAAGTTGCAACTCCTGCGAACTGGCAACAAGGCGAAGATGTGGTGATTGTGCCGTCACTCAAAGATGAAGCTGAAATCGCACAGCGCTTTCCGAAAGGTTATAAAGCAGTTACCCCGTATTTACGCCTGACTCCACAGCCTGAGCAAAGATAAAATATTCTGCTGTGGCAGCAGACAAGTGAAGCCCGAGGTTTTGACCGAGCAGCTCCATTGAAAACAAAAATAGGGTACCGAGCTTCAAGCAATCAAAAGAGGAGACTAACCCATAAAAATACGCTCTGAGTCACCTTGTATGATCGTTTCAAACTCCAATGACGAGCCGGGTTTGAACTTTTGAAAGCCTGTCAATCGACAGGCTTTTTTCCGCTTAAAGCAGGCATGCATGACTCTTTAACAAAATCAAACTGTTAAAACTAAAATCTTCCGCTATAACAGTCAAAACAATACGATAAAAATGACTTTATGATCTATAACATTCACCATTTACATTGCGGCACCATGTGTCCAGTGTGTGCCCCACTCTTTGGTCAAAAAGGTTTTCAAGCTAAGGTCGTGTGCCATTGTCTTTTGGTTGAAACAGATCAAGGGCTGGTGCTGATTGATACGGGCTTAGGCATACAGGACTATCTACACACCAAACAGCGTTTGGGGCAGTTGGTGGCTCGAATTGGAAAAATTGAACAAAACTTAGAATTAACAGCCATTGCACAAATCCAAAAACTTGGCTTTAGCCCAAAGGATGTCAAACACATTTTGGTTTCACATCTGGATTTTGACCATGCGGGGGGTATTTCCGACTTTCCCAATGCAACAGTACATATCCTGTCTAACGAATATAATGCGGCACAAAACCTGAAATCATTCAAAAATAAAGCCCGTTATAAAACACAACAATTTCAGCAGCATCGCCATTGGCACTTTATTGAGCCGATTCACGGTGACGCATGGTTTAATTTGACTCAAGTACAAGGGTTTGACTTATTTCATAATGAGATTCTTTTGATTCCACTGTTTGGGCATACTGAAGGTCACTGTGGCATTGCCATTAAAACCCAACAGGGTTGGAAACTCTTCTGCGGAGATGCCTACTACTCCCACCTAGAGCTTAACCCTCAAAATAAACTTCGTAGCTTAAATACCTTGGAAGTATTTTTTGCCGAAGATAATGCACAGCGCTTAAGCAACCTGCATAAGATTCAAAAATTGGCACAGTCTGAACCAAGTATCGAAATCTTTTGTGCGCATGACCCTGTTGAACTTTCACACCATCAGAGCCTGATCCTATGACCAAATATCTTGTTATGCTTTCTCTGTGTATCAGTGTTTCTGGCTGTATGACTACGCCTGCGCTGCCCGAGACCGAGCGTCCACAACACTGGGGACAGTCGATCCAACCTGCGCATAATTTCTATCAAATCAGTGAAACTGTTTTTCGTAGTGAGCAACCCGATCAAGATTTAGTTCCGAGTTTAAAAGCACAAGAAATTGATGTGATTATTAATTTACGCTCACACAATCAAGACCTGAAAAAACTGTCCAACCAAGGGTTTGAACTGGTACATATCCCGATTCATACATGGGCGATTGACCGAGAAGATTTATTAAAGGTGATGCAGCAAATTCAACATGCGGAGCAAAACCAGCAAAAAGTTTTACTGCATTGCTACCATGGCTCAGACCGTACAGGTGCGAGTGTGGCTATGTACCGCATTATCTTTCAAAACTGGTCTACCGCTGATGCCTTGGCTGAGATGAAACATGGCGGTTATGGTTTTCATCCAATTTGGCAAAATATTGAGCCATTATTCAGCCCTGAAAATATAAAATGGATTCAACAGCAACTGTTAAATCCATCTTAGTGAAGGCAATTGGTTTTAACCCGATCTTAACGTTTGTCGAGTGGCACCCAGTCAATCACCCATGCGGACTTCATACCCAGGCTCGCATCTGCAGTAATCTTCTTGCGGGCTGCATCGGCAGTATCACGGTCTTTAGATGGCCCCACCATAATCCGTACGCCTTTAGAGGTTGGACTTTTAGTGACCTTATAGCCCTTGGCACGAAGTTTCGCCGCCAGTGCATCCGCATTGGCTTCATTGGCAGCCAATGCCACCTGTACCATCCACTGCTTATCGCCATGTTCAAGCAAATCACGTGCTTTTTCAGCTTCCGCCTTTTTCTTTGCTTCATCAGCTTTACGCTTTTCATCTGCCTTACGTTTATCTTCCGCTTTTTTCTCAGCATCTGCTTTACGTTCAGCTTCTTTTTTCGCTTCAGCCTTACGCTCATCTTCTGCTTTACGTTTAGCCTCAGCTTCTCGCTTAGCTTTATCTTCAAGTGCTTGCTTTTCTGCTAAGGCTTTTTGCTCAGCCAGTTTTTTTGCAGCCGCTGCTTTTTCAGCTTCAGTACGCGCTTGCAGCTTTTGCTGTTCCAACTTCTTTACTTCAGCCGCTTTGTCCGCAGCAATTCGCTGTTGCTTGGCTTTTTCATCTTCAACCAATTCTGGTGGAATGTTGTCCGAGCTTTGCTGTGCAGCATTACGGTGTGCATTCAACGCGGCATATTCTTCCGCTGCTTTACGCGCAGCATCTGCTTCGGCTTGCTGTTGCATTGCTAAAAATTCGGCCGCACGAGCTTCTTGTTCAGCAACCGATTTTTCACGTGCTACACGTTGTTGTTCCAGTAAACGCTTTTCTGTTTCGACATCAACCGTTAACGGCTGAAGTTGAACCAACTCACCTTCGGCATTACGTTGCACATTTTGTGTGACTAGCTCTGGTGTTTTAATATTATTTTGATGTATTTCTTCTTTGCCTTTAAGCAGTAATGCCGCCAAAAGGACACCACCACCTAATAAAACAACGCCACCCATCCAACGTTGTTTGCTATTCATTGACATTCTTCCAAATACTCCCATACCGCTTCTAAGGTATGAAATGAACCACATACCAAAATCAGCTGATTATTCTTTGTTTCGTCGAGCGCTGATTTAAAAGCCAATTTCACACTGTCAAAGTGCTGCACATGTTGCCCTTGCAGCGCTTGATCCAATTGTTCAATTGGAGCTGCACGCGGGACCGTTAATGCCGCAATTTTCCACGTTTGTATGGAGTCTTTCAATAACTCTGTGACAGATTTCACATCTTTATCTGCCAACATCGAGAAAACACTGACTACTTCAGTGTACTGTTTATTGTATTTTAGGAAATTTCGCAATTGATTTAATAAAAAAGCAACACCATGCGGGTTATGCCCTGCATCAAAAATCACTGTTTTGTTCTGTATTTGGCGAATTTCAAAACGACCTTGCAATTTTGCGTTTTGAATTCCTTCAGAAATAGCCACTTGAGTAACCGTTAAACCACTCAATAAAACAGCAGCAACGGCTGTTGAAATATTTTCAACAGCGAGTGCACCCTGCGGTAATTTTAAGGTTGTACCAGAGGATGCAAACATCCACGACTGACCATGCTCACTGCGTTGATAAAAATAGTCACGATTCACTGCATAAAGTTTTGCAGCACAAGCATCCGCTTTATCGATAATCGCTTGAGGGATTTGTTGTAAGCCGCCAAACACCACAGGAATATTGGGACGGATAATACCTGCCTTTTCAAAAGCAATCTTTTCAATGGTATCGCCCAACCAGTCAGTATGGTCTAAACCAATATTGGTAATCACCGCAACATCGGGTTCAATTACATTGACCACATCTAAGCGACCACCTAGACCCACTTCAAGCACCCAAACATCACATGCTTGGTCTTTAAAAATGACAAAAGCCGCGAGTGTAGTCGCCTCAAAAAACGAGAGGCTTAAATCACAATCACGGCGCGCTTGATCCACTTGTACAAAAGCATTGACCAAGCTTTGGTTATCGACCTCTACACCACGCAATTTAACCCGTTCATTAAAACGGTAAATATGTGGTGACTGATACAGTCCCACCTTATAGCCTTGCGCATTTAAAATGGCAGCCAGTGTGGTGGTGGTCGAACCTTTTCCATTGGTTCCCGCTACGGTTAAAACTTTAGCATCGGGACGCGTCACACCGAGCTTTTCAGCTACAGGAATGACCCGTTCCAATCCTAAATCAATCCCCGTAACGTGAACATGGCCCCAATAATCGAGCCATGTTTCTAAAGAGTCTGTTGCAAGTGGTGCTGTGTTCAAGACAAATTCATCAGTTTCGCGACAATACGATAAACTGTATCACGTAATGCGTGACGGTGAACAATTTGATCGATTACACCATGATCAAGCAAGTATTCCGCACGCTGGAACGGCTCTTCTAGCTTTTCACGTACCGTTTGTTCAATCACGCGTTTACCAGCAAAACCAATCATCGCTTTCGGCTCTGCAATATGTACATCACCGAGCATCGCTAAAGATGCCGTTACACCACCATAAACAGGATGCGTCAACACCACCAAATATGGCAGACCCGCGTCTTTCATTTTTTGGATGGCTGCTGATGTACGCGCCATTTGCATCAAAGACAACATGCCTTCTTGCATACGTGCACCGCCCGAAGCAGCAAAGCAAATCAGAGGTTGTTTGTCCGCAATGGCTTTTTCAGCCGCTTGCACAAAACGGTCACCAACAACCGTACCCATTGAACCACCCATGAAGTCAAATTCAAAGGCACAGGCAACCAAAGGAATACCTTTAAGTAAACCTTGCATCACCACCAAGGCTTCAGTTTCACCTGTTTTGGTCTGTGCTTCACTCATACGCGCTGGATATGGCTTTGAGTCGACAAATTTCAACGGATCTTTGGCTTTAAATTCTTGTCCCAACTCTGTTTGCACTTGGTCAAAGAACCAATTCAAACGATCACGGGCTTTCATACGCAAATGTTCATCACACTGAGGGCAAACATACGCGTTAAATGACATTGCAGTACGTGTAACAAGTGCATGGCACTCAGGGCATTCAATCGTTGGTTCTGTAAACGTCGCCTTGAGTGAGGTTTGCTCATCAGGTACTTGAATACCGGGTACACCACGTTCAGTCCATGGCGTCGATGGGCTTAGGATTTTCCCTGATTTAACATCTTGACTCATACTAACTCATCGAGCGCTGCTCGAAGCTCCTTGACTTTATTAACCGTTTCAACCACGGCTTGTTCTGGTGCTAAGCTTGCAAATTGCTTAACAAAAGCACTACCAACAATCACAGCATCAGCCACTCCGCCCATTGCTTTGGCAGATGTCGCATCACTGATCCCAAAACCAACACCGACAGGAATATCTGTTTCTGCTTTAATTTTTGCAATTCGGTTTGCAGCTTCAGCAACGTCTAAAGTTGCTGCACCTGTGACCCCTTTTAAAGACACGTAATAGATGAAACCACTCGCTTGTTTCACCACATGTTTAATGCGTTCGTCCGTTGAGGTTGGCGCTAGTAAAAAGATTTGATCCATATCAAATTGCTTCAATACAACATCAAGCTCTGCTGCTTCTTCTGGTGGTAAGTCCACCAGTAGAATGCCATCGACACCACATGCATGCGCAGTCGATACAAACTTTTCATAACCAATGACTTCAACAGGATTCAGATAACCCATCAATACGACTGGGGTCTCTTGATCCTTTTGACGGAACTCTTTGACCATATTCAAAGCATCTAAGGTATTGGTACCACCTGCCAATGCGCGTTCTGCAGCAAGGGCAATCACAGGACCATCTGCCATAGGGTCTGAAAATGGAAGACCGAGTTCAATCACATCTACACCCGCCTCGACCATCTGATGTAACAAAGGAACCGTTACCTGTGGATGAGGGTCACCAGCCATAACATAAGAAACCAAAGCTTTACGCTGTTGAGATTTAAGCTGTCCAAAACGAGTGGCTAAACGTGACATAGGGTTGTGCTTTCCTTAACTTGTTTAAAATTAAAACTACTGAGGAGTTGGCTTTGTAAAAATACAAGACGCTGCATTGTAACGCTATTTTTTACTCATTGAATAGAGCACATCGCGTTCGCGTTCCAATTCATTTTTCGTCAAATATTTTCAGAACAACCGTAAAGCACCATTTACTGATATTTCGGTTTTTTTCTCAATGATCAAAGATGCCTAATTTTAGGAAATACCAAAATGTCTAAGTTTTAGATAAACTTATTTTTATTTGCAAAAAAATGATAAAAATAGGCGGTTTAGCTTTTACATTTAAAGTTTTATGAAATAGCAAAACCTGCATTATACTACGCACATTCTTTCATTTCCCTATCTCCTATGACCACCGATAACTCAGGTTTAGTGCAAGCACGTGCGCTTGCGCTGTTACCGCTTATTGTTTTTTTAGCCATTTTCTTAGGCAGTGGTATTTACCATTCTGTGATTGGAACCGAGTTTGCGTTCTATCAAATGAAAGCGCCTGTTGCGGCCATTCCTGCCATTATTTTGGCGGTATTGATTTATCGCGGTGAGCTGAATCAAGGCATCGAAACCTTTCTGCGCGGTGCAAGTCACCCGAACCTCATCTTGATGTTCATGGTGTTCATGCTGGCAGGTGCATTTGCCAGTACCACCAGCGCCATTGGTAGTGTCGATGCCACAGTGCAAATGGGCTTGTCTGCGATTCCACCAGCCTTTGTGCTGCCCATGCTATTCATTATTTCAGCGTTCATTGCAACAGCAATGGGCACCTCGATGGGCACCATTGCGGCCTGTGCACCGATTGCCTTTGGTTTCTCTCAAGCCACCGATATTGCTGCTGTCTATGCCATAGGTGCGGTCGTGGGCGGTGCGATGTTTGGTGATAACCTGTCGATGATTTCGGATACCACCATTGCAGCCACCACCAGTCAAAAAGTTCAACTTCGAGACAAGTTTCGCGTCAATGTCTGGATTGCAGTACCTGCGGCTTTAATCACGATCGCGATTTATGTCTTTAGCATCCATCAAACCGAAATCATTCAATCCAAAGACTTTAATCCTTGGCTAGTATTGCCCTATGTGGTGGTGTTTTTCCTCGCCTTCAGTCGTTTACACGTGCTTGCGGTACTTACAGTCGGTGTGGTGCTCTCTGGGGTGATGGGACTGATTGCACAGCCAGAATTTACGGTCATTCAACTCAACACAGCCATCTATGATGGTTTTGTTGGTATGTTTGAAGTCGCTTTACTGTCGATGTTCTTGGGCGGTCTTTCGACCATTATGCAAAAAGAAGGTGGACTCGACTGGCTTATTCAACGCATTTACAGCCTCACCCGTTTATTTAAAGTTGGTCGTGAGCGCGCAGGTGAAATCGGAGTGAGCTTTTTAGTGGTGTTTTCCAACATTTTTGTGGCCAACAACACTGTAGCGATTATTTTATCGGGCGATATGGCGCGCGAAGTCGCTAAAGAATATGGCGTAGACCCAAAACGTGCAGCCGCTTTGCTCGATATCTTTTCATGTGTTGTACAAGGGCTTATTCCCTATGGCGCACAGCTTCTCTTGGCCTGCTCGATTGCAAAGCTTTCGCCAATTGAACTCATCGGCAGCATTTACTACTGTTGGATACTGGCGATCTTTGCCATCCTTGCAATTGCATTCCGTTTTCCACAACTAAAATCAGTCTGATCATTGCATACATTTCAGCGCCTCCCCGAAGGCGCTTTTTTTATGCCTGCTGTTATTTCAGTTGTCGTTTCAACTGCAATAAGGTCTGACCACTATGCTGTTTATAGGCACGTGCTAAAGCTGACTGCCCAGAATAGCCAAGTTGTAAGGCGATTTCAGTTAAACTCAAACCTTGTTGTAATAAATATTCACATCGCTTCATGCGCTCTGACTCAAGTACCCGCTTAAATGAACTATCCCAGTCTTGCAACTGACGCTGTAAGGTCCGCGTTGACAGGTGTAATTCATTGGCAATCTGTTCAATTTTAGGAGCTTCCGCATGTGCTTTAAGATAATCAGCCACGGCGCTATGAATCTGTTGTAATACGCTCTCATAACGAGGCTTGAGGGCAATTGCAACCTCTGCTTGTTTCAGTAAAAGCTGCGTTAAGGAAGGATCCGCAAAGCCCGATTTTAAAGTCAAACTGTCCGCACTCATCACATAGGCATAGCAGGCTTGATTAAAGCTTACTTCACAGCCATAAAATTTTTGATAATGATACTGTGCCATCTGGGCTGGATGCGCCATTTGGACTTTTAAGAACTGTAATTGATCGGGAAAAATTTTCTTGGCCAAATGCACAATAGATGCCATGGTCATTTCATTCAGTGAAGCATATTTATCATTAAGAAAAGGCCAAGTCAGCCAAATTTCATTGCCCCTTTGCTGCATCTGCATGGGACTAACTTCTGCCCCATCAATCACCAAACGACTAAAGCGCATCACATAACTCAGTGCTTCAGCCACGCTATTACTGCGTGTGGCCATATAGCCCAAAACACCAAAATGCTCAGGTTGAATAAATTTTGCCATCTCCATAATCAACTGAGGGCAATCCAACTGTTCTCGCGTCAGTTGTAAAATCGTTTGAAAGAACGAAAATGGCGATTGGGTATCGATTGGCAGTTGTAATACATGCTCCAGTTCATACCGATATTGCGCTAAAAAATCGAGTTGATGAAAATCAATTCCTTGCTCTATGAGATACATATTCCAGAGCTGAAAATAACCATTGGGGATTTGTAACTCTTGCATGACGGCCCACCCGCTATTTGACATGCGATATTTTCACATTGGCGTAAAATGTATAAAAAATGGCAATATCTGTCAAAACAAACTGCATTTTCTCCGACATACTGCAATCATCCAAGGCAAATGAAGTAAAACAAAATGAATGCCATTGTTAAAGCCCCTGTTGAACCGATTGTGCGAACCCAACTCAATTTTAAGCTCGATGAAGTGCCCCGTTTTTGGTTTGGCGGCGACCCATTTCGGACGCGCATGTTTGATGCACTCAGCCTCACTTTCCCCGATGGAGAACGCTATTTTATTCAAAGTGTGCGTTTGTTTCGGGACCAAATTACAGACCCAAACTTAGCGGCTCGTGTCACCGATTTTATTAAGCAGGAAGCACAGCATGGCATTGCCCATGACAAAATGAATCAGGTCATGCGAGAACAAGGCATGCCTGTCGATCAGTTCATTCAGCGTTTAAATAAAATATTTAAGTTCGAATTAAGCAAACGCTCTCCGCAGTACAACATTGCCATGACGGCTGCAGCAGAACATTTAACTGCACTGATGGCCGAAACTTTTTATAGCCATAAAGCCACGTTGGCTGAGGCCCACCCCTATGTTCGTGCTTTATTTGCATGGCATGCAATTGAAGAAATGGAACACCGTGATGTCGCGTTTGATGTAATGAAACAAGTCGGACATGTGCCTGAAGCGACGCGTCTATTTGCATTGGCCTTTACCACGGTGATGATGTTTGGTTTCACCACCTATCGTGCAGATGTCATGCTCAAACATGATGGCTTTAACCGTATTCAACGCTTGCAAATGATGCGTAAAGGACTGCCCTGGTTCTTTGGGAAAAAAGGGATACTGTCTCGGATGCGTGGTCAATATCTCGATTGGTTTAAGAAAGACTTTCATCCCAATCAACATCCTGTGATTGAACAGTACGATGTTTGGATCGATACCCTAGCAGAAAGTCATGACCCGATTTTAGCCGGTGAAGCTTTTTGGCAAGCAGGAAAATAAATTCATAAACATAACAAAAGAAAAAACCGACATGATGCCGGTTTTTCTTATCACAAGTCTTTTTACCACTTTGCATAGTGCTGTTCGAGCAGCCCATATTCATTCAGCAAAACAACCTCTTGATCACCCTGCTGAATCGTACCGCTAATCTTGGCTTGCCACTGACTAAACTGACTGCCCACGAGACGCAAATTTAGGTTTTCAAAACGGCGCCAGCCCGTAGTCACAGTTAAATTTAAGCGTTCATCTAGCGAGCGAATGCTCCAACGCCCTTCTTCTTCCATTTGGAACAGAACATCACTCACGGTGTAGAGCTTTCCATTCACCCACAAACAGTTTTCATTGCCAAAACTTTCATTCACACCAGAAGCTAAGTTCAGACCAATACGCTTACCCTGTGCATCCCAAAAACTGCAAGAAAGCCAAAACCAAGCTGTTTCTGGTCGGAGGAAGCCACAGGTATCATCTAGCGCAGCCAAGGTTCGCTCATTAAACTGAATGATCTGCCCCGCTTTATTGGTAAAAAAACCCTCACAAGCTAAGGTGGTCAGTTTCTGGGTATAAGTCCAACCATTAATCCCTGTTGGACTGCACATACTCAATGGATCAGTGCCTGCACAGAAAATACGGGCGCTCAGCTTAATTTCACCATACTTGGTGACTTGAACATAACGCACCCCATTGGCATGCTGGATTTCAATTTGAAAAGGTGAGTTTGCAAACACACTTTGGTTATATAAAGGCTGTTCATCTAATACAGTTTTACGCGCCAGAAAATTGACGGCGTTCCATTCAAGCACTTCATTTTTGAGATGATCATAAATATAAACAAAACCATGGCCAGCCCAAGCAATATCAGCAATCGCTAAGCCAATGGTGTAATGCTCATGTTGAATACTACAAAACTTGAATTTCTTATATTTCAGCTTTTTCCGCCAACCGGTGAGTACTTCACCATATGGGGTTTTATACTGATACTTATTTAAATCAATGGTTTTTGGAAGTTCGCTAAACCGACCATAATGTAGTTGTCCGTTGGACTGTATCAAATCCATTGATGCTTTATCCTTAAGCAAAAGTTAATTAATATCCATAAGCCTATTATGCCTATAATTTTAAAGGTGAAAAGTATTTAGTTTGTTTTTTCATCAAATTATTCGCTAAACCTGCTTTTCGTTTTAATACATCACTTAAAAAATTAGGAATAATCCAACCTAATTTAACATGAGATATGTATTTTCCCATGTGTTTGCATCGAATTCAGCTTCAACCAAAACCACATAACGCCCATGTACACAATCAATCGCAATACAATCATCGACATCTAAAACACGGTCAGTATGTTGCTTTTGCCACTTTTGATCAAAATATTGTTTGCCAAGCTGTTTGGCTTCTGAGGCATGTTGGGCAACGACGAGTACATAACGATGTAACTCACCAAATTCACGTGTGTCATAGCCACCCAAGTTGATTAACCACAGTTTTTCATCTGTGACTTGAGGCTGTGCATCGCTAAACTGTATTTGATATTTTTTCCCTCGACATTCAATACCATTCACTTGCGTCCAAGCATCAATATGTAAGCCTTTTTGTTCACCAAACCACGCATTTTTAAGTTGCGGGTAACTCTCTTCTAAACTGTCAGCGACTGCAAATACAACATCATGAACTTCGGTATTGGCACGGGCATGACGACCACCAAGCATGACCATAAATAGGCTAGGCATGTTTTACTCCTTTTCAAATTAAAATGTACATGACGGAGTCTTACAGTTTGTACTTCTTATTTGCAGAGCTCGTCATGTTACTTTGGTTTTGCCCAAAGTAACCAAAGGCATTTCCGTTTGC
The DNA here is from genome assembly GCF_001592855.1 of Acinetobacter sp. BMW17. Classification (NCBI taxonomy): domain Bacteria; kingdom Pseudomonadati; phylum Pseudomonadota; class Gammaproteobacteria; order Moraxellales; family Moraxellaceae; genus Acinetobacter; species Acinetobacter sp. BMW17. Next base: position 22,085 of record NZ_LSOD01000006.1, read on the forward strand.
AAAACTCGGCACATATCATCAATTCGTTCACTATATCGCAGAAACTGTATAGTTCAACTAATAGTCTGCCTCAAACAATTGCAAACAGTCTTTCCTCGAATCAAATAATTATATTAATTTTTAAACTCTTAAGCGCTCATTTTTGAACCAAAACTATCTACATAAGAAAAAATCGTGCTGAGCTTTCACCCAACACGATTCTTTAAATCTAGTCGTAAAACCTCCCCTACATGGGGGAGGCTTCAAGGAAGTAATTACATCTCAACCATTTCTACGCCATCAATACGTGCCACAGTCATTAAGTCCTTATCACCACGGCCTGAAACAGTCGCAATAATAATTTGGTCTTTAGACATGGTTGGCGCAAGTTTAGTCACATAGGCCATGGCATGAGAGCTTTCCAGTGCTGGAATAATCCCTTCAATATGGGTTAAATCACGGAAACCTTGTAAAGCCTCATTGTCATTGATTGGCACATAATCCACGCGGTGCATATCTTTTAAGAAACTATGCTCAGGGCCTACACCTGGATAATCTAAACCTGCTGAAATCGAATGGGTTTCAATGATCTGACCTTGTTCATCAGACATCAAATATGTACGGTTACCATGCAATACACCAACATGACCAGCATTTAACGGTGCAGAATGTTTGCCCGTTTCAATGCCATAACCTGCAGCTTCAACACCGTACATTTTCACATCAGCATCGTTTAAGAATGGGTAGAACAAGCCCATTGCATTTGAACCACCACCTACACATGCTACCAAGGCATCAGGTAAACGCCCTGCTTGTTCCTGAATTTGTTTGCGAGCTTCACGACCAATAATCGATTGGAAATCACGAACCAATTGAGGATATGGGTGCGGGCCTGCAACTGTACCAATCACATAGTAAGTTGAATCAACATTGGTCACCCAATCACGCATTGCTTCGTTCATGGCATCTTTCAATGTTTTAGAGCCACTTTCCACAGGCACAACGGTCGCACCGAGTAAACGCATACGATAGACATTCATGGCTTGACGTTTCACGTCTTCTGCACCCATGAATACCACACATTCAAGCCCTAAACGCGCTGCAATCGTAGCCGTTGCAACACCGTGCTGACCTGCGCCAGTTTCAGCAATAATTCGTTTTTTACCCGACAATTTTGCCAATAAAGCCTGACCAATCGTGTTGTTCACTTTATGTGAACCTGTATGATTGAGGTCTTCACGTTTTAAGTAAATTTGCGCACCACCCAATTCTTTCGACCATCGCTCAGCATAATATAAAGGACTAGGACGACCTACATAATAGGCGAGGTCACGGTCGAATTCTGCCAGAAACTGCTCATCATCCTTCATACGGAAATAGAGCTTTTCTAAGTCTTCTAATGCTGCCATTAGAGTTTCTGACACAAAACGTCCGCCATGGATACCAAAATGCCCACGTTCATCTGGGTATTGGGTATAGTCAATCACATTACTTTGCTGATCCACGATGGACTCCTTGCATGAAGTTTTCTATAAGTTGTTGGTCTTTTATACCTTTAGCGGATTCGACGCCTCCGCTGACATCTACAGCATAAGCCCCAGTCGTCTTTATAGCGTCTTCAACATTAGTTGGGGTTAAACCACCAGCTAAAATTAAAGGAATATCGAGCTTAGGGAATTGTGACCAGTCAAAACTGTGTCCTGTTCCCCCTTTCAGTTCAGGATGCCATGCATCTAAGAGCACTGCACTTGCCCCGGCCTGTTGGAAGCGTTGAACTTCTGCAACCACATCCAGTTCAGGTTTCACCTGAATGGCTTTATACCAACGACGTCCTACTTGTGCCGCAATTGCCTGACAGTCTTTTGGTGTTTCATCACCATGAAACTGAATAATATCCAGTGCCACTTGTTTTAACACATCGGCAATGTCATCCGCAGTTGCATTCACAAAAAGCCCAACAGTTTGCACATAGGCAGGCACATATCGAATCAATTCTTTAGCTTGAGCTGCACTGACATGACGTGGACTAGGCGGGAAAAATACAAAACCAATCGCATCAGCCCCAGCATTGACCACAGCTTGAATATCTTGGCTACGGGTAATTCCACAAATTTTGGCACGGGTTCGCATAGGTTATGACTCTGGCTCAACCCTATTTATAGCTGATCTATAAATAACAGGGCGAATCATTGTAATGCAATTTTTTCACCTTGCGTAAAGTTCATCCTGAAAAATCTTTACATAGATTGTTTAATTCGCATACAAACCTTATACTTCGCCCAAATGCAATAAGTCTGAGCACTATGCTTTAGGGAAGTTGGTGAGAGTCCAACACTGCCCCCGCAACGGTAAAACGAAACGTATATCTTTATAAGTGTTTACACTTACATCACTGCACTCGTGTGGGAAGATGGATATACCAATATTGTTCGCAATATTTATATTTAAGTCCGGAGACCTGCTTATTGCGCCATTTAACTCAATCATTCACGGGGGGTGAATGTATGGAGCCAGCATGCCAAATTTATTTCAGCCTACAGCTTTAGTGGGCGCAATCGCTATTGCGATGGGTTTCTCCGCAACAGCATTTGCACAAGACAATACGAATGTTGTTAATGCTTCTTTAGACACACTCGTTGTAACTGCAACACGTTCTGAAGAAAAGATTAAAGACGTTCCTTCAAGAATCTCTATTATTGAACCACAAATTGTTGAACAATCTCCTATTGCAGAATTACCACATTTGCTCATGAGTGATGCTTCTATCGATATGATGCAATATGGCGGTTATGGTCAAACTGCATCTATCTATATGCGTGGAACAAACGATACTCATACTCTTGTATTACGAGATGGTGTTCGTCTAAATACTGGCTCTGCAGGTTCTGCTTCACTCTCATTCATTGATACCACTGATATTAAAAAAATTGAAGTACTCAAAGGTCCAGCCTCTGTATTATATGGAACAGATGCAATTGGTGGCGTAGTACAACTCGTATCCAAAACACCAGAAAAAACTGGGGCTTTTGTAACTGGTGAAATCGGTGAGCATAATACCTATAAGTCTGTCATTGGTGCAGATTTGGCTGAGAATGGAATTTATGCACAAATTCGTGGACAACGCTTAGAATCTGATGGTACACAAGTTACAGACTTCAAAGATGCTCAAGTCAATGCAGGAGCCTATGATCAAAAGGGTTTTAGTGCAAAATTCGGTGTAGAAAAAGAACTATATGCGGCTTCTGTTGATTATTCGGAAAACCAAGGTAATTCAACTTATGTTGATGGTATATATGATAATGATTGGAACGTCATAGGCTTAGAAAATATCTCGCAAGATTTTAAAAATGAAATCATTAATGTGAAAGGTCGTATAAACCTAAGCGATAACTTTGCACTTCATGCTCGCTTATCTCAATTCAAAGATGAACTTGAGCAAAATGATTCTCATGATGCAATCTACAATACAACAAAAGAAGCTGAACTTTATAGTAAATGGCAATTTAGCTCTACTCAGAATCTCTTGGCAGGAATTGCAACAAAAAATATTAAATCTGATGTCTTTTCTGTAAGTTCTTTTGGTATTGTCGACTACGATAAAACCGTTGTAAGTACAGGTTATTTTGTTCAACACCAATACCAATCCGAAAAACTACACACCCAATTAGGTGTCCGTGTAGAAGATCATGAGACATTTGGGACTCATACAGTAGGACAAGCTGCTGCACGTTATCAAATTTTACCAGCTACTAGTATTTATACCAATATTGGTACTGCTTTCCGCGCTCCAACGAATAATGACTTATATGCATTAAGCTGGGGTGGGAATCCTGAGTTGAAACCAGAAGAAAGTATTTCATATGAAATTGGTCTCGACCAACAACTTACAGATCACTTAACAATGGGCTTATCTGCATACCGAAATGAAGTTGATGATCTGATTACTTATGTAACCGATCCAATTACATATGAAGGTCGCCTATACAATGTTAAAAAAGCAACATTTACAGGTGGCGAGTTTAACCTTGATTGGGCAAAAGATGAGTTATTTACCAATCTTTCATATGCTTATGTACAACCAAAAGACAAAGAAACTGATAAAGATATATCTCGCCGTTCACGCCAAAGTCTGACTTTGACATCAGGACTACAAAATGAAGTGTATGGCATTAGTGCATCACTTTCAGCTAAATCTAGACCCAAAAATAGTACAATTTCTGGATATGCTACTGTTGATGTAAATGCATTCTGGAATGTAAATCCTAACGTTAAATTATTTACAAATATTCAGAATATTGGTGATGTTGAATACAAAACGACATCTTATGGTAGCGGATACTATTATGTGAATGGCGGTCGCCTTGCTACCGCCGGAGTCACTTTCCGTTATTAATTTAATGTAAAGACTCAAAAAACAATTTAAAACAGCGCAGTTTATGGATAATGTTTTGATCGGCATTATCCTTTTTTTTTCATTTCAACATAAGGAAAAGTTATGGGCCACCGTTTAAGTAAAATTTATACCCGTACTGGCGACTCAGGCACCACAGGTCTGGGTGATGGATCACGTGTAACTAAAGATGATCTACGAATTACCGCACTTGGTGATGTCGATGAGCTCAATTCAACAATTGGTGTACTTCGTGCTCAAATTAATGCAAGCCAAATCACAGACAAAGCCACATGGGACAAAAGCTTAAGCCTCATTCAACATTGGCTTTTCGACTTAGGTGGTGAAGTGTGTATTCCAAACTATCACTTGCTTCAACCGGTTTGTATTGAGTTTCTTGAACAAGAAATTGACCGTATGAATGAAGACTTACCTATGCTTAAAGAATTTATCTTACCTTCAGGTTCTTTAGCATGTAGCTATGCCCATCAAGCACGAGCGGTATGTCGCCGAGCTGAACGTAGCTTAATGTCGGTGCACACTCGTGATCAAAATATTCAAAGCACCGCACTACAGTTACTCAACCGCTTATCTGATTGGCTTTTTGTTGCATCGCGTGCTTTACAGCGTGCTGAAGGTGGCTCGGAAGTACTTTGGCAAAAAAATATCAATGAAACTATTTAAACGATTCTAAGTTTTTAGAACGAAATAGATTTTTTCAGAGTCTTCCTGTGATCAATTCACTGGAAGACTTTTTGATATTATTTTTCTTTTGTGAAAAGAAACCAAAACCATTTTCCAAGCGTAAAACTCGTCTACTACCATCTCTTATCCTAAATATCACAGAAACATTTCATTCAAATTCAGTCCTACCTCAAACCATTACGAATCGCATTTACGCATATCTGATATTTCCACCTTAGAATCTATCCCCAATCCGATGTTTTTAGCGCTACAATCACGCAAAAGACGTATATAGATCAGGTTCAATATGAGAATCATCGGACATCGTGGTGCACGTGGCGAAGCCCCAGAAAATACACTCGGCGGTTTTCGATATATTCATGATCTAGGCATACGTGCGGTTGAATTTGATGTTCGTCAGCTCAACGACCATGAGCTGATCATTATGCATGATGACAACATGCTCCGAACCACTGGGATCGACCAAGCGCTCTACCCATTAAGCAGCACACAACTCGATAGCTATAACCAAGCACATATTTGGCTAGACTGGGAAAAGCAAAGTACCCCAACACTACGACAAGCACTCCAGATTATGCAGGACTTTGAACATCTTGAAGTTGAAGTCAAAGCTGTAGAAACACAAGCTGAAGCGGAACGACTAACACACCATCTCACACAGCAACTTAGAGGCTTTGAACACAGTGCGGTCATCACCAGTTTTGATCTTAAAATCCTACAAGCACTCCAAGATCAACACTCAACATTTAAACGTGGCTTATTGATTGAAGACGATATTCAACATCTTGCGATTGAACAAGCGCTCAAATACGACTGTTGCCAAATCGGCTGGATGAACCAACTGGCAACCGATGACTTGTTAAAAGCCACACAACAAGCGAATTTAGCCACTAGTGTCTGGACGGTAAATGACATCGAGCGCGCCAAACATTTACGTGACTGCGGCATTGATGGATTAATTACAGATTTTCCTAAAATGATGCTACAACATTTGATAGATGTGCATTGAACAGGCCACAGATTGACTTGAGTTTTACATGAGCAGTGGCACTGAAAATGTTTATTTTTCATATTGATCGCTCTGCTACGATAAAGCCTAGAAATGCTTCGATAATTTCGATATCTAAACATTCGTATTCTGTTACTGTTTAGTACAATACATCTGTACAATAATGCTAGTGAACCAAGGTTCGCTCATGCTAATATGCTGTAGCTTAATCCATGCAAAAAGTAATGGATTGACCTTCCATTTATACCTCCCAAGGTTTCAGGAGTGCTGTTGGAGATGAATGCTCCCCTACCCAAAGCCCCATTTAACTGGGTTGCAATTTTTGCATTGGTTTTTCTTCCCATTGTGGCTGTGATTGCAATTCCCTTATATGCCTTTCAGCATGATTTCAGCTTAGCCGCTTGGATCAGCATGTTTGTATTACTGGGTGTTAGTAGCTTAGGTATTACCGCTGGCTATCACCGCTTATGGGCACACCGTGCTTATGAAGCAAGCTTACCTTTAAAAATCATTTTGATGATTATGGGTACCTTTGCCGTGCAAAACAGTATTTTATTTTGGAGTTCAGGTCACCGGACCCATCACCGCCATGTCGATGATATCGAGAAAGATCCGTACTCGATTAACAATGGTTTTTGGTATGCGCACATGGGGTGGATGCTTCGTGACTATCCATCAGCAGAACCTGATTTTAAAAATGCACCCGATTTACTGAATGATAAATTGGTGATGTTCCAACACAAATACTATGTTCCTTTAGTGATCATCGTCCACATGGGTATTTTATTACCAATTGGTTGGGCTGTAGGCGACTTATGGGGGGTGTTATTGTTGGGCGGATTAATGCGTTTAATCCTCAGTCACCATGTTACATTCTTCATTAACTCTTTATGCCACATGTGGGGCAAACGTCCATATACCGACGAAAATACTGCACGTGACAACTTCTGGTTAGCCATTGCCACTTGGGGTGAGGGTTATCATAACTACCACCACATTTTCCAATACGACTATCGTAACGGGGTGAAATGGTGGCAATATGACCCAACCAAATGGTTGATTTGGTCATGCTCAAAACTGGGTTTAGCTAAAAACTTACGTCGTATTCCGAGCTTTAATATTAAAAAAGCTGAACTTGCAATGAAGTTTAAATATGCTGAACAAGACTTAGAAGTTCATGGTCTGAATGTCAGTGATGACATTAGTTCTGCGAAAGCTCGTATTGCGCAAGAGTATGATGCATTCACCCAAACCTTGAATGACTGGGCAAAATTGAAAGAACAAGAAATTCAAGCCAAGAAAACAGCAGTGGCTGAAAAAATCCATCAAATGGATGAGAAGCTCAAAATTGAATTTCAATTGGTTGAACAGCGCTTAGGTCATCACCGTCAAACCTTGACCACACTGATGCGTAGCATTAAAAAAGCCCCTGTTTCACAATAATTAATCTCTGATTCAGCATTTCAAAAGAAAGCTCCGCAAGGGGCTTTTTTTAGCAGTTCATAAAGGATAACAGCATGGATATTAAGAATATTCCTTTCGGTATCACCAACTGGGCCGAGATACCAACCACCCGCCATACAGGTGATCAGGGTTATGCCCTATGGCGTACTCAGCAATTTGACGCGATTCGCGTGCGTATGGTGGAGTATTCGGAAAACTATCTGGCCGACCATTGGTGTTCTAAAGGACATATCCTGTTGTGCTTAGAAGGCGAACTACACACCGAACTAGATGATGGTCGTAGCTTTACCCTCACGGCTGGCATGAGTTACCAAGTTGCGGATCAAGCCGAAGCCCATCGCTCATCCACCTCAAAAGGTGCCAAACTGTTTATAGTTGACTGAAACAGTTGGATATATGTCCTAACACTAAAACTTTGCTATATTGATGGGGTCATGGCTTATCCCTTGTGATCCTTCACTATGCAGTTCAATTCACGCTATTCTCTCCTTCCGTCAAAACTTTATCACCATCAACAGCCCCTGCCACTAAAAGGCGCAAAAGCAGGTCACTTCAATGCAGCCTTGGCAGAACAGTTGCAATGGTCTGAAGCCGACAAACAGTCTTGGGTAGAGATTTGTAGCGGACAAAAAACCTTTAGTGAATTTGAACCATTGGCAATGGTCTATGCAGGACATCAATTTGGTCAGTGGGCAGGACAGCTCGGTGATGGTCGGGGTTTATTGATCGCACAGATTCTCAATCAACATGGGCAAACCATTGACCTGCATTTAAAGGGTGCCGGCTCTACTCCTTACTCACGTATGGGAGATGGTCGTGCGGTACTTCGCTCCGTCATTCGTGAGTACTTGGCTGGACATGCGCTGAATAGTTTAGGCGTGGCTTCAAGCAACGCGGTGGGCTTTACTTCATCAGCTCAAGGTGTGCAGCGGGAGAAACTGGAACTCGGTGCGATGATGTTACGTACATCGGACTGTCATATTCGCTTGGGACATTTTGAGTGGATAAACCAGTACCAACCTAATTTACTCGACGAATTTACCCAAAAATGCATCGCTTGGCATTACCCCGAGTGTTTAGAGGCAGAGCAACCTGTTTTGGCATTTGCAACTCAAGTGATTCAACGGACTGCAGTAATGATTGCCAAATGGCAACTGGTCGGCTTCGCACATGGGGTGATGAATACTGATAATTTAAACATTACAGGTTCAACCCTCGATTTTGGCCCTTATGGTTTTATGGAGCGCTTCCGCCCGAATTGGATTAACAATCACTCCGACTACCAAGGTCGCTATACCTATCAGCAGCAGCCGAGCATTGGACACTGGAACTTATGGACATGGTTGAATAACCTCATTCCACTTTGTCCGCAAGACTATGACAAAGAACAATGGAAGCAAGACCTTGCAGATTGCTTAGAGCACTATGAACCCACGTTCTTGGAGCACTACAAACTGGGTTTAAGTCAAAAAATGGGCTTACCTCATTTCCACATGGACAGTTTTGACTGTGCCATGACTTTCTTACGGATTCTACAAACCGAACAGCTCGACTACACACAAAGCTTTACGCGTTTACAGAATCAACAATATGAAACGATTAAAGATGACTGCCTTGACCGTCGTCAATTTGAAAGTTTCCTCGCACAATATGAACAAATTCGTGCAAATCAAGACACAACAGAACTCAATGTAGCCATGCAACAAGCCAATCCCGTTTATATCCTACGCAATCACATGGCACAAAAAGCGATTGAACTAGCTGAGCGGAATGACTTCTCAGAAGTCGAACGCTTATTTGACCTGCTTAGCCGCCCGTTTGAGCGGAATCTAGCACTAGAGAAAGCTGAGGATTTAGCACCTTTACCAACGGATGTTCCTGAGGTGATGGTGAGTTGTTCCTCTTAAGCATTTGGCTTAAACTGTGGATAAATTAAACAATATCCACAGGGCTTCGCCCACTAGAGTGATGATCAACATGTCCTTACACCTTATTGCTGCAAAAGCTGCACTTGCCCTGCCAGAAGTGACGTGTAGTCAGCCCTTTGGTGAAGGCTGTGATGTATATAAAGTCATGGATAAAATGTTTTTGCTCAATTCATCTTTAAGTGGCGCGGCTTTAAGTAACTTAAAAGTTACGCCTGACCACGGCGCGATGCTACGTGATATTTATCCGTATATTCATGCAGGTTGGCATATGAATAAAAAGCATTGGATTTCAATATATGAAGATGAAGACTTAGATCCGGATTTAGTCATTGATCTGGTACATAGCTCTTATGAGCTCGTGGTATCCAAGCTGAATAAACTACAAAGACAGCGAATCGCTGCGCTTCAAGCCATCACCTAAATATGTATTGAATGAAAAAATTTTTAATTATTCCTATTACATTTTGTAAAGCTCAACCCTATCACTGCATCAAACAGGTCATGGATTTGAACGTATATTGTCTCGGCTAGACAGTTTTTCGACGTTTTCTACGTATTGCCCATTTGAACCCAAATTTTGAAACTAAAAGTGAAATGAGGCATTCATAGATCATAAAAAAAGCCCGACATCCTGTCGGGCTTTTTCGTATTGGTTAGCTAGGTATAACTCCTGTCGTACCTCACATCCTAGTGTTGAACTTATCATTTTTGTTTTATGTTTTGGAACTTCCTGTTCTCTATGACTGCATCATATAAAAAATCTTGGGACTGACCTAGACGCAATCCGCTTGAATAGTTGTAAGCCAAAACGTACATGGAAAAATAAGCTTAATTAGACTTACCCCCAAAATTATCCGCAGAAATTGTGGATAGTTTTCAGGACAACTGAAGCTAAACTTGACTCCTTAAAATGAATTTTTGAGTACTTTAAAAGCAACTTTATAGCTCAGTACTTCAATCTGTTGGAAATACAATCACTCTTTCTCGATTTTGCCTATTTAATTATCTATACATATCAATCCGAAAAGATGAAGTATGAGAGTCGCTCACTCTCCACCCAAGTTAATCAGCAGGTCATGCCAAACCTCAGATAAAGACCCATTGAGAATCAGTAAAATCTTGTTCATTTTCATATTCAGTTGCTGATTTGAATATCGACTCATCAACTTTGTCTAAAACAAACGTAAAAGTAAAAAGACAAACTAAAACATTATTTTAGATACTTATAATTCACCCATGAACCAGAACCCTAAATGATCAAAAACCCAATAAAAAAAGTACTCAATATGAGTCCTTTTCAACATCATCACTTGCGCTTTAGCTCTTCTTCGGCTTCAATGTTTTAAATAACACAAATAACACGAGGATCCACACAGGAAGCATCAACACGGAAAGCATAAAACCCTGATTCCACATGATATATAAAATCATCAGCATAAACACTAAAACAAAATAATTGCTAAACGGTGTAAATAACGCTGGAAACTTAGTTTGAATGCCCTGCTTTTTCATACTCTGTCTAAATTTAAGATGGATCAAACTGATCATCATCCAATTCAACACCGCCGCACTGACCACAATATAAATCAGATAACTGAGCGCTTTTTCAGGCAAGAAGTAATTTAGCAGCACACACCCAAAAATCAGTAATGCTGAAAATAAAACAGCCGCAATCGGTGTCCCTTGCCGATTCACCTGCTTAAAAACTTGCGGGGCATTGCCTTGTTCTGCCAGACCTAAAAGCATGCGACTATTGGCATACATCCCACTATTACAAACAGAAACTGATGCCGTCAGAATAATAAAATTCAGTAAATGCGCTGCCCAATCAATGCCAATTTGCTTAAAAATAAGCACAAATGGACTTTTATCTAAGCCACCCAAATCCAATTCATTCCAAGGCACTAAAGACAAAAGAATCGCCAGTGAGCAAATATAGAACAGGAAAACCCGAATCACCGTTTGATTGACGGCTTTTGGAATGTTCTTTTCAGGATCTTCTGTTTCCGCAGCCGCCATACTGATCAGCTCAATGCCGCCAAAGGCAAACATCATAAAGGCCAGCATATAAAACAAGCCTTCAAAGCCATGCGGGAAAAACCCGCCATGTGCCCATAAGTTCGTGACGGATGCGGTTGAACCGACATCAGCCGTCAACAACAGATAAACCCCGAAGATGATCATGGCGATAATCGCCACAACTTTAATCATCGACAGCCAAAACTCAGACTCCGCATACAGTTTGACATTGGCAAGATTGGCCAGTGTGATCACCACAAAAAACACCAGCACCGAGACCCACGCAGGAATATGTGGCCACCAGTAATTCACATATTTACCAATCGCGGTCAGCTCAGTCATCACCACTAAGATGTACAGCACCCAGTAGTTCCAGCCCGTTAAAAAGCCTGAAAACCGCCCCCAATATTTAAAAGCAAAGTAGCTAAATGAACCCGTCACTGGCTCATGCACAATCATCTCACCGAGCTGACGCATAATTAAAAATGCAATCAAACCGCCAATCATATAACCCAAAATAATCGATGGGCCAGCAGATTCAATAATATGTGCTGAACCTAAGAACAGCCCTGTGCCAATTGCACCACCCATGGCGATCAACTGGATATGGCGGTTCTTTAAACGGCGCTGAAGTTTAGGCGTCTCGCTGCTCAAAACACATGCTCATCTGATAAAAAAATGAATTGTACCGCTTGTACAGACGATCAACCAGTCTTGTCCTTTTAAATTGCAGATTGCTCGGTTTCATTTCACAAGCTAGAGGTTTAAGCGAACTGCTGATTTCGATTGCCGCCTTTGCTTGAATCCCATAAAAAAAGCGGATAAACCTCAGCTTATCCGCTTTTTTTATCGTTCAGAAAACTGAATTAATCTTCAGGATATTCAAAACGGTAGCCTACACCATATACCGCCTGCACCCATTCATGACGGTTACCTGTTTCAGCTGCATCCGAAATCTTACGACGTAAGTTCTTAATATGGCTATCAATCACACGGTCAGCTACTTCAAAACTGTCTGGGTTAATATGATCTAGTAACTGCGCACGTGAATAGACTTGTCCCACATGCTCTAAAAACAACTCCAGTAAACGAAACTCGGTCGGTGTTAGGTTTAAAGGCTTTTGTTGATACCAAATACGTTGCTGCGCTTTATCCATACGGAACAAAGACTGATCTTCAGGCTCAGCCTTACGCTCTAAACGGCGTAACACAGCTTGGACACGCGCTACCAATTCTTTCGGGCTAAAGGGTTTACACACATAGTCATCTGCCCCCATGTTCAAGCCAAGCACGCGGTCAATTTCTTCCGTACGTGCAGTGACCATAATGATCGGCAAATCAGACTGTTCACGGACTTTACGGCAAATGGTCAAGCCATCCATACGCGGCACCATTAAATCTAAAATCATCAGACTCGGTTTACGCTGCGTAAAGCTATCAAATGCGTCCTGACCATCGTGAAACATACTGACTTCAAAGCCCGCTGCTTCAAGATAATCGCGGACCAATTGTGCAAGTTCTACTTCATCTTCAACCAGCATAATATGTTTCATACATACTTCCTTTTGTGTTTCATTTTTTTGGGAACGTTAACTTGCAACGTAAACCACCCAAAGGCGAATGATCAAAACTCAATTCGCCGCCCAAAGCTTGTGCCAGTTTAGCCGATAAAGCCAAACCTAAACCTGTACCACCTGTGCTCCGCGTACGCGAGTCATCGACTCGGTAGAAACGCTCACCGAGTCGTGCCAGTTGCTCATCAGTTAAACCATATGGACTGTCATCGACATAGACTGTCCAATCTGTTGCAGACTGTTCCGTATGAACTCGAACCTGACCACCCGCTTCGGTATAACGAATGCTATTACCCAACAAATTGACCATGATTTGCTTAAAGCGGTCAATATCAAGTTGTAACTCGGCGCCCTCACCTTCGACACTGATGCTTAAATGGGCCTGTTCAAATTTGGGCTTAAAGTTTTCCACTTCTTGCTCAATCACCGCCCACGGGTTCACGGTTGCAAAGTAACAGTTTAATTGCTGTGCTTCCGCTTGTGCCAAATCGGCCAAATCATGCGTGAGTTTTTTCAAACTGGTGACTTGGCGTAACATCGATTCAAAATGCTCAGGCGTTGGCTTTCGAATACCGTCTTGCATCGCTTCGATCTGCGCTTGTAAAACTGCTAGCGGTGTTTTCAACTCGTGTGAAGTATCTGACACCCACTGACGACGTGAAATTTCATGCTGATCTAAAATCACCGCCAGTTGGTTCAGTTCATTGGATAAATCACCCAGCTCATCGTTTCGATTCACTTTAACTTGATGCTGAAAATTACCCTTCGTTAATTCACGCGTACCATTCAACAAGCGTTGAATCGGTGTCTTAAAATAAGTCGCAAGTAACAACGCAGCAATTAAACTGGCAAAAACGGTTAAACCATAGACCAGTAATAAATAACGTTTTTGATTACTAAAGAAATTGATACTCAATGCATCATCTTGATCGAGGACTGGTTTCAGCCCCAAGTAGCCCACCACTTGGTTATTCACCACAATAGGACGGAAAGAAACTTGATCATCCGAGGGTTCACCGACCACAAACTGACGCTGCGTATCGTATAAAGACAAACGCGAGCTAAGACCTAAACGGTCAGGCGTGGAAATAAACTGTTTTTTGCCTGCGTTTTGTTTGCTCTCTTGTTCAATCTCTTCTTTTTTACGATCTGGACGGAAAACATTTTGATTGGCGCTGAGCGGAAACTTTAAACCTTCAAAGGGTTGAAACTCCGAAGGTAAGTTTTCCTCCAAAGCTTGCAGTTCTTGTTCGGTTAAAATCTGTTTTTCATGTTTGACTTCAGTGGTAGAGACATCACTGAGTAAGGTTTTGGTATTCTCTTTAAAATAACGCTGTTGCAGAGCAATATCGTACTGGCGGCGCAGCCACCAACGAGAGAGACGGTCATAATCATCTGGCGCGGCATGTCCTTCAATCTGCAAAATTTGTGCTTGAATGGCATTGCCCCAGTCATGATAGGTACTATAAACGCCAGCCAAGTTATCAATCAGATGATCGAGCTTTTGCATTTCCACGTCCGCCACATATTTGGCAAAATTCTTTTGCATCGTCCAATGCAGCACACCTAAACTCACCGTGGTAATCACCAAAGTGGTCAGCAATACAGTGAGGAATAAGCGTAAAGCAATCGGTACGCGGCGAATCTTCAAAAGCAATCTCTCGGTCGTTCTTTTGCCTTGTTATTGTATAGAACACTGCACCAAAAAACTCTCCATTGTTTCTACATCTTTATTATTTAATCTTTAATCATCCAAAATGAGATGCTCTTGTATGGGGGAGTTGTAGAATGAATAAGATGACAAAAATGGCTTTAGCCACTGCCAGCGTTTTATCTGTAGGTGCGTTGACTGCCTGTCAATCCACCCAAGCACCGAAAGATATGGAGCAGTCGCAACATATGCATGGTCATTATCAGAAAGACCGTCACATGACACCTGAACAACGCGAACAGTTTGAAAAAATGCGTACTGAACGTAAACAGGTCATGCAAGACATTAAAAAAGCCTGCGATGGCAAAGCAGTGGGTTCAGCAGTCCAAGTTAAAGCAGGTGAACAAACACTAGAAGGCACATGTGCGATTTCGTTTAAACCGAACCGTGATGAAATGAAACGTGGTGAACATCGACCAATGCGTGGTGATCAAGCCGATCGTGGTGAATTCCGTGGCATGCATATGCAGCGTGGCGAACCACTAACCGATGCGAAACGTGCTGAGTTAACCCAGCAATACGATCAACGTTTAGCTGAACGTCAAGCGCGTCAACAAGCCGCAACCAAAGCCTGCCAAGGTCAAACCGATGGTAAAGCCGTGCAGTTAAAAGTTGGCACACAAACAGTAGATGGCAAATGTATAGTTCACTTCCAGCCTAAAGCCCCTGTTTCAGCACCGAATAAGGCCGCTTAAGCCACTCTAAAAAGCATAAATAGATAAAAAAGGCGCAAATTGCGCCTTTTTTATTGGACATAACTTTTTACGCTTTTTGACTATTTATGTCATGCCAAAAGCAGCAAAACTGTTTACACTCAGTGCACTTAGCGATTTTGAATAATATTTATTTGACTTTACAGTCACCAAGAAAAGCACCCGAACCGCTTGTACCAAATTAGAAGATGTTGCACGATTAAGTTATTCCAATCCGTGTCAAAGAAGACACGTTTTTATGTTTATTAGGATTATAAGCTGGTTAAACCAGTATTGAGGAAACCGATATGCCACAATACAAAGCGCCCTTACGTGATATGCAATTCGTACTGCATGAGCTATTGAATGCAGAAGAACACTATTCTAAATTGCCTGCATTTCAGGAAACCGTAAGCCGTGAATTGGTTGACCAATATTTAGAAGCTGCTGCAGATTTCTGTGAAAACGAATTGTCTCCAATCAACCAAAGTGGCGACCGCGAAGGTTGTACTTGGAATGATGGCGTTGTTACAACTCCAACAGGCTTTAAAGAAGCGTATCAAAAATATATCGAACTTGGCTTCCCGTCTCTTTCTGCTGAAGAGCAATACGGTGGTCAAGCATTACCTGTTTCTTTGGGTAACGTGATTTCAGAAATGGTCGGTACTGCAAACTGGGCATGGGGCATGTACCCAGGTCTTTCTCATGGTGCAGTTCGTACTTTAGAACATCACGGTTCAGCTGAACAAAAAGATGCTTACTTACCAAACCTTGTTTCAGGTGTTTGGACAGGTACGATGTGCTTAACAGAATCACACGCTGGTTCTGACTTGGGTATTATCCGTACTAAAGCTGAGCCACAAGCAGACGGTAGCTATGCAATCACTGGTGAGAAAATCTTTATCTCAGCGGGTGAACATGACATGGCTGAGAACATTGTTCATATCGTCCTTGCCCGTCTTCCTGGCGCACCTAAAGGCACTAAAGGTATTTCTTTATTCATCGTACCGAAGTTTAACTTAAACGCAGACGGTACTGTGGGTGAGCGTAACGCGGTGCGTTGTGGTTCTATCGAACACAAAATGGGGATCCACGGGAACTCAACTTGCGTGATCAACTTTGACAATGCAAAAGGTTTCCTGATTGGCCCTGAAAACCGTGGCTTAAACTGCATGTTCACCTTCATGAACACTGCACGTATTGGTACGGCTGTACAAGGTCTTGCAGCATCTGAAGGCGCATTCCAAGGTGCATTAACCTATGCGAAAGACCGTTTAGCAATGCGTTCTTTGACAGGTCCTAAAGCACCAGAAAAAGAAGCCGATCCAATTATTGTTCACCCTGCTGTTCGTAACATGCTGTTAACTCAAAAAGCATTTGCTGAAGGTGGTCGTGCACTGGTTTACTTATTGTCTCTACATGCTGACGTGGTTGAGCAAGGTGCAACGGAAGAAGAGCGTAAATCTTCTGACAACATCTTGTCACTGCTTACTCCAATTGCAAAAGCATTCTTGACTGAAACGGGTTCTGAATCTGCAAAACACGGCGTTCAAGTGTTTGGTGGTCACGGCTTTATTTCAGAGCATGGCATGGAACAAATCGTTCGTGATACACGTATTGCGTGTCTATACGAAGGGACAACTGAAATCCAAGCGCTTGACTTGTTAGGTCGTAAAGTTTTGGGTACTCAAGGTGCAATGTTGAAAGACTTCACTAAGATTATTCACAAATTTGTTGAAGCAAACAAAGACAATGCTGCAATGAAAGAGTTTGTTGAACCTCTTGCTGCTCTAAACAAAGAGTGGGGCGACTTAACCATGCAAATTGGTATGAAAGCAATGCAAAACCCAGATGAAGTGGGTGCTGCTGCGGTCGATTACCTCTACTTCTCTGGTTATGTAACGCTTGCTTACCTATGGGCACGTATGGCACTTGTGGCTCAAGAAACATTGGCTGCAGGTACAACTGACGTTGACTTCTATAATGCTAAAGTCACGACAGCTCGTTTCTACTTCAAGAAGATCCTTCCACGTGTTCGCTCACACGTTGATGTGATTGCTGGTGGCGTAGAACCATTACTCGCATTAGATGCAGAGCACTTTGCATTCTAAGTAATTAATAACTAATTCGATATTCGAAATAGTTGTACTCTTGAGTACAGAAATGAAAAAGGACAGTCATAGCTTTGGCGGTCCTTTTTCTTTATAAATAGAGCGTTATTTCGCTTGGGTCATTTAACAACACTCTCCGTTGTTAATTAAGCTGTCCTAAGTCTACAGAGATTCAAACAATAAACAGGTGAACGAACATGCCAATTTATAATGCCCCACTTGCGGATATGAAATTTATCCTCAATGACGTTTTCAATGCAGATCAGTTCTGGCAGTCTAATGAAAATCTAGCTCATGTAGACAGTGCGACGGCTGAAGCGATCCTCGAGGAAATGGCTAAATTTGCGCAGAACGTAACCCTACCTTTAAACCGTACAGGTGATGAAGAAGGCGCAACTTTTAGCAATGGCGCAGTGACTACTCCTGCTGGTTTTAAAGAAGCGTTTAAGCAATATGCTGAAGGCGGCTGGATTGGCTTAGCGGCTGATGAAGAATGGGGCGGTCAAGGCATGCCAAAAATGCTGACGGTTCTTGCAGATGAAATGCTGTTCGCAACCAACCCATCATTCATGCTCTACCCGCTTCTTTCTGTCGGTGCTGGCATGGCGCTGAACAGCTACGCATCGCAAGAACAAAAAGAAACCTATTTACCTAAAATTTACTCAGGCGAATGGTCTGGGACCATGTGTTTAACTGAGCCTCATGCAGGTACAGATTTAGGCATTATCAAAACTAAAGCTGAACGTAACGAAGACGGTACCTATAACATTACAGGGACTAAAATCTTTATTACTGGCGGTGACCACGACTTAGCTGAAAATATCATTCACTTGGTTTTGGCGAAAACACCAGATGCACCTGCGGGTTCACGTGGTATTTCACTCTTCATCGTACCTAAATTCTTAGTGAATGCAGATGGTTCTGTAGGCGAGCGTAATGCGGCAGGTCCAGGTTCAATTGAACACAAAATGGGGATCAAAGCGTCTGCGACTTGTGTAATGAACTTTGATGGTGCCAAAGGTTACTTGGTCGGTAAAGAAAATGAAGGCCTTGCTGCAATGTTCGTGATGATGAACTACGAACGTTTATCGATGGGCATTCAAGGTTTAGGCGCATCTGAATTTGCTTACCAAAATGCGGCACAGTACGCAACAGACCGTCTACAAGGCCGTAGCGCTTCTGGTGTTCAATCGCCTGCTAAACCTGCAGACAGCATTTTAGTTCATGGTGATGTGCGTCGTATGTTGCTGAATGCACGTGCCAATAATGAAGCATCTCGCGCATTTGCAGTTTACGTGGGTCAGCAACTGGATATCACCAAGTTCTCAACAGACCCTGAAGCGGTGAAAGCAGCCAATGACCGTGTTGCATTGTTAACCCCTATTGCAAAAGCGTATTTAACCGACACAGCATTCCAAGCAACTTTAGATGCACAAATGGTCTTCGGTGGTCATGGTTATATTCGTGAATGGGGCATGGAGCAATGTGTACGTGACTTACGTATTGCACAAATCTATGAAGGCACCAACGGTGTTCAGTCTCAAGATTTAATCGGTCGTAAGACCATTAAATGTGGTGGTGCATTCATCGCAGACTACATTACTGAAATCCGTGACTTTGCTAACGGCTTAGACGCTGACCTAAACTTCATTAAAGATGCAACACTCGATGCAGCAACTGAAGTGGAAGAAGTGACCAAGTATATCCTTGAACGTGCTGCTGAAAGTGCAGAGTTCCCGAATGCTGCAGCAGTAGATTACTTACATGCAGTCGGCCTACTCAGCTTTGCCTATATGTTTGCAAGAATTGCCAATGCTGCAAAAGCTAAAGATGGTGACTTCTATCAAAACAAACTGGCGCTTGCAGCTTATTTCGCTCAACGTATTTTGCCTGAAATCGACTTACGTATTGCAAAAGTAAAAGCAGGTGCAGAAGTCATCATGAACTTCTCTGAATACTACTTCACCAGCCAAGCTTAATCGCTTAAAGACTGAATAAAAAAACGCCTGCTTCGTCAGGCGTTTTTTTATTACTCAGCTTTATTTTTGCTTTTATACGTCATGTGCATGAAATTTGCTTATGATGCAATAAACCACCATCAACATATCAGGAGGCAGCCATGACTAACCGTGACCCTAAAATAGAGAAAATAGAAACCCTCCTCGATAAACTGGGCAATACTGCAGTAGAAAGCTTTCACTATGTGGCTTTATTTATTATTGGCTGTATGGTGATTTGGTCGGCAGGACATACCGTTTATGAGATCCTGACCATTAAACAATATGCCTCGATTGATGATATTTTATTGTTATTCATCTACCTCGAACTGGGTGCAATGGTCGGTATCTATTTTAAAACCAACCACATGCCTGTCCGCTTTTTAATTTATATCGCCATCACTGCGCTCACCCGACTTTTAATTTCCGATATCCAGCATGACCACAAAGCGGATATGGATTTGGTGATTATTACGGGTTCAATTTTAATTATGGCGATTGCAATTTTGGTGGTGCGTTATGCATCGTGGAATTATCCTTCAGTAATTCGGGATAAACATGCCGACAAGCCTTTACCTGAAGGGAAAACACCACGCCCACAAGATGATGAACTCGCTTAATTCTTTATTAACCACTAAAAAACCCTCAGTCTAAACAACGGAGGGTTTTTTGTATCAGCCAAAGATTCATTTATTTTGAATCAGGTTCTAAAGCGTAACGTCCATTTTCATAGATCCAGTGCATGCCTTCAGGTGGGTCTGGCAATCCCAAACGTCGCCAATCGGTAATCAGCACATAATCACGGCTTTCAATACTGGAGTCGCCATCCCCATACACATAGCTATTGGTTTCCTGACTATAGGTTGAATAGCTGGGTGCTCGGTAAATAATACTCACACCTGGTCGCATTGGATATCCGCCATGTGGTGGATGGTGCGGAGGTGGTCTGTGATGAGGGGGTTCAATTTGAGGCGGTGATATAGGTCTGGGCATTGCACCTTGATACGGCCCAGCATAGGTTGGGAAACGCTGGGTTTGCGAAGTCAGCGGTTTTCCATAATAACGCGTCGCTGGTTGAGCAGAACTCAGTGCAGGAAATAAGCTGAGTAAACTTATTCCATAGATTATTTTTAAATATTTCATCATCTTCCTCCACTGAGGTGAATCTTATTATTTTAAACCTATTTTATGGATAAAAAATGTACAATTTATCAATTTTAGATCACTGCCTATTATCATCGCTATAAGGTATGAAGCAGGATTCCTTTGAAAAGCAAAAAACATATATGTTTTCAGTTTATACTTAATCTTTGTTTATAAATGTATTGGATGAACAATCGTGGCTGAATTAAGTTTTGATCGACTCTATGAATATTTTGCAAAAGTGCCCAGTATTCAAAAAAATCTGATTGATGCTTATGGCACAGATGGAAAAAGTGCATGGTGGTTTAAGTTTCAAATTGATGTAGATCACCCGTTGGCATGGCAAACGGTACAAGAGCTGGGACATGTACTGAACTATATTTCTAAAAATGAGCGCCTACCGACGCAGTTTTTACCTGTGTCACCCCCGCCGTATATGAATGGTGAAGCCAAGCAATTCTTGGCATGGGTCATTCAGTGTAACCATGCTGATTTTCCACCCGATGTCATTTGTGACTGGTTAGAAGCACGCCTACCAAGCCCTGTAGAAGATATTGAAAAATGGAAAATCAAAACCGATCTACATGAACTCGATAAGATGACTGATAAAGATTTGGATCAAATCATCCCGCCGAATCCTGAACAGTAAGTCCAAATAGAAAAAGCGCATATTGCACTTTTTCTATTTTAGTTTTTCTCTTACCTAGCTGTGCTACGCCTTTTCTAACAAGAAAAAAATCTCTAAAACGTCGACAAACCACTCCATTCCATAAAGCGGTATAGCCCATATTTGAGTTTTGACTCATCTTTGTATTGCTCATAGCCCACACTCATTTGACGACCATTTAAGTTCGACCATGCCCCATCAAAATATTGCTGTGCATCTGTAAACACCGCTGCCTTAGACTGGCCAATCACACGTAAATTGGTCTCTAAGTTATAATTTTTCAAATTCCGTGCGGTAAAATTCGCTGAACCTAAAATAAGCTGTGCTTCTTGCGCATGGCGTTTTAAAATCATTTTGCTATGACACTGCTCTCCTTGAGTATTACACCACCGCACTGTAATACCTGCATCGTTAAGCTCAGACGCAACTTGACGGTTGGGGATTCCATTCTTTTGACGACCAAATGCATCTTTATTGGGATCGAGTAAAATCCGAAGTTTAACGCCACGGTTCTGTGCATCTTTTAAAGCAGTAATAATTTGACGCTCAGACAAATAGAACATCGCCAAATCAATCTGGTCATTGGCTTTTGCCGTATTCAACAAGTTGAGTGTTGTATCTAGGATTGCTTTTTCCGTCAGCACCTGTACCTGAGGCTGCGATGAATTTCCTGCAATTTCGCCTAGAATCACCATCGGCACATCGCCCTGAGACATGTGAGCCACAGTTTGCTCGGTTTTCAAGACATCAATTGCGGTATTGCCTGTCACCAACAGCGCCACATTGGAATGTCGCGAACTGCCATCATGTGGATTCGCTGATGTGACCAAGGTTTTCCAACCTTCCGCGGTATCGACCACCAAAGTTTTGCGGTGATTAGCTTTGAAATTAAATAAGTTTAGATAGCTACGTAGGGTGATTTTTTCATCCCCAAACGGGTTTCTTAACCAACCGCCGTCGGGATTATTACCTGCATTTTGGCAACAGATATACCAAAAACCAGACCAAACAGGGTTGGAAGCACGTAGCGGACGTAAATCCGTTTCAATTACATCCACGCCTGCCTGACGCAATTTACGGTAATGCTCAGGTAATAGCCCGCCATATACCGAGTTAATCGGGTCAGTGATGACTTTGATTTCAATATTCGGATGTAAGCTTCGCTTGACAATCAACGCATCGGTCAACTGCCGAGTCAACGCCCGTTGTGATGCTTGAGATGTCCCCACTTCATCATTAAACAAGAACATATCCAACACAATCGTGGTTTGTGCATCTTCAATTAGTTTAAACACTGTGTCGAAAATATGATGATCTTGTTGCTGTTTGCCTTGTGCGTCGATGTAGGTTTGATCTGCAATAAATTTGACATCGGCATGACGTAACTTGCCCGTATAGTCCAGGCCATCAGGCAGTAGTTTAACGCTATGGTAAACTGCGGAGGTTAAATAAGTCAGAGCCAATAACCCCACCACGACACCGATATAACGGGTCGATGTCCAGTTGAGCTTTTGATGTAATTTTCGAAAGATACGCATAACAAAAAACCTAATCCAATATACTCAGACTAGGTCTTATTGTTTGATTTTTCAAGAGGATTTCTGTTGTCAATGTTTTGGCAACCTCTCCCTAACACTCTCCTTTGAGGAGAGAGCGAGCATCTCCTCTTTATGGAAAAGGTTGGGTTGAAGCTTGAAATAGCACCTTAGAAACTAAAGTCCAGTCCGACCGTGAAGTTACGCCCCACTTGTGGAATGGTCGATAAGAAAGAGGTATGCGAATAAACCGTCTCATCTAAGAGGTTATTGGCTTTGAAATACACGCGATAATCATTGCCCTGCATATACTGACCATTATACGCCAAGCCCAGATTCACCATGTTATAGCCCTCGGTTTCGGTCTCATAGCTTGCAATTCGATCTTGCTCAAACACATGGTAGTACTCTGCTGTTCCTGACCACGTGTCACTAAAGTTCGCATTCACTTTTGTTCCTAAACGGCCAGCAGGCACCCGTGGAGCATTTTTATTGTCAATTTTGCCACGTACATAGTCACCAAAGACACTCATTTTATAAACATCATTGAGGGCATAAGAGGCTTCTGCTTCCGTCCCATAAAAACGTGCTTTGTCTTGGGTGTAGTCCACTAGACGGAAGTTTTCGTAACGGTCTGCAGTTTGGGCATAAATGTAGTTGTCATACCAGTTATGGTAAACATGAACGTGATAATCCATTTTATCCGTATCGTAATGGAAACCTAACTCTAGGTTATTAGACTTTTCGACACCGAGATTTTCATTGCCACGCTCATAGGTATTGGTAGCAAGATGCTTACCATCAGCATAAAGCTCTTGTGCCAAAGGTAAACGCTCTTGATGTGACCCGACCAAAGACAGTTTATAGTTCGGTGCAAACATCCAATTCACAGCACCCGAATAAGACACGGCATGATCATCATAGTCTTTTCGATCTGACTCAATATCTATGGTCTGCTGATCGACACGTGCTCCTAACTCAAAATGGAAGTCATTCCGCTGTTTATGTTCTAAACCAAATACGCTCCACTTTTGCGTCTTGGTCGGTTCTAAAATAGACTCTTCACCCGTGATATCTAATTTTTGTTGATTGTACTGTACGCCAACCACACCTTCCCAATCCGCAATCGGCTGATGCACCATTTCTAGACGCGCATCATAACTCTTATTTTTAAAGGTAGTTGCAACGCTATCACCTTCAATTTCATCATGTTGGTAGTCGGTATAACTGGCATGGGCTCGTAACTTCTCAAACCCTGCAAGCGGATTTAAAATTTCAGTACGGAAGTCATAACGCTCTGACTTTAAGTCAACCCAAGGCCCTGCCTCATGTTCGTCATGCGCATGGTCGTGTCCTGAGTGATCATGTTCATCGGTATGTCCATGATTATCGCTGCCGTCACAGTGCAAATGATCATCATGCGGATGACAGCTCTCATATTCATGGCTATGCCCAGGTAAACCGTACTGATCTTGACGGTTGGTATAGGCGATACCCGCAAAACCACGCTCACCAATCCATGAACCACCAACACTGACCGTTTCGCCTTTGGCAAAGGTATTTCCGACACGACGTTCTTTTTCGAGTTCACCCTCATGTTCATGGAAATAGTTCGGCGCAATATAGTCATTTGCTTCACGCTTTGAACCTTCAACTCGCAAAGCAAACTGACTGCCCAAGGCAACCGTCGCCCCAGCACTGGCCAACTTTTCATCACTGCCAGAGTTGTAGCGTAATCCAGCCGTACCTTCTAAACCTTTTTCAAGCATGCTGGTTGGAATTTTTTGATCGGTGACATTGACCAAACCGCCCACGGTGCCTGCACTATATAACAGGGTTGAAGGGCCACGGATGATTTCAATTTGCTTGGCCAAAATCGGATCGACCGTCACGGCATGGTCTGGCGATAAACTCGAGACATCGGCTGTTTCTGAAGCATGTTGTAAGACCTTCACGCGAGGGCCATCTTGACCACGAATCACGGGGCGGCTTGAACCTGAACCATATTGATTTGAATATACGCCTAGCTCATCGGCCAAAGCATCCCCGACGGTCGGTGCACGTTCTTTTAAACTTTTTTGCTCGATAACCTGATCGGCGACTGCAAAATCAGCAGCGGTCTGAACGAGTGGATGTGCTTGGCTGGTCAACGTTTCAAGTTGTTGTGTTGTTGTGTCATCTGCAAAAACGGCAGGTGCGACCACCGCCAAAATAGAGAGCGTTATCAAATTTTTATGGAAAGCCATGGAACTCACTCAAGCGTACAATTTTTCAATATTGTTATAATATAACATTTCAAATTCATTGCAATAAAAAACATTCCAATCCTAGAAAAAAGATAAACTGCCCTATCCATCTAAGTCGATGCCAACGCCAACAGATCAATGCCCTTTACCCTTTCACATGCCGTTCTCGCGCCCCCTTTAGCCAAACTCAGTGGTGACCGTTTACCCATTGCTGCCATTGCCATTGGCAGTATGACCCCCGATCTTTATCGACTGTTTACACAAGCCAATTCAAATACTACCCACTATTGGACTTCACTGATTCATCCTGATCTTTGGATTGGACTCAGTTTTTGTGTCTTGTGGTACGCGCTATTACGGCCCTGTTTTTATCGTTTTTTAGGCATTCAGCATGAATTAAGGCTCAGCAGTATGCTGCGTTTTTTTAAATTTTCTGTGGCCGTTATTCTCGCAATACTGCTCGGCACAGCAACGCATCTGTTATGGGACGGACTCACCCATGCTGACTTCCGCACCTTGTTTGGACATGCATTTTTAAGCCAAGAGATCTCTTTGTTAGGGCACAGCTATCCGCTACACCGCATTTTACAAATTGGCACATCGGCACTGGCTCTGCCCTTGTTGGCATGGATGAGTTGGCGTTATTACCAAACCTATCGGCAACATTTTCCTGTGAGTTTAAAAATCAAACGCTTTGCGATGGGACTGTTCATACTGAGCCTTTTAGGCGGTTTAGTCAGTGTTTGGGACTATGCACGTTATATTCCCACGCAAGTTTGGAAGTCAGACCTGTATTATTTTACAGGGCGAAGTATTAATGAGTTTAGCCAAGTCGCTTTGCTGATTTTAATCTTTGGCTGCATTCTGTTTTTATTTTTAGATCGTGACTACCGCTTAGGCTGAATTTACACCAACGCTTAAATGCTATTTCATGCCTTTTTTACACTACGCCTTGTGACTCAATGTCCAAAGAGGCATAATCTCACATTAAATTTTAGGCGATGCGCTGTTTACGTATTCGCTACCTTTAGCCATATAGTTGGATTTTTAACGCCATGATGCGAACTCATTACTGCGGTTCTTTAACCGAAACTCAAATTGATGAAACAGTAACTCTCTGCGGTTGGGTACACCGTCGCCGTGACCACGGTGGTGTCATCTTCCTTGATATGCGTGACCGTGATGGTCTTGTGCAAGTGGTTATTGACCCAGACACTCCTGAAGCATTCGCAACTGCAGACAAAGTACGTTCAGAATTCGTATTAAAAATTACAGGTCGTGTACGTCGCCGCTATGCAGGCACAGAAAATGCCAATATGGTGAGCGGTCAAATCGAAGTTTTAGGTAAAGAAATCGAAGTTCTTGCTGCATCAGAAACTCCGCCGTTCCCATTGAATGACGACAACACCAATATTTCTGAAGAAATTCGTTTGAAATACCGTTTCTTGGACATCCGTCGTCCTGAAATGTTAGATCGTTTACGTTTCCGTTCTAAGCTAACCAACCTAATTCGTAACTATTTCGAAGACAATGGTTTCTTAGACGTTGAAACCCCGATTTTAACCCGTGCAACGCCTGAAGGTGCGCGTGACTACTTAGTGCCAAGCCGTGTTTCAAATGGTAGCTTCTATGCACTTCCACAATCACCACAATTATTCAAACAATTGTTGATGGTGGGTGGTATCGATCGTTACTACCAAATCGCAAAATGTTTCCGTGATGAAGACTTACGTGCAGACCGTCAGCCTGAATTCACTCAAATCGACGTTGAAACATCGTTCATGAGTGACGATGACATCATGGATTTAATGGAAACTTTGACGGTTAAGATGTTCAAAGAACTTCTTGATGTTCAATTCGATAAATTCCCACGCATGACTTATACAGATGCTATGCGTGACTATGCATCGGACAAACCAGACTTACGTATTCCTTTGAAATTGGTTGACGTCGCAGACCTAATGCAAGAAGTTGAATTCAAAGTATTCGCAGGTCCAGCGAAAGATCCTAAAGGTCGTATCGTTGCATTACGTGTTCCTGGTGCAGGTTCTTTACCACGTAGCCAAATTGATGAATACACGAAATTTGTCGGCATCTACGGTGCAAAAGGTTTAGCGTACATCAAAGTAAACGAGCTTGAAAAAGGTATCGAAGGCTTACAATCTCCAATCGTGAAATTCATCGAGCCAATCGTGCTTGATCTATTAAAACGTGTTGGCGCAGAAAATGGCGATATCGTGTTCTTCGGTGCAGACAAAGCTAAAGTTGTGAACGATGCTATGGGTGCTTTACGTATTAAAGTCGGTCATGACTTAAAAATGTCGACTTGCGAGTGGGCACCGCTTTGGGTGGTTGACTTCCCAATGTTTGAAGAAACAGATGATGGCAAATGGACTTCTGTTCACCACCCATTCACACTGCCTAAATCAAGCGTTGAAGATGTGAAAAATAACCCAGGTGCTGCACTTTCTGTGGCTTATGACATGGTGTTAAACGGTACTGAAATTGGTGGTGGTTCACTACGTATTCATAACCTAGAAATGCAAAAAGCAATTTTTGAAGCATTAGGTATTGGTGAAGAAGAAGCTGAAGAGAAATTTAGTTTCTTACTCAACGCATTACGTTACGGTGCTCCTCCGCATGGTGGTTTAGCATTCGGTCTAGACCGTTTAGTCATGCTCATGACGGGTGGTGCTTCTATTCGTGATGTGATTGCATTCCCGAAAACCAAAACTGCTGAATGTCCATTAACGCAAGCGCCTGCACCAGTTGAATCCAATCAACTACGTGATTTAGGTATTCGCTTACGTGAAAAGCCAAAAGCTGAAGAAACTAAATAATCTTTAGATTTTGATTAAAGAAACCCTGCCATGCGCAGGGTTTTTTCATTCAAGACAAGACCATCCGTTTCATAGATATTATTCTCGCTTCAAATTTTCCAAAATTTCTTTTGAACTTTTAATCTATCCCCCTTACAGTGATTCACGATAGTCTATATTTTATTGCAACAGTTCTGGCACTGAATCACTCTATTGATTTATTCATTTATTTTGTTCTTAAGACGCTCATCTTTTTTTGATTTTATCTATCTTAGATTTTTAAGTCTCTTTGCAAAATTTTCTCTCATCTCATCTTTAAAAAAAATTTCTGAGTCAAAATATGGCTATTTATTATCTACTTAAAATAATCTCACTTTTTCCATTGTCCTTTTTACAATACATCGCACGCGGAATTGCGCACCTGCTTTACTATAGTGACTCTTCAATTAAGCGTATCACCACCATTAATCTGCAATTGGCCTACCCTGAACTCGACCCAATAACACTCCAGAAACGCGTTCATTTCAGCATTCAAAGCCAGTGTCAGACCTATATTGAATTTTTAAAATGTTGGGGAATGCCACCACAATACAACTTAGATTTATTAAAAAATATTCATGGTGAATCTGTTCTAACAGAAGCTTTAGCCAATAAAAAAGGCGTGATTGTGGTCATTCCGCATTTTGGCTGTTGGGAGCTGTTAAATGCATGGTTAAATGTCTATACGCAACCAATGATTATGTATAAACCCTATAAAATTAAAGGGATTAACCGCTATATTCTAGCTGCACGTCAAAAGTTTAATGCCACACTAGTTCCCACCGATGAAACAGGTATCCGCAGTATCTTCAGACACTTAAAACAAGGTGGGCTGACGGTGATTTTACCGGATCATCTGCCAAAACCTAGTGGCGGTATTTATTCATATTTTTTCCAGCAGAATACTTTGTCCACGACACTGGTCTCTAAAATGGCGGCTAAAACACAATGCAATGTGATTGGATTAAGTTGTATTCGTAATACTGACGCAGCGAGTTTTGATGTGTACTGTACCGAGTTATCTCAAGACATTTTATCAAAAGATCTACAACAGTCTGTAGATAGTTTAAACCTTGCCATGCAAGATATGATTAACCAAGCACCTGAACAATACATTTGGTCCTATAAACGTTTTCGAAACTGTTATGGCAATATCAATCCATATAAGAAACAACCACATGTATGACTGGATAGATCACGATCTGATTCAAATAAGGCAAGGAGACAAAATCAAGATTGTTACTTTGAGCTTGATTAGCATACTTTTATTTATTTGAGATCAATTCTCAGCAGTGGCATAATGGCGCACTGTTTTAGATAAGTTGTGAGCAACCAAATGGCTATGCGTCCTGAAGTCCGTCGTCGAGGTATTGTGCTAATTGTTTTTGCAATCGTACAGTGGTTTTTCATGCGCTATATTTTAGACAATCAATTATTTAATTTAACCACCTATGACCGTATTGTCTTTTTCTGTGTAAGTAGCCTTGCAGGTGCTTTTGTCATTTTTGTCGGCTTAATTTATATGGTCTTGAAGGGAAATGCGGATAAGGAATAATTTCCTATTTTTAGACGATTTGGTTGAATATCTATATGTTTGTTAGTGTTATTGTTCCCTGTTATAACCATGCTCCGTACTTAAAACAACGCATAGAGAGCATATTAAATCAGACCTATCAAAATTTTGAACTTATCTTATTGGATGATGTTTCTCCAGACGAAAGTGCGGAAATTCTACTCTCCTATAAAGATCATCCCAAAGTATCGCACTGCATCATCAATGAAAAAAACTCAGGCTCTACCTTTCATCAATGGAATAAAGGTATGGCATTGGCTCAAGGTGAACTGATTTGGATTGCTGAATCTGATGATGTTGCTGATCTTAGCTTTTTAGAAACCTTAGTTGAACCTTTTCAACAGAATCCAAATCTTGTTTTAGCGTATAGCCAATCCCATCGGATGGATAGTCAGGGTAATATTACTGGCTCATGGAAAAGCCATACAGATGATTTAGATTCAGAATTATTTAAACATAATTTTGATATGAATGGCTGGGAATACATCCATCGTTTTCTCAATATCAAAAATACGATTCCAAATGCCAGTGCAGTACTATTCAAAAAGCAAACTTATCTTCAAATTGAAGGAGCTTGCTCTCATCTCAATTTGATTGGGGACTGGTCTGTATGGGCAAAAATTGTCTCTCGTGGAGATATCCACTTTTCTAGTCGCTGTTTAAATGATTTTAGATCCCATGCGACTAGTGTCATCGCGACAGCCAAACAAACATCTGGGCCATTTCGCCTTCGTCGACAAATTATTTTATTTCGATCAGAAATTTCTGATTTTTGGCAACATCACTTATCAGACTCAGAACTCACCCCTCAAATTTATAGAAAAAACAAAATATTCTTATACAAAGAAGTAGTTCGCAATTGTTCTTTTGCAATAAGACGCAGACACTTTGATGAAATCATCCCCACAATACGTGATGCCTGCAACATTTTACCAGTTTATTTACTCCCTATTTTTATGTTTAAAATGGCTATAAAATTGATATATTCAATTATTTTTGACGCACCTATAAAAAAATTGTTAAAAAAATAAATTCATCGTTTAAATACTTCACTATATTTTATTAATATTGAATATAAAACGTTATACTTTTAACTGTGCTCTCCATCTTAACTCTAATTAAGACGCTGTATTTTCATGAAAAAACTTATTAATACACTACAATACATCATTTCAACTCAAGGTAGTACAGGTAAAGCATGGCAACTTTACAGAAGAGAGTTTATTCAAAATGGGAAAGATGGTGTTCAATCTTTATGGCATAAACATCGCGGAGAGCTAAATTTTAAGCGATGGAAATACGAAAACAATAAATCGATTACTATTATTGCCACACCGCACACCATATTTATTGCCGAACTCTTATCACAAGCTTTAGACAAAGCTGGACTTCTGTATCAAGTAAAAATTGGCACCGATTTTAAGAGCTTC
Source organism: Acinetobacter sp. BMW17 (assembly GCF_001592855.1). NCBI lineage: Bacteria > Pseudomonadati > Pseudomonadota > Gammaproteobacteria > Moraxellales > Moraxellaceae > Acinetobacter > Acinetobacter sp. BMW17. The sequence goes on from NZ_LSOD01000006.1 coordinate 53,116, forward strand.
GATGACTCTTTTCATATCCTTGTTTGTCCTCAGGCCTTTAAGAAACTTCCCGAAAGCTATATCTCATTTCAGATGGAGCAAACTGTTTCAGACCGTTGGTTCGGTCAGGAAAATATGCAAAAGCTGAAAAAGTCATTATTGGTGATGGATTATTCACTCAATAACATCAGTTATTTAAACCAACGCTTCCCTCTTAGCCATATTTACTACACCCCGATTTCACCTATTGATTTGGCAAGCGAATCAAGTCACGACCACGAATATGATGTTCTCTTTTATGGAGATACAAACAATGATCGTCGCAAGGTATACCTAGAGGCTTTAGAAAAGAGATTCAAAGTAAAGATCATCAACAATGCTTTTGGTGAAGATGTTTGGCATGCAATCCGTAAAGCAAAAGTTGTGATTAACATTCATTATTATGAAAGTGCCTTACTAGAAACCACTCGCTTATATGAATGCCTTTCCAATCACGCACTGGTTATTTCAGAAAAAAGTTCAGACTTCGAACAACATACAGATCTCGCAGATTTAGTCGACTTTGTTGAAATTGGTGATGTTGAACATATGCTCACAAGAATTCAGTACTGGAAAGACCATACTGAAGCATATCTTGAACAAAAAAATCGCATTAAACAATATGTACAAAAAGATCAAAATATTTTTAACTTTTATTTTTATCGCGTTTTATTATCTCTTGAATTGATCGATTTTAATACGCTCTATCAGCTCACGAATCAAACGTGGAATCCAACTTCAAACTTTTGGTGTTTAGGTTTGCCTGAGTCAACAGAGCGACAAGCCGAGTTCCATAAAGAGCAAAATAAAATTCCAACTATATGGAGCTTTCCCGGTATCCGCCATAAAACACCATGGATTGGCTGTGGTCTAAGTTATAAATACATGTTGCGCTATGCACGGGATCATCAATGGAACAACATAAGTATTTGTGAAGATGATGTGCTATTCCCTGACGATATCCAAAAGAAGCTTGAGGATATCCATCATGTTTTAGATGATAAGTCTCTCAACTGGGATATTTTCTCTGGCCATGTGACTAACCTTCACCCAGAAGCAGATATTCGTCTACTAAGTAAAAATCAACTGACCAACTACGTCCTGCTCAACAAAACCACAGGAACCGTATTTAATATCTACCACCAACCTGTTTACGATTATTTATTAAGATGGGATGAAAAAAATCAAGATCTTAAAACCAACGCAATCGATCGATATATCGAAAATAAGCCTGATTTAAAGGTGATTACTACATTGCCATATCTTGTCGGGCATAAAGAGGATATATGCACTACACTATGGGATAGAAAACATTTCTCTAGTTTTAGCTACAATGATATGACCCTCAATAGCATTAAAGCTATTCAAGATAAAATTTCCAAGACTTGAACCTCATTAAAAAAGCCTGATATTTAATCAGGCTTTTTTAATGAAAAGTTAAATTAAGCTATATCAGAGTCACATTATATATTTTTAAAATAATCAGCTTCTTTATCTTTATCACTCACCAAAACTTCTTCAATGCCCTCTAAAGGCCAATCAATTGCTAAAGTGGAATCATTCCAAAGGATCGCACCTTCACTTTCTTTATGATAATAGTTCGTGGTTTTATACAAAAATTGAGTATTATCTTCCAGTGCGACAAATCCATGCGCAAAACCTTCAGGAATCCAGAACATAGTTTTATTTTCTGCACTCAGCTCTACACCAACCCATTCACCATAAGTCTTTGACTCAGGTCGAATGTCAACCGCAACATCCCACACTTTGCCTTGTACCACACGTACAAGTTTGCCTTGTGCATAGGGTTCACGTTGAAAATGCAACCCACGTAACACTCCTTTTTGCGAAAGCGAGTGATTATCCTGTACAAAAGTAGGAATGGGTAAATTTAACTCTTTTAATGCAGTTTCAAATCGTTGTTGGTTGAAGCTTTCCATAAACCAACCACGATCATCCCCAAAGACACTTGGATGTAAAATTAAAAGACCTTCAATTTTGGTGGTTTCTACTTTCACTTCGACTCTTCCAACAATTTAAACAAATATTGCCCATATTCTGTTTTCTTCAGCGCTTCAGCACTTTCAGTCAGCTTTTCTCGAGAAATCCAACCTTGCTGAAAACCAATTTCTTCGAGACAAGCCACTTTCAACGATTGACGTTTTTCAATCGTGTATACAAACTGTCCAGCCTCTAACAATGACTCATGTGTACCAGTATCTAACCATGCAAAGCCTCGACCTAATAGCTCAACATTTAAGGAGCCATCTTTTAAGTAGGCATTATTAATGTCAGTAATTTCTAACTCACCACGATGTGAAGGCTTGACTTGTTTCGCAAACTCAACCACGCGGTTATCGTAAAAATATAATCCTGTTACAGCATAGGGCGATTTCGGCTGCGTTGGTTTTTCTTCGATACTCAAAACTTTACCAGAAGGGTCAAATTCAACCACACCAAAGCGCTCTGGGTCTGTCACATGGTAACCAAATACCGTAGCACCATGCTCAAGATCACTCGCTGCTTTTAACTGTTTACTAAAGTTTTGACCATAATAAATATTGTCTCCTAAAATCAGGCAAACATGATCATCACCAATAAACTCTTCCCCTATCAGGAATGCCTGAGCCAAGCCATCTGGAGAAGGTTGAACTTTATAACTCAGCTCAATACCAAATTGAGAACCATCCCCTAAAAGTTTCTCAAAGTTTGGTAAGTCCTCTGGTGTTGAGATAATCAAAATCTCTTTTATGCCCGCCAACATCAGCACTGATAAAGGATAATAAATCATCGGCTTATCATAAATAGGCAACAGTTGCTTCGATACCCCTTTCGTAATAGGGTGCAGACGAGTTCCTGAGCCTCCAGCAAGAATAATACCTTTACGTTTTAAACTCATTTCTTGAGTATCTCCACTAATGTTCTTTCTACACCTAACTGCCAATCAGGCAAATATAGGTTAAATGTATTTTGAATTTTTTGATTATTCAATCTTGAATTATGTGGTCGTTTGGCTGGTGTCGGATAAGATGATGTCGGAATAGGATGAACCTGTTTGACCACTAAGTTTTCACCCAACAATTGTGCCTGTTTGAAAATAAACTTGGCATAACCAAACCAGCTTGTTTCTCCACTTGCAACCAAATGATAAATCCCAGTCTTAGCTTGCGAGGATTGAACTTGCGGTATGATCTGTGCAGTGACATCTGCAATCAGTTCAGCCGATGTCGGCGCACCAATCTGATCATTAATCACCGAGAGTTCTTCTCTATTTTGAGCAAGCATCAACATCGTTTTAAGGAAGTTTTTTCCTTTAGCTGCATATACCCAAGATGTTCTAAAAATTAAATGTCTGCAACCTGAATTTACAATCGCTTGCTCGCCCAGTACTTTGGTTTGACCATAAGTATTGATCGGTTGCGTATTATCATCCTCAGTAAAGGCACTAATCCCATCACCATGAAAAACATAATCGGTCGAGTAATGAACAAATAATGCATTAATTTGGGTACATGCCTCGGCAATTTTTTGAACCGCAATATGGTTTACGATATCAGCAGTGACCTGATCTGTCTCTGCCAAATCAACAGCTGTATATGCGCTGGCATTCACAACAATATCAGGTCGCATTGCTAAAATTGTTTGAACAACATCTTCTGGTAGACTTAAATCCCCAGACCACTCATTTAAGCCATGTCGATCAAGCGCTATCAGCTCCCCCAACGGTGCTAAGGAACGTTGCAACTCCCAGCCTACTTGACCATTCTTACCCAATAATAAAATTTTCATGCGTTAACCGTGATAATGTTTTTCTAACCAAGATGTATACTCTCCACTTTGTACGTGTGAGACCCATTCCTGATTATTCAAATACCACTCAACGGTTTTACGCAAACCCGTTTCAAATGATTCTTCTGGCACCCAACCTAATTCATTTTGAATTTTAGATGCATCAATCGCGTATCGAACATCATGACCAGGTCGATCTGTAACATAGGTGATCAAGTCTTTATAGTGCTGAATCCCTTCAGGTTTATTTGGCGCTAACTCTTCAAGCAAATCACAAATACTATGGACCACATCAATATTGGCTTTTTCATTGTGACCACCAATATTATAGGTTTCTCCCACAACGCCCTCTGTAACGACTTTATAAAGTGCACGTGCATGATCTTCAACAAAGAGCCAGTCACGGATTTGCTGACCATTGCCATACACAGGCAAAGCTTTAGCCTGTAGTGCATTTAAAATCATCAGGGGAATAAGTTTTTCTGGGAAATGGTAAGGGCCATAGTTGTTGGAGCAATTCGTTACAATCACAGGCAAACCATAGGTACGGTGCCATGCACGTACCAAATGATCCGAACTCGCTTTAGATGCCGAATAAGGTGAGCTTGGAGAGTAAGCAGTCGTTTCCGTAAATAAGTCTGTAGTCCCTTCTAAATCACCATAAACCTCATCGGTCGAAATATGATGAAATCTAAATGCTTGTTTTGCATCATCACTCAAACTAAGCCAGTATTTACGCGCCGCTTCCAAAAGCTGATATGTACCAATGATATTGGTTTCAATAAAATCCAAAGGGCCTGAAATAGAGCGGTCTACATGTGATTCAGCAGCCAGATGCATGACGGCATCAGGCTTGAAGTCACCAAATAAAGTATCTAATGCTTCTTTATTGCAGATATCTGTATGACTGAATTGATATCTTTCATGGTTTTCCACGAGAGCAAGTGACTCAAGGTTTCCAGCATAGGTAAGCTTATCGACATTCAGTACGGTATGTCCCGTGTTTTGGATTATATGGCGAATTACAGCAGACCCAATAAATCCTGCTCCACCAGTCACAAGAATTCTCACGCGCCCTCCTAAACTTATTATTCAATATTAAATTTTCGCGATTTTAACATATGTTCAATCCATACCTATCCCTGTCAAAAGAGTTTCACGAATTATTTTCTTTTCCATCTGTCGATTGATGAAATTTTGGTTTCTCAAGCTTCTATAGTTCAAGATTTCTACATACAAAAGACTATTCATTTCCAATTCATAGGCTTCAATATTCACTCAGACATGGGAAGAATACAGCTAAATTTTCAAAGCCTCTCAATCTTCACGTCAATAGCTTGTATACTAGTCAGGCAATGACCTCACCTCTTTCAAATAGATTGACTATGATCCAGCTATCCATTCTTATTGTGAACTACAATACTGAGACTTTCATTGAAAGTTTACTCATTGATTTAAAAGAACAATCTATACAAAAAAATGCTTTTGAAATTATTATTGTGAACAATGTTCAAAATACACTGCTCAATCAGGTTATAGAAAAAAATACTAAATTACATGACCTAAATATTAAGATTATCAGCTCGGAAAAGAATGTCGGATTCGGGCGAGCAATGAACCTCGCGGCAGCGCATGCCAAAGGTGCCGAGTTATTAATAGGCAATCCAGATCTAAGAATGCTACAAACGGATTATCTAGAACAACTCTTAAAACATGCAAAACAACATCAGAATTATGGCGTCATTACCACACGCCAACTCAATGATGACCACAAAGATACTTCCGAATATAAAAACTACGAATTTGGTCAAAACCTAGGGTATGAGAATCAAACCAATTGGCTCTGTGGTGCACTCCTGCTGATACAAAAAACAGTATTTGATCAAATTTCTGGTTTTGATCCCGACTTTTTTATGTATTGTGAGGATGAAGATCTCTGTCTCAGAGTTAAAAAATTAGATCTCCCTTTAATCAAAATCAATGAGTTAAAAATTTATCATAAAGGTGGATCAAGCGAGCCACTTAAAGATTATGCGTTTTATCATCGTTGGTTTAAGTCAAAAATCCTGTTTGCATATAAACACTACCCTACGGATGTGTTTCATGAAATTCTCAATACCTTAGAAAAAAAATCAACATCAAAAGCCCGCCTCTATGGGCTGATTGCTCTCAGCAACATAAAAAAATATCAGTCAAGAAAAGACAAATGGAATGCAATGAAAGATTGCATTCAAAAAACCAAAGCAGAATCAGTTGATTGGTTGTACTTTAAATCAGTATAAAAATGATTCAACCGCAGTACGTGACTGCGGTTGAAATTATTTAAATTCAATCGTTTTCTTATAGCGTGAAGTTTGTAATTGCTGATTTAATCGCTTCCATTCACGTGCTAATTTCTCGCCAAAGGTCCGTGCTTTGCTTTCAGTTTGACGACGCTCCACACGCTCATCTTCCAGCATACTACCAAACTGATGCTCCTGAGCTTGTTCATACAAATAACTCTGGATACATAAAGCAGGTTTCATCTGATACAGACTCATACCCTGCGTATGATATTGCGGATCAAATAACAGATGATCCAGTGGCTCTTTAATTTCAGCCTTTCTTAATAATGCCATCAAATATTGTGCGGCATTTAAGCTTAGAATATAGCCTGCTGCCCCAACATGTCTTCCCTTCAGCTTAAACAGACTACGCTGTTTTCCTAAATCTAAGCCTTGGCGTTCGTGTAGAATTTTTTTTGCAAACGCTTCAAGCTTAATGATCTGCCAATCGGACTGAATCCAAGTGTCGCTACTGAGAAAATAGTCAGCATTCTGTCCCAAATACACATCATCTTCAAAAATAGCCAAATGAGGAATTTGCTCATCCGCCATTTTTTGCCAAATCGAGACATGACTCATAAAACAAGCCAATTCACCTGGACTTAAAAAGCCTTCCTGAATGTTAAGCTGCATTTTTTCAGCTAGAGGACGTGCTAAATCGGGCGTTAACGCATCGAAAAACTCAAACCCAATATTTTGTTTGCCGAACTCTTGTACGATGTGCTCACGACGCGCTGTGGCTGTCTTTAAGCTGATGACTATATTTTTCATATCAATACTACTTACTTCGATGCAACCAAATGCTTCATGGCATAAAATTTATCACGCCACATCCGTTTTTGTTTTTTAAGGCCGTAAGAAAGACTACGCCCTTCTTTTTCTTTACGAGAAATACCTTGTGCTGCCACAGTGCCTAAAATATCACTGTCCAAACCAGCAGGTTTCACTAAGGCAGGCCATACGCTTAAGCCCTTCCCATTTTTACTGAGCCATGTTTGGAAGAAAATGTCGACAGGCATGGTCATTTTTCTCCCAGCTTGCATAAATGCTTCTGCACCTTGACGTGACCACACCAAACCTAAACCACGAATAGGAAAATAAAAAGCATGCCATAAGCTCATACCCTCAACATTCGTAATATCTTTAGCTAGCTTTTTCTTTTTGGTTGCAATGTTAATCAAATACCAAGCCAGCTCTTTATGCTGATCGAGATACTCAATCACACCATCAAGTTTGTCTTTGAAGTCTTGGTTGATTTTCATATCATCTTCAAGCACCACCAAATAATCAGCGTCTGTACTTAAAAATTTTTGTGCACAGCCATAATGACTTAAATAGCAGCCCAACTCCGAATTCATCAGTTTACGGCCAAGTACGTCGTTCGCCCCTTGATCATCGTAGTTTGCAAATTCAGTTAACTCTTTACCACGTCCATCGACTGCAGAAAAGCGTTCAAAAGGCCAGTTAACTTGATTCAGCTGCTGAGTTGCTCTTTCAAGTCGCTCCTGACTGCCGTCCAAATTAATCAAATAAGTAACAACTTTCATCATGAACCTTTAAACTAAAACTGAATGGGGCAAATAGCCTGCTAATTTTTCCTGCATAGCCGTACTGATTTTCTGCACAGCATCACTATCAAGCTGATCCAAACTCTGTATACAGCCATACTTAATCTCAGGATTATGCAACGCTTGTATAAAACTGTTCAAACTGTCCTGATTTTTAAGATAGGCCAATTCAAGATCTGGTTTCAACTCCGCCTGCTGTTTTTGAATCTTAATGTGGTTCATTAATGAAATCGGATTCAACTGTTCTACACTACGAAATTTAAACTTGATCTGCGTTTCTAAAAGCTGTGGATGTTCCAGCAAATAATCTTTTAATGCATGACGATCAACAATATGTGGATAATGATGGATTTCAAAGAATTTCTTAAAGCCCAAAACATCCGCACCAAGCATCTGCGCAATCATATGTTTCGGCTGAATTGGCTTTCCAAATTGGCAACTCATCAACTGACGATATTTGAGCTTTGCTTTGAGTGCAAAACTATTTTGCCAATGACCATAGATCACCAAGCTTTCCGCTTTTAAAAAGTCTTCGACTTGCGCAGGCGCATTGAAAAAGAAATCGTCATTCAAATAGATAAAATAATCCGACAATCCTTCAATATTCCAAAGCATACTTTCAATAGAACGGGTATTGAAGGTCGGTAAATGCTCTTCAAAACCTCTGAAAATTTCTTGGTGATCAACCACACGAATTTTATCTACAGCGCACAAACCTTGCGCTGCAAATTCATCAATAAACTCAGGACGCTGACTATCTGCCACCACATAGATATGTCGACAGAACGGTACATATTTCAAAATTGAAGCGATGTTATAATAAATTTCGTTATTACTGGCAAAGCGCGTCGCACTGACCGCATCAGATGCATCTTCACCGGTCAGATATTTATGGCGTTTCTTTTTTAATTCAAGATCATTGCCATCTACCCAGGCAATCACGATATCAATATTTTGCATTCACTTGATCACTTCAAAATCTGAGTCTAATAGACAATTATTGCCAAGCATCCTTAATCCACTGTGATGGCAATACATAACGATACCATTTCCCACCACCACCATTAATCGCATCAGGTGGATTGATTTCACCATGGAAAATAATGACCTTAACCCCTTCAGGTTTTACAGGGGGTTTAAAGTATGCCAACGGAATTTTTTGCAAACAGTGATATTTGTAGCTCTTACACCAACTATCAGGCCAGTAAGAAAGTTTTTTCTCTTGATCGACATACCAAGACAAATAAGCTTGCTCATTGCGGAACTTTTGACGAATTTCATCAAAATGCTCACGAAAATAGGGCATCAATCCAGGAAAAGCGCCCAGTTTAAAACGGTAAACCGAACTATTACCTGTAATACGCCAAGGACGTTTCCAGTCATGGATAATCAGGAAGTCACCTGGATGGGTAAAGAAACTGTCGATATTGTCAACAATCACCACATCCAAGTCTAAAAAGAGTGCATTACCTTGTAAACCGTACAAGTCTGGCTCGAATGTAGACAATTTATTCCAACCTCGTTCAGGACTTCCCTCTGGAAGCGCTAAAGGTGGAATGGGAAAACATTCAACTGCAGGGTCGATTCCTTCGGTACGGTCTGTTAGACAAACCATTTTAAAATCAACCGTGGTGTGACGCTTCACCATGTTATATAAACGATTGACGTACTCGGCCCCATATTTGGTGCCCCATTTCATGCATAACACAATATTTTGATCTGTCTGTGTTTCAGCCTGTTTTGACAACGAGTCGTTTACGTTTTCCTGCATGTTCTATCATCCACCAGCATTCTGCGTTGTATCATAACATTTCTTGCAATAAGTTAGTGTATGGCTTTTTCAAAGCCCTCATAATACTCAAAAATAGTTTGTGCTATGATACGGAATCGCTTGGTGTAAATCCTTTGCAAGGTTCACTTAAGCCCTCATATGAAGAATATATAATCAGGTTGATATGAAAATAGCAGTTGCAGGCACAGGTTACGTCGGCCTTTCTAATGCCATGATCTTCTCACAACATCATGAAGTGATTGCACTAGACATCATCGACACGAAAGTCGACATGTTGAATCAAAAAATCTCTCCGATTCAAGACGCAGATATATCGACATTTTTAAGCGAGAAACCGCTCAATTTTCGTGCCACAACTGACAAATATGAAGCCTATCAAGGCGCTGATTTTGTCATTATTGCAACACCCACCGACTATGATACGCAAACCAATTATTTCAATACACAGAGTGTGGAAAGTGTCATTCGAGATGTGGTCGAGATCAATCCTCAGGCAACGATGATTATCAAATCAACAGTGCCAGTGGGCTTCACTCAAAAAGTTAAAAGCCAATATCACACTGAAAATGTGATCTTCTCCCCTGAGTTCTTACGTGAAGGAAAGGCGCTGCATGACAACCTTTATCCATCTCGCATTATTGTCGGTGAAAAGTCACAACGTGCTCAGTTGTTTGCGGATATGCTGATCGAAGGGGCAATCAAAAAAGACAGTCCTGTATTGTTTACCGATTCAACTGAAGCTGAAGCAATCAAGTTATTTGCCAACACCTATCTCGCAATGCGTGTCGCTTACTTTAATGAACTCGATACCTATGCTCAGTCCTTCGGTCTGGATACCCGTCAAATTATTGAAGGTGTATGTTTAGATCAACGTATTGGCAATCATTATAACAATCCATCGTTTGGCTATGGTGGCTATTGTCTGCCGAAGGACACCAAACAACTTCTTGCCAACTACAATCAAGTGCCGAGCAACTTGATTCAGGCCATTGTAGATTCCAACAGTACCCGTAAGGACTTTATTGCAGACTCTATCATTGCAAAAAATCCTAATACCGTCGGCATTTATCGTTTAGTGATGAAAAGCGGCTCCGATAACTTCCGTGCATCAGCGATCCAAGGCGTCATGAAACGCATCAAAGCCAAAGGCATTGATGTAATTGTTTATGAACCAACCTTAAATGAAGATGAATTTTTCAAATCCAAAGTGATTAATGATTTAGAACAATTTAAACAACAAAGTGATGTCATCATCGCCAATCGTAAGTCACAGGACTTAAGTGATGTTGAAGACAAAATCTATACCCGTGATATTTTTGGAGGCGATGAATGAAGGTTTTAGTAACAGGTGCAGCAGGCTTTATCGGCTTTCATGTCTCTAAAAAACTACTCGAGCGTGGCGATAGTGTTGTCGGTTTTGATAATATGAATGATTATTATGATCCTGCCTTAAAGCAAGCACGTATCGACTTATTACATCAAACTGCTCAGCAAAGTGCTGGCCAATTTGACTTCATTCAAGCCAATCTTGCCGATAAAACAGCAGTTGATCAATGCTTTCAACAACACCAGTTTGACCGTGTGATTCACTTGGCTGCACAAGCAGGCGTGCGCTACTCACTTGAAAATCCAATGAGTTATGTAGAAAGCAATATTATTGGCTTTACCAATATTATTGAAGCTTGCCGCTATGCGAAAACACCACATCTGACTTATGCCAGCACCAGCAGTGTATATGGTGCAAATACCACCATGCCTTTTAGTGAACAGCATGGCGTAGACCATCCTATTCAGTTTTATGCAGCAACAAAACGTGCAAATGAATTGATGGCGCATAGCTATAGTCACCTATTTCAATTGCCAACCACAGGCTTACGTTTCTTTACGGTCTATGGACCTTGGGGACGTCCCGATATGGCGCTGTTTAAGTTCACCAAAAACATCATTGCGGGTCAATCAATTCCTGTATTTAACCATGGGAACCACACCCGCGATTTCACCTTTATTGAAGACATTGCTGAAGGCGTGATTCGCTCAAGTGATCAAATTGCTAAAGCCAACCCAAATTGGGACAGCAATCACCCAGATCCAGCGACCAGCAATGCGCCTTTCCGTATATTCAACATCGGCAATAACAATCCTGTGAAACTCATCGAATATATTCAAGCAATTGAAAAAGCCGTTGGCCAAGAAGCCATTTTAGAATTACTCCCACTTCAAGCAGGTGATGTACCTGATACCTTCGCAGATAGCAGCGCTTTAGAAAAAAGTGTGGGGTATAAACCATCTGTTTCAGTTGAAGATGGTGTGAAACAATTTGTAGATTGGTATCGTGACTTTTATCAGGTTTAAATAAAAGCCACTAGCTAATTAAACTAATCTAAAATAAAAACCCTAATTATTGTGTAATTAGGGTTTTTAAATACAGATGTATTTAAATTAAATTGTAGATCGTTACACCATAAAATTTTTCTGACTAAACCGTCATCCAATACAAAACTGTCTCCTATACCTATACAAATTCTTTGAGGTAGAAAAAATCTATCCTTCGGTTGAAGATCCTCAACTAAATAAACGAAGCTTATTTTTAAATAGCAACATCTTAGCAATAGGATAACTTTTATTTATACTCGATGAGGTTTATGGAATGGCTTTTATTAAAAATTACAGTATCAAAAAACCATTAAGCCCATACAGAATATTGGCTTAAATTACTCAAGAGAAATACCAAATTAAACACCATCAGAGCCATCATAAATAATCCTATAATGACTCTATCTTTATAAAAATAATTTATTTATTTTTCTTTTTACACATATTTATCAAAATATGATTAAGAACGCCATAATTCTCCAAGTTTTACATCCCACTCAACAGGAGAAATAACCATACGTCCTGCATTTGGGGTCAATGTAATTTCACTAAACAGCACTTCATCTTGTGACAATAGGAAGTCAATTCGGCTATAACCATATTCCAAACACAACTGCTCAGACAGCTCAACCATTTTATGCATCTTGCACGGTTCTACCACCGCTTCTGGTGTATTATCTTTGCAATCGACGGTGAAAGGCTGTAACTCCCAAGAGGTATCATAAATATTTGAATACTCTTTACCATCACTCCCTTGGACATCGACTTCAACATACTTCGGCTGCCCTTCAAAACAGTGGACACGACATGTTGTAATAGTGGCATGCGTGTTAGCATCACGATATAAGTCAACATAATGCTCTGCCAAGATGAGCGGCGAAATATTTTTATAGTGCCACTCTCGCTTGCGGTAGTACATATTCATTTTTAAGCTGTTATTTAATTTGCTTTCCGCTCTATTAACATCAAATGTACTTTTATCGCGACAAACAATGGCGCTTCCACTGTCGTGGGTACACTTCAAAACAAATTGGCTTGGAAATTGATCAAAATCAATATTCTTAAAGTCACGATATGTGCCTATAAGTGGGACCAGATGTTTTTCTCCAATCCGATCTATAATCAACTCTCTTACTGCCGATTTATCAGCTAATTTGGTATGTAGCGCACTTCTTTCAAAAATCATTCGTGCAGTAACTTTCTCATTAAAGCTTTCAGGTTGATTAAAATTTGGGGTATACCCTAATTTATTAATAAACCTTTTTTTTAAGTATCTCTCATCTGAAACAAACAACGTTCTAATTACTTTTGCTTTATATATAAGACTGTTAATCATGGGTGGTTTTTAAATGCATCTCATTCTTACTAAATGATAGCAAATTAATGCTATTTTGTATGCTTTATGTATATTATATTTTTTCAGCATCTAAAAGACATTGATTGGCTAAGTAGTAATAAAACCTCACCCCTCTAGCATTTAAAATCTATAAAAAAAGGACTCCGAAGAGCCCTTTTCCACCGAATCACTTATTTTACATAAGTTAACCAGTGTGCGTATTTCGGGTCTTTACCCTTAACCGCATTAAAGAATGTGGTTTGAATTTGTTCAGTGATAGGACCACGTGTACCTGAACCGATTTCACGGTCATCATATTCACGAATAGGCGTCACTTCAGCGGCTGTACCTGTAAAGAATGCTTCATCGGCAATGTAGAATTCATCACGTGTAATACGACGCTCAACCACGTCATATCCCAAGTCTTTTGCGATGGTAATAATGGTTTGACGCGTAATGCCATCCAGTGCACCACCTGCGATGTCAGGTGTATGTAAAACACCATCTTTCACCAAGAATACGTTTTCGCCAGAACCTTGGCATACATAACCTTGAGGGTCGAGCAACATTGCTTCATCATAACCTGAATGCGCTACTTCTTGGTGAGCCAAAATCGACAAGGTATAGTTACCTGACGCTTTCGCTTTACACATCGTCACGTTTGGATGGTGATGGGTAAACGATGAAGTTTTCACTCGAATACCTTTCGCCATTGCTTCATCACCGAGGTACGCACCCCAGCTCCATGCCGCTACTACTGCATGAATCGTATTGTCTGTTGCAGCAATACCTAATTTTTCCGAACCAATAAAAATAATTGGACGCAAGTAGCAAGACGCTAATTTATTTTCACGAACCACATCAATTTGAGCTTGCTCTAGTGTTGCTTGATCAAACGGGACTTTCATTTGATAAATTTTTGCAGAGTTCAATAAACGCTTAGTGTGTTCTTTTAGACGAAAAATAGCCGTGCCATTCGGTGTTTCATAGGCACGGACACCTTCAAACACACCCATGCTGTAGTGCAAGGTATGTGTTAATACGTGAGTTTTTGCCTCACGCCAGTCAACCAATTGTCCATCTTGCCAAATAAAACCATCACGATCAGCCAAATTCATGACACACACTCCAAATTTATATACACAGTCATGTTACCCAATGCTCACGATTGAGCTTGGATCAATTAATCTTTGCCATAATTTGCAAACGATCACTCGGGTATCGCGCCAGTCCGCAGCATTTACTTGCATGGATTGATTCGCAAGGGCTAAACGGTGGCTCTCGGCTCGTTCACTGAGATAAGCTTGAATCAATGCAGTCGCATCGTCACTGGATAAGCAACTGGCTTTTGCGGCGTCTTCAAGGATTCGTACATTGTCGGAATAATGGGCAAGATCTGGATGAGATCCGCTCCATGCCAACACAGCATACTGTGCCATAAATTCGATATCGACGATACCACCTGCGTCTTGTTTTAAATGAAAAATTCCATCTTTTTGTTGTTCTTTAGAAGAACCCAAATGGTCTTTCATTTTTTGACGCATCTTCAGCACTTCTGCGCGTACATTTTCTTCATCTCGTGGCTGCGTCAAAATCCGACAGCGCAATGCTTCAAACTTATCACGCAAACTTGGCTCACCCGCAATCGAACGAGCACGTACCAAGGCTTGATGCTCCCAGACCCATGCATTTTTCAACTGATATTGCTCAAAGGCTTTTAAACTGGTGACCAAGACCCCCGCTTCACCCGATGGGCGTAAGCGCGTATCGATTTCATAAACCCGACCATCGAGGGTCTGCGTGGTCATCAACGACATAAATTTCTGCGCAACACGCATTGCAAACTCGAACCCACTGATCGACTTCAACCCATCTGTATCGGCTTGCTCATCCATATAATGAATAAAGACCAGATCTAAGTCCGAGCCATAACCCAGCTCAATCCCACCAACTTTGCCATAACCCACCACAGCAAATGCCAAATGATCGATCGAACAGCGCTGTCCTTCAACATCGAGCGGATAACCATGTTTCTTCGCCGTCATTTGGTAGGCTAAATTTAAGGTTGTACTGACCGAAACTTCTGCAATATCGGTCAAAGCATCGGATACTTTCATCAACGGACTTTCAGCCAAAACATCACTAGCCGCAACTGCCAATACATTGGATTTTTTAAATAGGCGCAGCACACGCATCAAATCTTCAACGTCATCAAGCTCAATGCGAAGCAACTGTTGACGCAACGAATCTTCCAAATCTTGACGGCGCGGCAACTCAAAGTCCATGGACAAAAATTCATCCAAGAGTACTGGATAATGGGTCAATTCCTCACAAATCCATGGACTTACGGTTGCCATTTTCACTAAGCGCTGTAAAGCCCCTTTACTCTCAATCAACATGACCAAATATACGGTGCGTCGCATCACAGACTCAACCAAGGGCATAAGGCGAAGCAGCGCGGCTTGCGGCTTATCTGACTGTAAAATCGCTTCAATCAAATGCGGCCAAAACATTTTTAAACGCTGCACCGCTTTTGCAGGCAGCTTTTTTAGCGCATGACCATTCCAAAATTCATGAATGAGGTTTTTTGCATTCGCATCCAACACCTCATTTAAACGCGCTTCTAACTGACTAAAACTTTCTACGAAAGGGTCATGTTCTTTTTCTTTAATTAAATGCTCAAATTGGTAAATGACTTTGGCGCGCTTTTGGTTTAAGTGCTCAATAAATGCATCCCAACTGACAAAACCCAAGGTGTCAATCATCCTTTGTCTGAGTTCTGGTTCTGTTGGCAAAGACTGGGTCTGTTGATCATTTAGAGCTTGAATGGCATGCTCTACACGGCGCAGAAATAAATAAGCATCTTCCAGCTCACTGACCGCCTGACCATCCAGCAAACCCACTTCCCCCAAATGATGCAAGCTCACTAAACATTGACGGTCTTGTAATTCTAATTTTGCCCCACCATAAATTAGCTGAAAAACCTGCACAATAAATTCGACTTCACGAATACCGCCCGCACCCAGCTTAATATCATCTTCGATATTGCGGCGTAATACTTCACGCTCAATCATGGCTTTCATTTCGCGCATGGCTTCAAAAGCTGTGTAATCGACATACTTACGGAACACGAAAGGACGAGTCATGTCCAACAACTCATCCCCCTCTTTGCCCCCTGTCACGATCCGCGCCTTAATCCACGCATAGCGCTCCCACTCGCGACCATGCTGGCTTAAATACTTCTCCAGCGCCGCATGACTAATCGCCAATGCAGAACCATCGCCCCAAGGACGCAAGCGCATATCCACACGGAATACAAAACCATCAGCCGTGATATGGTCCAACAAGTAAATGAGTTTCTGACCCCACAAAATGCAAAACTGTTGTACGTCGATGCATTTACGACCATCAGTTTCACCTTGCTCATCAAAAGCAAAAATCAAGTCGATATCACTGGAGAGATTCAGCTCTTGTGCACCGAGCTTCCCCATCGCAACCACAATTAAATCTTGAATTTTATGGTTATAGCCCACAGGCTGACCATGTTTAGCCACCAATGGCGCTAAGGCAAACGCTTTTGCCACACAAATGGCTGCATCAGCAAAATCAGATAGCTCCCGCGTTAGCGTCATCACATCGATCAGTTGATTGGCATCCTGCCAAATCCAGCGAAACATTAAACGCGCACGTAAAATTCGGATGGTGCGCATCCATGTGCTTTCATCACTGATCTCTTTTAAGGTGTTTTGAACGACATCGAAAATTTGTTCGGTGGTCAATGGCTGAGAAAATTGATCAATTGCATAATCTTGTTCAAGATAAACCTGATGTATAGATAGGACTTGTTCCGCATATTGACTTGCGCGCAATGTCTTTTGCAATTGCTCAGCATTCATGATCGACTCTTTCGGATTGTTTTGGTTATTTATAACAGCAGATCATGAGATTAGGCGAATTATTTTATAAGAAAAGTATGATTATTCACTAAATTCTTGCTGGGATGTCTCGAGTGACAATGCTTGATGTGCACTGTTCGAACGTGGCAGGCTGACGATAAAAGTTGAACCTACACCTTCTTTCGATGTGACTGAAATTTCACCTTTATTCAAATCAACAAAACGCTTACACAACACCAGACCTAGACCCGTACCTTTCTCCCCAGCTGTCCCCTTAAAACTAACGGTTAGTTTCGGTTCAAACAAAGATTCGATTTGCCCCAATGTCATACCTAGACCCGTATCTTGAATATAGATATCGATAAAATCATCACGTTTTTTGGCATCAATCGTCACAACACCTTCGCCATGCATATGGGTAAATTTCAGCGCATTTGAGACCAAGTTTTGGATCACCGAGGTCACCATATTGATATCTGCAAAAATTTTTAAATCGTCGGGGACACGGTCAATCAGTTGAATATTTTTATTGATGGCCAACGCATGCAACACATCAAAAACAATTTGAGAGGACTGCTTAAGCTTGTAATGGATGGGGTGATAAACAAAGCGCCCGCCTTCTGCCATCGCCCAATTCAATAAACTCTCTAACAAGCTATAAGTCGATTGTGCTGTATCATGCAGATAATCTGCAATGCTTTGCACACCAGACTCATCCAAACTTTTGCGCTCTTCAGCCAACACTTCTGAGAATCCAATTAAGCCATGAAAAGGCGCCCTTAAATCATGTGCAATAATTTGGAAAAATTTGGTTTTACTGACATTCATGGCCACCTGTTGTTCATACAACTCTTTGAGCTCCGCATTTTCCATGCGCAAATGCAGCAGATTAAGAAATCCAGATGCTAGTTCATAGACATTTTCTACAGCATCCTGCGTAAAAGCGTCCAACTGTTCATCAAAGAAAATCACTTGCCCTACAGATTTATCCGATGCCTTTAAATCCAATGCGATGATCCGCTGATGTTTAAACCCTAAAGCACTCACCTGCTGAGAAAGATGATGATAATGGCGATGCAGGGCATCAATCGTGCTATCACCTTCAAAATGAGTAGCAAAATTGGCTTCAGCGGGTAACTGAAAAGCATTGAATGCATGTTTTCCCGCATACCAACTATAAGGTTCATTGCTAAACGTTAAAATTGCGGCATGTGCACCTAAAATTTTTCGCGCAAATTTGAGAAAACTCTTAATTTTATTGTCATTACTGTTCACGCCCAATAACAAAGCTAAGTGACAAGCACTTAACTGTTCTGTATCAGACCCGACATCTAGCAATTGAATACCCATTTCTGCCTCATCTTTTGTGATTTTTTCGGCACAAACCTATTATTTACTTCTATTTATTAGCAAATTTTCAACATTAAAACAATATAAAAATACAACAATACAAGCGTGGCATTTAACAAAAAAATCAATTACGTCAGACTTTTATTTTGTGACTGCTTTTGCTTTTTGAAAAATCTTTATTTATCAGAAGGATTAAAACAAAATTTTGAGTCCATCATATGAGGAAACAATCAATCAAACCCACACCGAAAATTCAATTGCTTTAAGCCATCTGTAACGTTTTACGGCGATTTAATTCAAATCTTAAATTTCAGGCAATAAAAAACCCAAGACTGAATATGCTTGGGCTTTTAATATCTTGGTCCCGAGGGTCGGACTCGAACCGACACGTCATCTCTTTGACACATAAGCACTTTTTGTAGTGTAGCATAAGCTCAGGTACTCATCTAGGTACTTATTCGCAAAAATGAGTACCTAAAATTAATACCCCGAAACCATACAATTAAGCAGCTTCTGCTAGTCCATCAGCCAGTAGCTCTGCTTGCTCTAAGACAGTCTCTGTTGCGAGTAAAGCCATATCAGGTGGGTAGCCATACTTCTTGAGTAAGCGCTTCACAATGACTCTCAGCTTCGCCCTGGCAGCTTCTTTGATGGTCCAATCCAAAGTTACATTCTTACGAATAGACTCAGTCAGAACAACAGCAAGTTCGCGCAGGATCTCTTTCTGCATTAACTCCCGAGCACTCTCGTTATCCGCGACAGCCGAGTAGAACGCATATTCGTATTCGGTCAGATTCAGTTCTTCAGCGAGCTTGTCTGACTCTTGGATTGCCTTAGCCAACTTGATGAGTTCATCAATCACTTCGGCTGCAGTCAGTACCTTGTTTTGATAGCCTTTGATCGCAGAGCTCAGCATCTCCATCAGCTTTTTACCTTGCGTGACACTCCGCTGCTCTCGCATCTTGATCTCATCGCCTAAGAGCTTCTTGAGGGTCTCTAGTGCAATGTTCTTGTGCTTATAGCCTTTCATCTCCTGCATGAACTCATCAGACAGAATGGAGATGTCTGGCTTCTGGATTCCTGCTGCATCAAAGATGTCGACCACCTGTTCAGTCACAAGCGCCTGGTCAATGGTCTGTTTGACCTTGGCTTCTAATTCAGCATTGCTCAGTCCTGAGATTTTGCCTGAACCATCACTGAACTTGGCCAGTCGTGCTTTCACAGCCTGGAAGAATGCAACCACTGGCGCTGCTTCCATCGCACTTGGATGAGGTACAGCTAATGCAAATGCTTGAGACATGGCTGATACAGCATTGAGAAATCGGGGCTTACCTTCGCCCTGATCTACACCAAGGATGTGTTCCTCAGCTTCAAGGATGATGTTGAGCTTTCGAGAGGTATCGGCTGTGAAGTATTCCTGATAATTAAAGCCATGCATAATGCCATCAAGCACTTCGAGCTTCTCTTGAAGGATGGTTGCAGCTTCATCTTGAACAAGTGCAGGATCACCCTTACCACCTGCTTCAGAATAGAAGGACAGTGCTTCTTTAAGGTCAGAAGCAATTCCCAAGTAGTCAACGACTAAACCACCAATCTTGTCTTTATACACTCGGTTTACTCGTGCAATGGCTTGCATGAGGTTATGGCCTTTCATTGGCTTGTCGATGTAGAGCGTGTGCATGCTTGGTGCATCGAAACCAGTCAGCCACATATCACGAACAATCACGAGCTTCAGCTTGTCATCATTGTCCTTCATACGATTAGCCAGAATTTGACGCTGCTGCTTGGTCGTATGGTGTTTGGCAATTTCTTCACCATCAGAAGCAGATGAGGTCATCACCACCTTGATTACCCCATCATGTAAGTCATCGCTGTGCCATTCTGGTTTGATTGCTACAATCTCGTTGTAGAGGTCTACCGCAATCCTACGAGACATACTGACGATCATGCCTTTACCTTGGTTTGCATTGGCTTTTAGACGCTGCTCAAAGTGTTCTACGATGTCTTTGGCAATGGCTTTGACACGTTCTTTACTACCAATGAGTCCTTCGACTCTTGCCCACTTTGCCCGTTCTTTTTGTGTTTGGTTTAGATCGTCTTCGGTGAACTGGTCGTCAAAGTCCTCAATCAGTTCTTTGCCTTCCTCACTGATGGCAATCTTGGCGAGTCGGCTTTCATAGAAGATACGAACAGTGGCGCCATCCTCTACCGCCTGAGAGATGTCATAGATGTCGACATAGTTACCAAAGACTGCAGGCGTGTTGACGTCAGTCTTCTCAATTGGTGTTCCTGTGAAGCCAAGGTAAGTGGCATTCGGTAAAGCATCACGCATGTACTTGGCAAAACCATACACAGTCCGCTTACCGACAACCTTGCCATTCTCGTCTTTGACATCGACCTCTTTTGCATTGAAGCCATACTGAGAACGATGTGCTTCGTCTGCTATTACGACAATATTGGTTCGGTCTGAGAGCTGCTCATAGACACTGCCACCATCATCAGGTTGGAACTTTTGGATAGTGGTGAAGATCACCCCACCTGAACCCACCTTAAGCAGCTCTTTGAGCTCATCTCTATTCTCCGCTTGCTTCGGTGTCTGGCGTAGTAGTTGGCTTGATGCTGCAAAGGTTCCAAAGAGCTGATCATCCAAATCATTACGGTCTGTGATGACCACGACTGTTGGATTATCCAAAGCCAAGACAATCTTACCTGTATAGAAAACCATGGACAGAGACTTGCCTGAGCCTTGTGTATGCCAAACAACACCAGCCTTCTTGTCACCTACTGCTTGTTGTTGCACAAGTTCGAGCTTACTTCTGCCTTGATACTGCATTGCGACTTCTGCAGACTTCGAGTCCGAGTTCACTGCAGACGCACGAATAGTAGAGAGCACTGCTGCATTCACTGCATAGTACTGATGGTATGCAGCCATCTTCTTGATGGTCTTGATGGTAATCAAGCCATTGGCATCTTCTTGTTTGTTGGATTCAAACACAATGAAGTGCCTGATCATGTCTAGCAGTGTCACTGGATTCAGCAAACCATGTAATAAGACCTCTAGCTGTGCCTGAGTACTCTTGGCTTTGGTTTGTCCATTAGTCGTTTTCCAAGCCATATAACGACTGAGGTCTGCTGAGACAGTCCCTGCTTTCGCCTCTAAACCATCAGAGATGACGTTGAAAGCATTGTAGGTGAATAGACTAGGGATTTGGCTTTGGTAGGTCTGAATCTGCCTGTAAGCACCATCTACAGTGGCATTCTCATCAGTGGCGTTCTTAAGCTCAATCACCACCAAAGGTAAGCCATTCACATACAGGATCAGGTCTGGTCGTCTGGTCCAGCGATCTTCTTTGATGGTGGCTTGGTTGATGACCTGGAATTCGTTATTGGTTGGGTTGTTGAAGTCGATCAGCCAAGCATATTCACCTTGGGTATTACCATCCTTGCTCACTTCAATGTTGATACCTTCAGTGAGTAAGCGATGAAATGCCTGGTTGTTGCTAAGCATATCCGGGGAGTGCAGATTGGTGACTTGCTTCAGTGCTTCAACGCACTTGTCTTCATTCAAATGAGGATTGAGACGCTGTAATGCTTCCAATACTTTGGCTTCCAAGATGACCTGCTTATAGCTTCTTAAAGAATGGGCTGATTTTGACTCAATATCAGGCCCGTAGACGTAGGTATAGCCTAGTCCTTCTAGTTGCTCTATCGCCATCAGCTCGATGTCTGATTCGGTCATCTTGGTCACTTGAATACTTCCCCTTTAATTCTTTTGTTAGTCTTTTAGCCATGACCACAATGCAACTGCTCCTGCTCCTATCGCAGCACCTGCTGCAATTGGTGCAAGAATAGGTGCAGCTACTGCACCACCAATGAGGCCTGCTGTTATAGCTCCACCTGTAGCAACTGTCCCACCTGTAACTGCAACTAAACCAGCAGCACTGGCTCCTCCAATTGCTGCTCCTGTGCCAAGTCCAATGCCACTTACTCCTACTGCACTTGAAATACCTAATGCAGCAGTTGTGGCTGTAGTTGCTGTATACATTCCCCAACCTGCATACATCATGCGTAAACCAATAATTGTAGTAGTAGTTGTCGTCACGTGCTCTTTTACTTTTTCAACTTGTTCACTTCTGTGTTCACCTGTAATGCACCAAACAGCAAAGTGCTCACAATTATTGGTAAACAGGTTATAGCTATTTTCATCCAACCTACTTCGTGCACGATCCACAATCTCAAACTTGGAGTAGGCAACAACTTCAGGAGAGTATTGAATGTGATACAGAGTGTCTGCATCACCTTGGAATTCCTCCAACGATGTAATAGTGATTTCGCCTTTCTTAAGAGGTTCTGAGAATCCGCTATAATGAGCAACTAAATCTGTACCATTGAAGTTTCCAAGATAAATTCCATGATGGTCATACAATCCTCTTGATGCCTTAATATGGATTCCTGACACAACCAAATTCCCTTCTAAAGGTTCCCCCATAAAGCACCATTCGACAAATTCTTCCCCACTACAAAAATGAGGTAAATCTTCTGGTTTATCCAAGGCTGTTAGGGCTCTATTCAGAACTGTGATGTCATCATATAGTCTCTTATTATCTGAATAACGATATGTTGTATAGCTATCATAAGGTGCTAAAAAATCTTCTAAAATTTGAAGTCTAATTTGAGAGTCTTCTTCAGAAAAAAATACTACATATTTTCCATTTTCTGTTTCTGTTAGATAAAGAGCATGCTGTTCAAATACTCCATCAGAAACCATAAAGTGTGTTGCTATTTTTAAATTGTCCATAATGCTCTCCCTTAAGGTGAAGCCATCAAATGACTTCACCTTAATATTATGCAACTTCTTCTGTTTGGTATTGGACTCTCACTTCACCACTCATGAGTTTTGGTAGAAGCGTGTCTCTTAAGTTTTCGAGTGTTTGGATTTGTCTAACATTACATCGAATCTTGGTAAACAATGGAATGATTGCATTGTTGAATTGCAACAGTGTTTCATCATCTGGTTTAGCAATCTTAATTCTAGAGAAATCTCCAGTGTTGAGGTTTAGAGTTGCCGTACCTCCACTTGCTAAATTGTGTAACTCATCATACATCCCCAACATTACCTCATATAAGTAATAAAGAAACTTCGGTTCAGTTGGAACAATTGAATTAATTTGCTGATTTGTTTGTAAATCACAATCAGTGATACAGACTAAGCCAACAGTTGCAATACAACTCACACAGATACTGTTTTGAGGCACCATTTTTTTAGATTGGCTCAAAGCACCAAGCTGCGAAAGGCTATCTATAGTTTTAGTTATAAAGACTTTTCCATGCATATCTGGAATTTTAAGAAATGGGACATCATCACCGAAGTAATTAGCATTACTTTTAGAAGGTGTCTTGCCACAGATAATCTGACCAAACTCATTTAGCTCGAATTCCTCCCAATCCTCTTTCGCTTCCTCAATAAACCATTGACGAAACAGTGTTTCAGCCATGGCTTCCAAGGTCTTGTTCTGACGGTGCAGTAAGTCAATCTTGTCATCGAGTGATGAAAGGACTGAGGCAATGGCTTTTTGTTCAGGGAGAGGTGGTACAGGAACTGGTATTGTTCGTATTATTCCCATTGGTAATGTTGGTTGTGAACTACCATGTGAATATCCCTCTAAGCTATCCCTAAAAGCAGAAGATCGCATGTAGCTATAAAGAAAATAGTAATAGTAATCCTGATTACATCTGAATCGGCAGATGTTAGGTGCCAAATGGAATCTATCATTTTCAGGAACAATAGCAAATTGCCCTATATTCGCACCAATATATGTGAATAGAAGATCATGTTTAAATAGCTTTGATCGAGGAAGAGCTTCGGAAACATCTCTTGAAATGTACTTAACGTTATCAAGATCCAATATACCTTCACGGACATTTAATGCACGTAGTGCAATGATTTCATCGTTATCAGAGTACTTAAAGTATTCAGTATATTCATAGCCAGCTAATTTAGTTACATCAGCAACACTACCAATATTGGATATTTCCCATTCATTTGGGATAGACCCGATATCTGTATCCTTAAACTGACTCATACAACCACCTTTGCCAAATTCTCAGCAATAGCTTGATTCAGCTTAGCTTCCTCTGCAAGCTGTGCCTCAAACTCTGCCTTTAGGCTTGTAAAGCGTTCCTTAAAGTCAAACTCATCTTCATCGTCCGCTAAGCCAACATAACGACCTGGTGTCAGTACATAATCAAGCTCAGCCACTTTCTCAAGCGTTACAGAAGCACAGAAACCAGCAACGTCTTCATACTCACCGTCTTGGTTTCTCCATTTGTGGTAAGTGTCCGTGATCAGCTTAATGTCTTCATCGGACAGTACTTTGGTTCTGCGGTTAATTAGATGACCTAGGTTACGAGCATCAATGAACAGGATCTCATTGCTACGGTCTTTGTACTTGGTTGAACCAACACGGTCACGACGCATAAACCATAAAGCAGCAGGAATCTGGGTATTCAGGAACAGCTTTGCAGGTAGGTTCACAATACAGTCAATGACATTGGCTTCTGAAACCAAGGCTTTACGAATTTCACCCTCACCACTGGTTTTAGAGGTTAAAGCACCTTTCGCAAGGACTACACCTGCCTGACCTTTAGGACTCATGTGATAAAGGAAGTGTTGCATCCATGCGAAGTTAGCATTACCTGCAGGTGGTACACCCAATGACCAACGAGCATCTTCTTTAAGTAAGTCACCACTCCAGTCAGAGACGTTGAATGGTGGGTTAGCTATGATGTAATCCGCTTTCAGGTCTTTGTGTGCATCGTTCAGGAATGAACCCTCAGAGTTCCACTTCACATGCTCTGAGTTGATGCCACGAATCGCCAAGTTCATTTTGGCTAATCGCCAAGTGGTTTGGTTACTCTCTTGACCATAGATAGAGATGTCATCGACCAAGCCTTGATGTGATTCTACGAACTTCTCGGACTGTACAAACATACCACCCGAACCACAGCAAGGATCGAATACACGTCCTTTATATGGTTCAAGCATATTAACCAATAAGCTTACAATGGATTTAGGCGTGTAGAACTGCCCACCTTGCTTGCCTTCAGCTAAAGCGAACTCACCAAGGAAGTACTCGAATACATGGCCCAGAACATCGGCAGAGCGCGATTTCGCATCGCCTAGTGCAATGTTACCAATCAGGTCAATCAGCTCTCCTAGGCTCGTAGGATCGAGATTCTGACGTGCATAGACCTTAGGAAGTACACCCTTCAATTGAGGGTTGTCATTCTCGATGGCTTCCATTGCATCATCGACGAGCTTGCCAATGTTAGGTTGTTTTGCTTGGTTTAACAGGAATGACCAACGTGCATTCTCTGGAACAAAAAAAACGTTGTATGCAGTGTATTCATCACGGTCTTCTGGGTCAGCTCCTGCAAACTCTCCTTCACCTAAAACCAGTAAGTTGTAGTGGGCTTCAAATGAGTCAGAGATGTACTTCAAGAAGATCAAACCAAGAACAACATGCTTGTATTCGGCTGCATCAATGTTCTTACGAAGCTTATCTGCGGTCTTCCATAACACAACCTCTAATGGTTCTTGTTTGGTTTGCTTGGGAGCACGAGCCATGGTAAATCCTAATTGTTTGTATATGCTTTAATTTAGTTTACCAAATATTAACAAATGTCAGTGAGTAAGTAAGCACTTACTGGACATTACTTGTCGTAGACCTCAAATATTCCAAACTTGTCGTAGTACTTAAAGCTGTCTGGATTAGCTTTATATTGGGCTGCGATGCTATCAGATCTCGGTTTACGCTTGGGATTAGGTTCTTTAGGCAAGGTGACTTGAGGGAGCTTAGAACTGACTCCAAACACGAACACTAAATCGCTAAATCCTGACTTGGTGCTTTGATTACCAGTGAGATCAATTCTAATCATACGATGCCGTACACCACTTAATCTTCTAACTCGTAGTTTAGCCTTTGGATCATTTTTTCCCTCAAGATAAACCAAGGCTTTCTTAAATTGAACCCTTACCTCTGCCATTTTTTCCATTTGCTGCTGAACAGATAAAGGTGGTTCGGCATCACTCAAGGCTTGCTCCTGATAATCTTTCCACTTCTTACCATTCCGTTTCATTCCTTTAACTGTAAGTTTTTTAGATGAGAAATTGTCAGGCTCGATGAAAAGTTTAAGTGCTTCCACTCTTTGGTAGACATCAAAACCAATATTATCCTCCTTACATTTAAAATCTTCGCGATATGCTATTTGTTTGTTCTGAGGCATATGATGATTAATGATCGGTGCTAAGTCATTGAATGCTAACCGTGGGAAAACCATGATCAACTTACGCCCATATTTAAATCGGATCCCTTTTGACTCTCTATCATAGTATCCAATTTTAGTGGCTGGCTTAAGTTTCCTTGATTCAGGCTTATACCAGTAAAGTCTAGATAGGATATTTAACTTTTTAACTTCATTTAATATCTCTTCTACAACCTTCTTTAAGTCATCGTAGTCCATACTGTTAGCGGCAGTGTAAAAATAACCCCCTAACGGCATTTAAAAACTGACCCCCTTGGTTAATATAGCGGTCATTTTGGACTGCTCAACATGTT
>NZ_LSOD01000060.1:0-499 GCF_001592855.1 Acinetobacter sp. BMW17
CACTGCTGTCCCATAGTTTGCTTTAAATAAAAAAACCTGAGTCCTAACAGTTAAAATATGAGTGCAAACAAACACTTTAACGACCAGGATTCAGGTTTTGTCACATCAGAATACCGTATTTCATGAGCTAATTAAACCTGTTGTGCGACAGGATTTTGAACAACTTGCTAAAGTACACCATGTTGGACAGAAATTTAGAGCGGCTTCCCGGTGGGATCAGTTTATTGCCATATTGATGTCTCAATTCTCTTGTAGGCAAAGTCTGAGAGATATTCAATCCAATTTGGAGTGCCAACAGGAAAAGCTAAGTCATCTCGGAGCAAAGTCTATTCCCCGAAGCACGCTGGCACGAATCAATGAGCAGCAGCCTGCTGCCTTGTATCAACAGCTATTTTACAAGTTGCTTAAATACTATGAACACTCAAAAGTAGCTCATAAATTTCGCTTTAAGAATCCCTTGTATTCCTTGGATGCCAGTCATATTGACCTGTCGCTTTCC
>NZ_LSOD01000061.1:0-439 GCF_001592855.1 Acinetobacter sp. BMW17
AAACCCTTCAAATACGCGCTATTCAACTCACTACAAATAATGTGAGTGATTCACAAGTGCTTGGTGATTTACTCGATCAGATTCCACAAGATGAGCAGATTGACTCTGTCTATACTGATGGGGCTTATGACACCAAGCAATGCCGTCAAGTAATTGCAGACCGACAAGCACATGCGGTGATTCCGCCAAGAAAAAATGCGAAACCTTGGAAAGATACAAAGACCAGCTCGCTAGAGCGAAATGAATTACTTCGAACAGTTAAACGTTTAGGAAGAACAATATGGAAAAATTGGTCAGGCTATCATCGCAGAAGTCTGATAGAAACCAAGATGCATTGCATCAAATTATTAGGCGATAAACTCCGTGCGAGAAACTTTCAAAGCCAAGTCAATGAGATTCATGCACGTGTGGCCGTATTAAATAAATTTACAGATTTAGG
>NZ_LSOD01000062.1:0-332 GCF_001592855.1 Acinetobacter sp. BMW17
CTTATCGCAGGCTATTACGTCTTTCATCGCCTCTGACTGCCAAGGCATCCACCACATGCACTTAATTACTTGACTATACAACCCCAAACAGTCGATCGCTCCTACAAGTGAGAACGTTCAACATTACAGTTTGAAGTACTGTGCACTTAAGCACCGTACAGCTTCAATTCAATTCACATACCAAAACGCTTGATTCAGTTAATTTCGCTAGTAACTCATTTCTTTAATCTTCATCGAACAGTAATAAATCACTGTTAATGTCGATCTTAAAAACGAGTATGAACAAATTATTTCAACTCAAATATATTCTGTTAATGATTTTTCCAGCCTTC
>NZ_LSOD01000063.1:0-327 GCF_001592855.1 Acinetobacter sp. BMW17
ATGGTGGGGACGGAGAGACTCGAACTCTCACACCTTGCGGCGCTGGAACCTAAATCCAGTGCGTCTACCAATTTCGCCACGTCCCCATCAGGGTGCTAACTTTGCGTTAGACTTTAAGTTGGCAGAGGATCAAGGATTCGAACCTTGACGAACGGTTTTGGAGACCGTCATGCTACCATTACACCAATCCTCTATTGCCTTATAAACCATCTTAATTCAAATGATTTATGGTGGGGACGGAGAGACTCGAACTCTCACACCTTGCGGCGCTGGAACCTAAATCCAGTGCGTCTACCAATTTCGCCACGTCCCCAATGGCTGTGTATA
>NZ_LSOD01000064.1:0-307 GCF_001592855.1 Acinetobacter sp. BMW17
CCGAAAACAAGTTGCAATTGTTGAACCACATACCAAATCGGTTGATTTCGAAATAGAGCAAGTCCGATTACCAGCCAAACAACATGTTCAGCAGGCAGTTTTCTTTTTCGAATTGATGCTTTACCTGTTTGGTCTAAGCAATCTTCAATCCAGTTTAAATCAATCAATTCACTGAATTGTGAAAGTGAAGGTAAGGTTTGTTTTAATGTTAAATCTAGATTCTGAGATAAATTCATAAAAAAAGAGCGTATTTACATACGCTCTTTTTACAGCATTTTAACTTTTTTTGCTTAACTGACTGGCATTA
>NZ_LSOD01000065.1:0-270 GCF_001592855.1 Acinetobacter sp. BMW17
CTAAGAGGTTTCACTTCTGAGTTCGGGAAGGGATCAGGTGGTTCACTCTTGCTATTGTCGCCAGCACAACTGTTTATGACTATTCGTTGGGTCTTATTTACACATTGTGTATGCCTAACTTTCATCAAATGAGTTATTAACAGATATATTTGAGTTGATTTTAACATAAAGCATAACTTTATGTCTTGCGCTCGGACAAACATAATTAATGTTTGTTTATTCCTCGCTCATGTATCTAGCTTTATAACTAAATCAAGTTGTTTGCAGTGA
>NZ_LSOD01000066.1:0-268 GCF_001592855.1 Acinetobacter sp. BMW17
CCCCGTAGGGCGTATGCGGTATTAGCATTCCTTTCGGAATGTTGTCCCCCACTAATAGGCAGATTCCTAAGCATTACTCACCCGTCCGCCGCTAGGTCAGGTAGCAAGCTACCCTTCCCCGCTCGACTTGCATGTGTTAAGCCTGCCGCCAGCGTTCAATCTGAGCCATGATCAAACTCTTCAGTTAAAATCATTAGTAGCTTATGGCTACAAATCTTGGCTCATCAATTTTCTGACAAATATTTCTCAAATAAACTTCGAGTAATTT
>NZ_LSOD01000067.1:0-264 GCF_001592855.1 Acinetobacter sp. BMW17
CAACAGAACTTTGATAATTTCTTTTGAGCTTGTCATATCGAGTAGCTATTCCTCTAAATTGCTTTAATCTACAAAACATATTTTCAACTAAATGCCTGATTTTATATAAATACCAGTCCATATGGTCATTGTTCGATTGGCTATTTGTTTTCTTTGGTATATTCGCTTTAGTCCCTGTTTTCCTGATCTGTTCACGCAGTGGTTCTGAATCATAGCCTTTATCTGCACATACCACTTTTGTCTCTTTTAAATCTAATGTTGATA
>NZ_LSOD01000068.1:0-261 GCF_001592855.1 Acinetobacter sp. BMW17
TTGCTCGTGAGGCTTGACTATACAACACCCAAACAGTTGGTGTTGTGGTTCAAATCACTGCAAACAACTTGATTTAGTTATAAAGCTAGATACAATATCGAACTCAAATATACCTGTTAATAACTCATTTGATGAAAGTTAGGCACGAAGAGCACTGCTCTGAGGTTAGACCCAACGAATAGTCATAAACAGTTGTGCTGGCGACAATAGCAAGAGTGAACCACCTGATCCCTTCCCGAACTCAGAAGTGAAACCTCTTAG
>NZ_LSOD01000069.1:0-259 GCF_001592855.1 Acinetobacter sp. BMW17
ATCGCAGGCTATTACGTCTTTCATCGCCTCTGACTGCCAAGGCATCCACCACATGCACTTAATTACTTGACTATACAACCCCAAACAGTCGTAGTACCTACAAGTAGTACTAGGACAGATCGATTGCTCGATCATACAGTTTGTTGTTCTGTGTACTTAAACACTGTACAGCTTCAATTCAATTCACATACCAAAACGCTTGATTCAGTTAATTTCGCTAGTAACTCATTTCTTCAATCTTCATCAATCAGTAATAAAT
>NZ_LSOD01000007.1:0-21089 GCF_001592855.1 Acinetobacter sp. BMW17
GAACTCAGAAGTGAAACCTCTTAGCGCTGATGGTAGTGTGGAGTTATCCATGTGAGAGTAAGTCATCGCCAGCTCATTAATTCTAAATCCCCCTAACTCAAATGAGATAGGGGGATTTTTTTATGCAGGAATTGAAAAAAAATAAGAAGATTGGCTAAAAGGTAGCTGTTAACACTTAAGAGATTTAGTTTCTCACTTGGATTTGATGGTTTTTTCTTCACTAAAAGAAATTTTAACCAAGTATTTGTATATATTTTGAGTAATTGAACAGCTATTTGATTTCTTTTCGTTGGAAAAGAATGGCTATAGTTAACTCGTGATCATGCAAAATATGCCAAAACAGGTTTTGATTTAGATTTTAATGTGCTCAATAAAAAAGAAACCCCGACATCCTGTCGAGGTTTCTTTGTATTTCAGTGCTTAGATACAACTCCTGTCATATCTCACATCCTGATGCTCAAACTGATTATTGTTGTTTTAAGTTTGGGAAACGTCCTGTCTCCTGATGTATTTAATATATGCTATAAGCTGTTTTTAAGGCTAGTGGTCACTTTCCTCAGTTTTTGTAAGCTTTGGCTTACACAGATTCATCTTGTTACCAAAGCGGATAACCTTGTACTTATGATTTCTCTACAATGAGTGGTGATCGTGCATTTAATGGGGGAAGGCAATGCTGAGAAAAAAAGCTTTTTGTTTGTTGATGACAGTGAGTGCATTTTTGGGCTTAATGGCATGTCATGCTCAAAGTCAGATAGAGTCAGCAGCACAGGAACAACAGGACAGTTCTGCTTCTTTAGGCACATCTATACACCTCAAACGTATTGCTGAATTTAATGAGCCATGGGCATTAGCGGTATTGCCTGATGGGCGATTATTAATTACTGAAAGATCAGGACAGTTGATTTTATTTAATCCTATAGATCAGACAAAGACTCTCATTAGGAATATACCTAAAGTGGCTTATGGTGGCCAAGGCGGATTAGGTGATATTGTTTTACATCCTCAGTTTGCACAAAACCATCAAATTTATCTTAGCTATGCAGAAGCAGGACAAGGTGGTTATGGTGCGGTCGTGATTCGTGCTAATTTGAATTTAGATCAGGCACAGCCACAATTAGATAACCTTAAAACGATATGGAAACAAGTACCTAAGGTGCGTGGGCAGGGGCATTATGCACATCGGATGTTATTTGATGGCGCAGGAAAACTATGGATTAGTTCAGGAGAGCGGCAAAAGTTTGATCCTGCACAAGATTTAACATCGAACCTTGGAAAAATGATTCGTTTGAATGATGATGGTTCGGTTGCTTCAGATAATCCATTTCAGATGCAGGGGGATATCGCAAAACAAATATGGAGTTTGGGGCATCGTAATCCTTTGGGAATGGCTTTGGATGCCAAAAAACAACTTTGGGTGGTGGAGATGGGCCCCAAAGGTGGGGATGAGCTTAATTTAATTCAAAAGGCTAAAAACTATGGTTATCCAATCGTTTCGAATGGTGATCATTATAGTGGTGTGAATATCCCTGACCACGCCACGCGGCCTGAGTTTGAAGCGCCAAAATTAGACTGGACACCCGTAATTTCTCCATCGAGTTTGATTTTTTATACGGGACAGATGTTTCCAAAGTGGCAGGATAAAGCCATCATTGGTGGGCTTTCATCTGAAGCATTAATTATTGTAGACACCACAGCACAGCCAGTAAAAGAAATCCAACGGATAGATATGAAAGAACGTATCCGTGGTTTACAACAAGCGAAAGATGGCAGTATTTGGGTGATTGAGGATAGAAAACATGCTGATTTAATTCAGCTGCTTTCACATTAATCACCCGAACAGAGTGTTGCTAGGAAAGACGGTGTTAAAGTGCAGCATGTTGATCGGCATTGAAGACATTGGCTTGGATCTGCATCAGTTTTCGTTGTCCTTGTTTGCCATTCATCCGCCAATGGGCAATTTTAATATTATCGATCAAGGCGACATCCCCTTTTTGCCACTGGAGCAAGAGTGCATCGTGATATAAGGCTTCAAAGAAGTGCTGTTTTTCCTGATCGGTCCATTCAATTTTTTCACCTTCATGGGTGAAAAGTTCCCATGACAGTTGCATGCAATGAGCCGTAGGGTCTGGTAGAAGCTTTCCTCGATGCTTAAAGCTTTTTTGTGCAGCTTGATGGGCAAAAGAATTGGTATTGTTTGCAAAAGCCCATGGCTGGATCATCGGCTTTTGCGTGTTCGGGTGTATGACAACGAAAGGTGAGCGTTTTAAGGTAAGTTTGGTTTTTTTATTTGGTTGTTTGTTTAAACGAAAGTAATTTTTATTGAGTAGTAAATGATCAAATAAATTAAGCTTACGTTTTGAAATATAAGAAAAATGGTTCCATGCGCCTAAGTATTTTTGTTGTACGCTAACTGGAAAATAGGCCCAAATTTTTTCGAGGTTATTAAACCCTGTTTCGAGCACATGGTTCGCAGGTTCTTGGCAAAACAAGGCAATATAACGCGAGCGAGTCGAGTGTAGGCCACCTTCGACATGTGGACCTTGAATTGAGTTTTCAACAGAGCTTAATTGCACCGTATTGTGGTTGAGATAAGGTCTATCATTACCTGCACGATTTTCGCTATATTTACGCATGAAAGAGTTAAACCAACCTGATTGTTTAGGTGTAAATGTATGCCAAGGCTCAAGCTGAAAATGATGTTCGATGAGCTCATGAAATTCATAGTGACGTTGTAATTTAAAGCCGCGAAATAATAAGATGCCGTACTGATGCAACTCTTGCATAAGTTCTTTGCGATGGACTCTAACGTAAGCGGTTAGAGCATCTACATCTGTATATTCGGGATCAGCGACATAAATTTTGCAATAATCATTTAAAAGTGTGGTGTTTAGTTGCATGTGAATGTTCTCTATTTTTGTTTTTCTAATTTATTGTATTGAAGCATTTTAGCTGAATCAGCAGATGTTCAGTAGGTGAGAGTATAAAGTGTAGTTCGAGCAGCGGATGTAATATTTCGTTGTGCAGAAGAACATACTGACAAATGGTGAAAGTATTAATATTTGATGGATCTATTTTATGGATTAGCGCTTAAATATGTACGTTGTACGGAAATGATGATTTGTTAAATTTTTCATGTTTATACATCTGTTTTATGTGATTATTTTTAGAGAATCTAAGTTGAGATAGACATCCCAGTAGACCAATTTTATTTGTATTCACGAGTTTCTTCTAAAGTATTGAAGCATATAAGAGGTTCGTTAATATCTGATCGTGATTTGGGCTTTTAGAGAAATATTGAGCTAAAAATCAATACAATTAAAAAGCCCCCGACATCCTGTCGAGGGCTTTTTAAATTCTTTCAAGCGGTATAACTCCTGTCCTACCGATCAGCATCCTGCTGTGTATGTTGTTATTTTTGTTTTTCATCTGAGACATCCTGTCTCTGTATGATTTAACTATAGCGTCGATGTTTATTATTGAAAAGCCGACAAATACTCAAGTTACTGTAAGCAATGGCGTACAGAAGAATCTCATGCTTATGCGCTGACATATTTAATGAGTTTATCAATTGCTGCTTTTAGCTTCTTCTCATCAAAAGGATTTGGTTCAAAATCTTCGGTTTTATTGCGTGAAAAAATATCTCGAATTTCAATCACCGCATTGGTATCGACCAGACCGAGCTGAGTACCGACTTGGCGAATTTGGTCGATGGAACGTGAGCCATTGGTACCACCATAACTGATATAGGCCGCAGGTTTACCTTGCCATTCTTTGCCTAAGTAATCTAGGGCATTTTTAAGTGCAGGGCTATAACCATGATTGTATTCGGGGCTAATGAAAATAAAGGCATCACCTTGGGCAATGTGGTCGGCCCATGCTTGTTGTTTGGGTTGATCATAAATCCCTGTCATTGGGGGATTTGCACCTGAAAAAATCGGTAAATCCCACTCTTTTAAGTCGACCAATTCGAGTTGGACCGTATTGAGCCCAAGTTGTTCAAAGCCTTTTTGTACCCATCGTGCAACTTTAATGGCAGTCCGACCTTCGCGCACACTGCCTATAATGACCTGAATTTTCATCAAAAATCCTTGGGAAAATAAATGTGATTACGCTACGGTAGTATGAAAATTAGGCTTTGCATAGATTGAATATGTATCTGATCGACAAATGTTTGAGGCATTAAAAAAGCCCCCGAAGGGGCTTTGGCTGACACACAGACAGTCGATCTGTGTTTTTACATAATTTTAATGCCTTGTTGGCCGGCAGGCGTCACTTTGAAGATTTCCACTTCAAAGGTAATATCTTTACCTGCCAATGGATGGTTAAAGTCGACTTCAGTGATGTCATCACCTACAGTTTTCACTACGCCATATAGACTTTGTTTGGCTTTGTCCTCAAATTCAATCATGTGCCCTTCAATAGGACGCTGTTCAAATTTGACTGTATCAAACTGTTGTACGTTTTCAGGATTCCACGGGCCAAAAGCATCTTCTGGTGGTAGGCTTACAGTACGACGGTCGCCAGCACGTAAACCGAACAGTGCTTTTTCAAAACCAGGGAGTAAGCTACCATCACCCATCACCAGGCTTACAGGTTCTTCACGGCTACGTGTGTTATCAATTTCTACGCCATTTTCAATGCAAACAGAAAAATGTAACTCTACTTTTGAACCTTCGCTTACGCGAGTTTCTTCATTGGGATTAATAAAATCAGTCATTGTTTACTTCGGCACGTTGGATACGGTTTTTTTCGAGAAAAAAGGTATCGATCAACAAAAGGATCGTTCCTAGCGTAATCGCACTATCTGCAATATTAAACGCAGGGAAGTGGCTGTTTTGATAGTACACATGAATAAAATCAACCACGTAGCCTAAGGTTACACGGTCAATTAAATTCCCTATAGCACCACCTAAAATAAGGGCAATCGCGATGGGCAGCACTTTCACGGTTTTGGGCATACGCATCAGCCAAAACAGAAAAATGACAGACACAATACCTGCAAGAGAGGTAAAGAAATAGCGTTGCCAGCCGCCCGCATCGGACAAGAAACTAAAGGCTGCGCCATAGTTATGCAATAAAGTCCAATTTAAAAAGGGCAGGACTGGTACTGGATCTGCATAATTCAGATGGGTACTGGCAATCCATTTGGTCCATTGATCTAAGACAATCGCTAGAATAGCCAAACCTACCCACACCAAATTGTGCGGATAGAATTGGAATAAGCCCTTTTTATGTTGTGGGTTAGGCATACTTTCTCTCTTCGCCTTGGCCTGTAGGAAGGTTGATAATACAACGACCACATAGACCTGGATGTGTAACATGTGTATTCACATCTGGCAGCACATGCCAGCAGCGTACACATTTTTCACCATCAGCCGCCGAGACTTGCACATTCAGACCTGCCAGATCAGAGGCTTCACCTTGAGTTGCATCGAATGCATTAACCAAGACTTGTGAAGTGATCATAACAAAACGAAGTTCATCATCTAGACGATCCAGTACGTCCTTGAGTTCTGCATCTGCCCACAGTTCAACTTTGGCAGAGAGATTTGAACCCACAATTTTCGCAGTACGCGCAGTTTCGATGAACTTGTTCACCGCAGACTTCACTGCAATCAGGGTTTGCCAATCGGCTTCAGACAACAAGTTTGCTTTTGAAGCCACAGGAATGTCATACCATTCCGCAGTGAACACATATTTCTCAGTTTGTTCTGGAATCAGTGGCCATGCTTCTTGAGCGGTAAAGCTTAAGATTGGTGACATCCAACGTACAAAGGCTTGCACCAAATGATACAGCGCAGTTTGAGCTGAATGGCGCGCTTGTGAATCTGCTTTGGTGGTGTACTGACGGTCTTTGATGATGTCGAGGTAGAAACCACCCAAGTCATTGATACAGAAGTTGGTCAGTGCATTTGCCACGATATGGAAGTTCATATCTTCATAGGCTTGCTGAACAGTTTTCTGTACGTCCGCTGCACGTTGCAAAATGTATTGATCAAGTGCGATCAATTGATCTACAGGAAGTGCATCCGTCGATGGTTTGAAACCATTCAAGTTTGCCAATAAGAAACGCAAAGTATTACGAATACGACGGTAGCCGTCTGATGCACGGTTAAAGATTTCTTTACCAGCGGTCATTTCATAACGGTAATCGGCCGATGCAATCCAGAAACGTAAGCCGTCTGCACCCATATCTTTAATGATGTCTTGTGGGGTGATGATGTTGCCCAAAGATTTTGACATCTTACGGCCTTTTTCATCCACCACGAAGCCATGGGTCAGTAAGCCTTTGTACGGTGCACGTTCATTGATCGCAATCGAGGTGAGCAATGAAGACTGGAACCAACCACGGTGTTGGTCTGAACCTTCAAGGTATAAATCGGCTGGATCGGTGAGTTCTTCGCGTTCACGCAGCACGGCATAGTGCGTTGTGCCTGAGTCGAACCACACGTCTAAAGTGTCACGTACACAGTTGTACTGTTCCGCTTCATCCCCGATAAAGTCTTTCGCTTCACGGTTATACCAAGCGTCAATCCCTTCTTGTTCGATCAATTTCGCGACTTCTTCGATCAACTCTGCTGTGCGCGGATGGAGTTCGTTGGTGTCTTTATGCACGAAGAATGGGATTGGCACGCCCCACGTACGTTGACGTGAAATACACCAGTCTGGACGACCTTCGATCATGGCTTGAATACGGTTTTTACCCCAATCAGGCACAAAGCTGATCTCGTTTTCAATCGCATTTAAAGCATTTTGACGCAGACCTTGTGCATCCATGCTGATAAACCACTGTGGGGTCGCACGGAAGATAATCGGCGTTTTATGGCGCCAGCAGTGTGGGTAGCTGTGTTTGATCGGTTGATGTGCCCATAAGCGACCAACTGCACCCAAAGCTTCAATGATTTTTGGATTGGCTTTGTAGATGTGCTCGCCTGCAAAAATCGGTGAAGTTGGTAAATACACACCATTACCACCCACTGGGTTTTCAACTTTTAAGTTGTACTGTAAGCCAACTTTATAGTCGTCTACACCATGGCCAGGTGCCGTATGTACCGCTCCCGTACCGCTGGTTGCAATCACGTGTTCACCTAAAATCACAGGTACTTGGCGATCGGTCAGTAACGGGTGTTGTAATAATAGGTTTTCAATTGCTGAGCCGTTAAAATCAGCTAGAACCACAGGATTTTCAAGCTTATAACGCTCAACTGCTGATTCAACCAAGTCTTTAGCTAAAATAAAGTTTTGCACGCCACGGCCGGTGCTAACTTGAACAAGTTGATAGTCAATTTCAGCATGGACGGCAACCGCTTGGTTTGCAGGCAAAGTCCAAGGTGTGGTGGTCCAAATTACGATGTCTGTTGCGGCTTCTACATTGAGATTTAAACGTGTGCTTAAGTCTTTTAAGTCGACAACCGTAAAGCCAACGTCAATCGCGTCAGATTTTTTATCTTCATATTCCACTTCGGCTTCAGCCAAAGCTGAACCACAGTCTAAACACCAATTCACAGGTTTAAGACCTGGTTCGATATGGCCTGCTTTTGCAATCGCGCCAACAGAGCGCACAATGTCCGCTTCCTGCTTGAAGTTCATGGTCAGGTAAGGATTGTCCCAGTCACCAAACACGCCCATACGTACAAAGTCTTTCTTTTGCAGTTCAACTTGGGTGTAAGCATATTCACGGCAGGCTTTACGGAAAGTAGAAGCATCCACCTTCACGCCCACTTTACCGACTTTCTCTTCCACTTTCAGTTCAATCGGAAGGCCGTGACAGTCCCAACCCGGTACATAAGGGGCATCGAAGCCGTCAAGAATACGACTTTTAATAATGATATCTTTTAAAACTTTATTAACCGCATGACCCAAGTGAATTTGGCCATTTGCATAAGGAGGGCCATCATGCAGAACATATTTTTTCTTACCAATACGCGACGCACGAATCTGCTGATAAATGTTGTCGGCATACCACTCTTCTAACCATTTTGCTTCACGCACCGCGAGGTTTGCTTTCATAGCAAATTCGGTACCTGGGAGGTTGAGTGTGGCTTTATAATCCACTGCATTTTCAGTAGTTTGCTTATCGCTCATGCAAGATATCTTCCAATTTAATCAGCGGCTCGGCTGACGCGTTTTACATAAAATTGATTGGTATTTAAAAGGGAAATGTGGGGGTGTTTTGGCGGAACTCAAGCAGTTTCACCACATCATCATCAATTCCCGCTTTTAGTGCTTCCAGCGAAGGGTAGTTCTTTTCACCATGTAAATAGTTTAAGAAAGTGACCCGCATTAACAAGCCATACAGATTAGCAGAAACATCAGGGAAATGTACTTCTAATCGCCATTCTGGCTGTGCTTGTTGAATGGCTGGACGTGTTCCGACATGACCCGCACCAAAAAGCGCTGAATGGTCATATCCTGCAACCCCTAATCGATCAGGATGGTCTGCTTTCACTTTGTCGCTTAAAGACGTGGTTTCACATATCACATCTACACCATAAATGCCGTTTAAACAGGGTTTATGTCGGTTTAAACGTACATTAATGGTTGGAAAATCAAGGGTTCGGCCAATTTGGTCGCCATATTGTACGCGACCCGTAATGCTATAAGGGCGCCCTAATAACTGAGCAGCCAGCACCAAGTCCCCTGCGGCCAGTGTTTGGCGAATCCGAGTTGAACTGACGCGTTCACCTTCTGAGAGGATGGTTTCTAGATTGTGGACTTGAAAACCATAGTTTTCTAGAAATTCGCTGTTGCCTTGGCGGTTTTTACCAAAGTGAAAGTCATCGCCTAAAACCAAACTTTGGGCATTGAGTTTTTCTTTTAAAATATCGGCAAATTGTTCTGCACTTAAACTTCGGAAGCTGTTGTCAAATTTCGCGACCGCAATATAGTCCACACCCAGCTCAGTTAAATATTCGACTTTCTCACGCAATGATGAAATACGCGGTGGAGCATCATAACCTTTAAAGAATTCAAGTGGTTGAGGCTCAAAAATCATCACCACTGTTTTTAGATTTTGTTGTTTTGCAACGGCTTTGAGCTGATGAATCATGGCTTGATGACCCAAATGCACCCCGTCAAAATTACCGATGGTGACAGCGGTTTTTTCTAATTGGGTATTTGAGGGCAAAGCATTTAGACGGAGCAGCTTCATGGGCAAATCAAGTGCTTGGAATTAAGAACGGCTTATATATTGCCATATTCTTGGGCATTCGTCTTGTGGTTGTTTTTTGACAACGCAAAATTTAGTGCAAAGTATATTTATATCAATTTTATTGATTTATTTAATATAAATTAATAAATTTTTCTTATTTATGGATTTGATTAATATAAATGTAGATTTTAAATGAGGCCGAACTCATGCAAAAACCATTTACACAACTTGGACAGCGCCACAATATCATTCGTCAGTTCACCCCCAACTGGTTCACTGTCAGTATGGGAACAGGTGTTGTGGCGTTAATTGTATCAGAGTTTCCGATGTTAAAGGCACTCACATGGCAACTCGGCACAGGGCTGTGGTATTTCAATATTTTACTGTTTGTACTTTTTAGTGTGCTATATGGCTTACGTTGGGCATTTTATCCGCACGAAGCCAAACAGATTTTTCAACATCCAAGCATGAGCCTATTTTTAGGGACGATTCCGATGGCGCTGGCCACCATCCTCAATGGCTTTTTAAAGTATGGTCAGCCTATTTATGGCGACACAGCTGTACAGATTGCGCAAATGCTCTGGTATGCAGATGTAGTCTTGGCGCTCTTGGTGGCGTGGGCAGTTCCTTTTGCCATGTATCGACATCAGGAGCATGCTTTACAGCAGATGACTGCTGTGTGGTTATTGCCGATCGTGGCCTGTGAAGTTGCAGCCAGCAGTGGTGGTTTATTGCTGGGGCATTTGGCAGCTGATACTCACGCCGTTGCGATTTTATTGGGTAGTTATGTGTTGTGGGGTGTTTCAGTATTACCCGCTTTTGCTATTTTAACGATTTTAATGTTGCGTTTGGTCTTACATAAATTGCCTGAAAAAGAGTTGGCGGTCAGCAGTTGGTTGGCTTTGGGACCGATAGGGACTGCTGCTTTGGCGTTATTGGTTTTGGGGCATCAGGCACCGATGCTGATGGCGAGTTTGGGCTTAGTACAACTGGGTCAGTTATTTCAGCAGGCGGGAATTTTGGCCAGTTTAATTCTGCTGGGTTTTGGGCTGTGGTGGTTGGGGATTGCGGTACTGACGACTTTGCACCATGCCAAACAGGACTTACCATTTAATTTGGGTTGGTGGGGACTGACCTTCCCATTGGGCGTATATACACTGGCAATCTTAACTCTAGCCCAACAACTCAATTTGGCCTTCCTGTATGCCGTTGGCTATGCTTTTGCAGCCATACTGATGTTGTTATGGAGTTTGGTTGCAACCAAGACGGCACAAGGTTTTTATCAAGGGGATTTGTTCTTTTCGCCGTGCTTAAAAACCTATTTAGAACAGCAGTATAAATGAGGTCTACAATCCTTTCAGTTTAAAGCGCCATCTGATCTTATGTAGGTTGTTTGAGCAGAGACCAGAGGCGCTTTTCTTTCGGATCGATTTGTTTTCTAATGACACGCATGAAGTCTGTTAATTGAGTATTTTATGTCAGATGTTGCATTGATCATGGCTTTGCCGAATGAGTCTAAAGGATTGTTTGAGCAAGCAGGGATTGAAGTTCATTACAGCGGTATTGGTAAAGTCAACGCGGCCTATAAAGCATTTGAAGTCATTCAAAAAACAGGCTGTAAAACTCTGATTAATTTAGGTACAGCAGGCAGTACGTATTTTGATAAGCATGAATTGGTTGAAGTTTCTCAATTTGTACAACGCGACATGGATGTCTCTCCACTGGGTTTCGCTGTCGGTTTTACCCCATTTGACACCATGCATCCTGCGGAAATTCACTTAGAACCGTTTTTCCAGCAGCTCCGTACCGGCATTTGTGGAACAGGGGATAGCTTTGAAACAGGTAAGCCCAAAGTACCGTGTCATTTGGTTGATATGGAAGGATATGCGCTGGCAAAGGTCTGTAAAAAACAGGGTGTCCGTCTGATTTCGGTCAAATATATTTCAGATGGTGCCAACGACACCGCGCATTTGGACTGGGAAGACAATTTGTTATTGGGAGCTCAGAAATTATTAGCATTATTTGAAAGTATCTGAGGCTTTGATTCTGTCTTTTTAAATTCGGCGACCATAGAGTGCTATGGTCGTATGCCAAAATTACTCAGCTTTGAATAATTCAGACGGTGTTCTCGGGATCACGCCATACAGCATCATATGCACGGTATGTTGAATGACTCGTTGTTGCATACTGCGGTTACGTAGGGTTTTACCTGTCACCATTTCCATTTGCGTG
Organism: Acinetobacter sp. BMW17; assembly: GCF_001592855.1. Classification (NCBI taxonomy): domain Bacteria; kingdom Pseudomonadati; phylum Pseudomonadota; class Gammaproteobacteria; order Moraxellales; family Moraxellaceae; genus Acinetobacter; species Acinetobacter sp. BMW17. The sequence goes on from NZ_LSOD01000007.1 coordinate 11,384, forward strand.
GCAAAATCAGCATAGTTTTGTGTTAAGGCCCAAATGTTGAGGATTAACAGCTCAGGGTCAATTTCAGTTGAAATTTTACCTTGCTCTTGCCAATTGCTAATGACTTTGGCTTTACGTTTGACCAACTTCTTTAAAGGCCCTTTGAGGATTTCCAAAATATGCGGAGCCCCTTGGATCACTTCTAACGCAAACAAGCGAGATGCTTTTGGTTGAGTCCGAGAAACCTCAATCTTTTGCAATAAGTAGTTGGTGATCGCTTCTTCCGGCTCTAAGTCAGCTTCTAACATTTGTAGTGGGGCTAACCATTTTTGTAAAACCGTCGTTAAAACTTCAACGTACAAAGCTTCTTTATTTTCATAGTAATAGAAAATATTCGATTTGTGCATTTCAGCAATCTGTGCGATTTCATCTAAGCTTGCTCCATTAAATCCATAGAGCGAGAAGACGTCTAGTGCAGCATTCAGCAGCTGGTGGCGTTTTTGAGTACTCTTTTTCTGTTCCATTCTCTAATTTAAAAAACAATAAAAAGGGGGAAGGACAAATTGTACGGCAAATCATCAGATTTGTGCACAAAGTGGGAATTTAATTTTTTGAATAATGATCATTTATTCTGTAGATTGGCTCTTAAAGTGCGATAAATTCTAAAAGTTGTCCAATAAAATATAATTATATAAAAACTATTTTGTCTAAACTATATGAAATGATTCAATGTGAAGTGGTATGTTTTGATAAAAATAACGTGAAATTTATTACATTATTTAAAATAAAGTAAGCTCAATTCATATGATGGTCTTGTGTTTTTTACTGAAATTCAGCATAAAAAATCCTTAGCCCCCAAGCTAAGGATTTTTTAGTCTACTTATGTGGCTAAAACCGCATTTAACACCTGCTGTTCAAGGGTATTGAACTGCATATCTTTGACGCGAGGGCGGGGTAGATCGACTTGAAACTCTTTGGCAATATGGCCACGGTCTAGCAAAATAATCCGATCAGCCAGTTGAACGGCCTCACTAACATCATGGGTGACTAAAATGGCGGTAAAGCCCTGTTCCGTCCATAATTTTTCAATCAAATTCTGCATGTCTAAGCGGGTTAAGGCATCAAGTGCACCCAAAGGTTCATCGAGTAATAAAATTCGCGGTTTATGCGATAAAGCCCGTGCTAAAGCGGTCCGTTGACGCTGTCCTCCAGAGAGCTGCGAAGGCCAAAGACCCGCTTTTTCTTTGAGTCCGACTTTTTCTAGCAGACCCGAGGCAGTGGCATGTTGTTGTTTTGGCAACCCTAGTTGTACGTTTTGTTCAATTGAGCGCCATGGTAACAGTCGTGGATCTTGGAACATGACCCGTATATCGTCTGCGGTAATCCCTTCGCGGAGGTGTCGTGCGGACTTAAACTTAATTTCGCCGTAGCTTTGTTGTTCTAAGTTGGCAATCAGGCGCAGCAGGGTACTTTTACCACAACCACTGCGTCCGACAATGGCTAAAAACTCACCCGGCTGAATATGCAGATCTAAGTCTTCAAGGACTTTAACTGAACCATAAAACTTATGCAGTTGTTCGATAATAATTTCGGCCCCAAGCACCGCTTGAGGGTTAATGTCTTGATTGTGATTTGGCGGCGACGGAATATTGGCATGGCGACCAAGGCTTAAATCAGTCATCTCAAACTCCTTATTTTTGGTATCCTGCATGCCAGCGCAGCAGGTATTTTTCTAATGTGACGGCCAGTACATCAGCCAATTTTCCAAGTAGGGCATACAGTAAAATCCCCACCAAAACGATGTCAGTCTGTAAAAATTCACGTGCATTCATGGTCATATAACCGATGCCGGCTTGGGCTGAAATGGTTTCGGCAACGATCAGCAGAACCCACACCAAACCCAGTGAAAAGCGTAGTCCGATTAAAATAGAGGGCATCGCACCCGGTAAAATAATTTCTTTATACAATTGCCAACGGGTCAAACCATAGCTTTTCCCCATTTCAATCAGTTGTGGATCTACCGAACGTATGCCGTGATAGGTGTTGATGTAAATGGGAAAAAAGACCCCGACCGCAACCAAAAACAGCTTGGCGGTTTCATCAATCCCGAACCATAAGATCACCAACGGAATAAGTGCCAGTGCAGGAATATTTCGGATCATCTGTAGGGTGGTGTCGAGCAGGGTTGACGCCGTTTTTGATGAACCATTTAACAAACCCAGAAATAGACCTAAACCCCCACCCACCAATAGGCCGAGTAAGGCACGGCCTGCACTAACTTGCACATGCTTCCATAGCTCCCCACTCAGTAGCAGGTGCCAAAAACCAGTAACTACTGCCGTTGGTGCAGGTAAAATCCGACTTTCTAAAAGTCCTGTGCTGGAGGCAATTTGCCAAAGCACAATCAAGCCGATAGGAAAGAGCCAAGGCAGCAATAGCTGCCCCAACTGAGTTCCACGTGAAACCTTTTCCTGCTGGAGGGTTTGCACTGAAACGATTTTGGACATTAGGCAGGCTCCTGAATCACTTTGGTTTTTTTGTTTTCATCGGGTGTGTAGTTGTTTGCCACAATCTCACCAAAGGGGCCTGTTAAATTTGGCTGTGCTAACTTTGCTTGAGTTTCAAGCGGTAGGAGTGGGAACACCAACTCGGCAAAACGAATCGACTCTTCAAGATGTGGATAGCCTGAGAAAATAAAGGTGTTGATGCCCAAGTCGGCATATTCTTGAATACGGGCTGCAACCGTTTCAGGGTCACCGACCAATGCCGTACCTGCACCCCCACGAACCAGACCTACGCCTGCCCAAAGGTTTGGGGACACTTCAAGTTTGCTGCGGTCACCATTGTGTAGTTCAGCCATGCGACGTTGGCCGACCGAGTCCATGCTCTTAAATTTTGCCTGTGCTGCAGCAATGGTGGCATCATCGACATATTGAATGAGCTCTTCTGCCGCTTGCCATGCTTGTTCATTGGTTTCACGTACAATCACATGCAGACGAATACCATAGTTGAGCGTACGGCCTTTGGCCTCGGCTTTGGCACGGACAGTGTCAATTTTTGCTTTGACTGCCGCAGGAGGTTCCCCCCATGTCAGATATGTGTCAACCTGATCCGTAGCCAACTCGATGGCATCATCTGATGAGCCGCCAAACCAAAGTGGAGGATAGGGTTGTTGCACAGGTGGATACAGCAGTTTGGCATCATCTACGTTTAGACGTTCGCCATGAAAGGTAAAGCTTTCACCTGTATGGGAGCGGGTTAAAATCTCACGCCAAATTTTGACGTATTCATTGGCAGTTTTATAGCGAGTGGAGTGGTCTTCATAAACGCCATCGCCTTGCAGTTCTTTTTCATCGCCACCTGTCACCAAGTTCAATAAAACCCGACCATTGGAGAGACGGTCAAAGGTGGCTGCCATCCGTGCAGCCAGTGCCGGAGTGGTCACGCCTGGACGCAGTGCAACTAGGAATTTTAATTTTTTTGTGGCATCAATCAGGCTGGCTGCGGTCAACCAGGGGTCTTCACATGAACGACCTGTTGGAATCAGCACACCTTCATAGCCCAAATTATCCACGGCAACCGCAATCTGTTTCATATAGGCATGGTCCACTTGACGAGCACCTTTGCTGGTACCTAAGTAGCGACTGTCACCGTGAGTTGGGATAAACCAGAAAATTTTCATTTTAAAAAATCCTTAGATAGAGTCGTTTAATGTTTGCTCGGTGCAACCCAAACGGTACTTTGAACTTGAATGTGTTTTGGAATGAGCTGGACTTGTTGGAACAAGTCCGCAATTTGTTGTTGTGCTTGCACCACTTCAGGCGTCAGGGTTTGAATTGGTGAAGGCTTCAGACGTTTGTCGATGACCCGTTGGGCAATAGAGGGCTGTAAACCCGTACTTTGGGTATAGACCGAAAGTGCCTGTGGTTGGTTTTTCAGCACCCATTGATCGGCCTGATTCAGCCCATGAATGAACTGAGCCGTGGCCTCAGGGTAGGTCTGAATGAACTTGGGGTTACCAATATAAAAAGAATAGGTTTGTGGAAAAGCTGTGCCATCAATCAAGACTTTGGCCTGTGCATCTTGCTCTGCTGCACTGAGGTAGGGTTCCCAAATGGCCCATGCATCGATGGATTGTTTATCAAACGCGGCACGCGCATCCGCAGGGGGCAGCCAAATCGGTTGAATGTCCTGCCAACTGAGTCCTGCTTTTTGTAAGACTTTCGCCAGTAACTCATGTGCGCTTGAGCCGCGTTGTACCGCAATCCGCTTACCTTTTAGGGCTTGAATTGAACCAATGCTACTATTTTTAGGAATTAACAGGCCTTGAGAGTTAGCGGGTACTTGTTCATAGCCGACATAACTGAGTTCTTTGTCAGCAGCTTGGGCAAAGATCGGTGGGGTATTGCCCACTGCACCAAAATCGACAGCACCAACGGATAATGCTTCTAACATTTGTGGGCCAGCGGGGAACTCTTTCCATTCAATTTTGGCTTGAGGAAATTGTTGCTCAAATAATTTTTGCTCACGCGCGACCAATAGGTTCAAAGACGACTTTTGGTAGCCAATTGACAGGGTTTTAACTGGAGCTGTTGCCTGTTTTTCTGGCGTGTTCGGTGCTGCTGTGTCTTGCTTTTGGCATGCCCCGAGTCCAAGACTCAAGCTAACGATGCCAATACTGGAAACTGTTTTCAGTGTTTTCATAATGATCTCTATATTTTTATTTAATAATGGCAGCGTCAATATTCAGCTTGTTTGGAATGAGTTTTTGTTGATAGAAAGCATCGGCAACGTACTGCTGTTTTTTTGCGACTTCGGTTGAAATGGGTTGAACGCCAAAGCCCATACGACCAATCGAGGTTTGTAAAATGTCTAAAGACAAGCCTGTCGGTTTTTCTAGCAATTGGGCAGCTTGTTGTTGATTCTGTTTGACCCACTGTGTGGTGGTGTTGAGTTCATTGACGACCGTTTTTAAAACTTCTGGATGGGTTTCGGCAAATTTACGATCGGCCAAATAGAACTGATGATTACTCACCAAGTTTTCTCCGGTAGCAATCACACGTGCTGAGATTTGGTGTTCAGCGGCAGCAAAGAAGGGATCCCAAATGACCCAAGCGTCGACTGCGCCACGTTCAAATGCGGCACGTGCATCCGATGGTGGAAGATACACCGCTTCAATATCAGAAAGTTTCAGATTGTTCGCTTCTAACACTTTGAGTAGCAGGTAATGCACATTTGAACCTTTGTTGAGTGCAATCCGTTTGCCTTTTAAATCTTGAATGCTTTGAATCTTTGAGTCTTTTTGTACGATCAGTGCTTCTGCTTTAGGTGCAGCAGGTTGGTTGGCAATGTAAACCAAGTTCGAATTTGCAGCTTGTGCGAAAATCGGAGGCGCTTCCCCCGCTTCACCAAAGACCACACTGCCGACATTTAAACCTTCGAGGAGCTGTGGACCAGCAGGAAACTCGACCCATTTCACTTGGACATTTTGTGCTTTAAGCGCCGTTTCTAAAGCGCCACGCTCTTTGACGATGGGCAAAATGCCATATTTTTGAAAGCCAATATTGAGTGTGACGGTTTCAGCTTCTTTTTTCCCACATCCAGATAACATCATGGCACCCACGACCGCTGCAGAAAGAACGCTTGTTTTGATCCAGAACTGTGCTCGAGAAGTGCTCATGTGTTTCATAACTCCAAATAAATAAGGTGAGTGAGTTGGTGAACACATACGCTAATGGGCATTTCTTTTCAGAAAAAATAAGAAATCGGGCTTTAGACATGAAAAAAAAAGATAAAAACAAAAGTGCAAAACTTATGTAAAAAACAGCAATATAAAAAACATAAAATATAAAATTTATTGAGATTAACTTATTGATATTTATTATTTAAAAGGTATTTTTATTTTTGGGATAAGCTTAGTATTTCACTTGATATAGATTTGAGCGATTTTTGCAGTGTTTTCTAGATAAAGATATGAGAAATAAAGATATCCATAATCCTGCAAAAGCCACTTAAAGTGGCTTTTTAAAGACGAGTGAGTTGCGCTGATAGTTGTATAAGGCTTGGCGTGCATTGGGAAGTTCATCGACATTGGCCGTTTCAAAGCCATGTTCTAAGAACCAATGTGCAGTACGTGTGGTCAGTACAAACAACTGTTGAATGCCCATACTGCGGGCTTTACCTTCGAGATAATGCAAAATTTGGCTGCCGCGATTAGATTTGCGATAGCTCGGGTCGACTGCAACACAGGCAATTTCGGCACTGCGGATTTCACCCTCTGCCGCTGGCAGTGGGTAGAGGGCAGCACAGGCCAAGATCATGCCATCACGTTCAATCACCGCAAATTGCCCAATTTCATTTTCGAGACGTTCACGTGAGCGATAAACCAAAATGCCTTCTTCTTCAAGTGGGCGTAATAGGTTAATCAGCCCGCCGACATCTTGAATGTTGGCCATACGGACTTCTTCATAATGGGCATCGGTAATCATGGTACCCGAACCATCACGCGTGAAGAGCTCCTCAACCAAGGCACCATCATAAGCATAGGAAATCAGATGGACGCGATGGACGCCATGCGTCGAGGCCTTTTTGGCACCGCGTAAATGTACCGCAATGTCTGGATTCGAATCTTGATATTTTTCAATTTGTGCATCGAGCTTGTGTGGCGAGATTTCGCGTTGCAACTGACCATGTTCATTGAGCAGACCATGTTGTTTGCCCAAGAAAATCAATTTGTCCGCTTTAAGATGAATTGCTGTGCGGGTCGCCACTTCTTCAGCCAGCAGATTGAATACTTCGCCTGTGGTGGAATAGCCAGTTGGCCCGAGCAGCACAATATTGTGATTATCCAAATGACGTTGAATGGCGTCGGTATCGACCGTACGGACTTCGCCGGTTAACTGAAAATCGACCCCATCGCGAATGCCATAGGGCTTGGCTGTAACAAAATTCCCTGAAACCACATCAATGCGTGCGCCATACATTGGCGAGTTGGCCAGTCCCATCGACAGTAAGGCTTCAATTTGCAAACGAATCGAGCCCACCGCATTCATCACACAGCCCAACGATTCTCGGGTGGTGACGCGACGATACTGATGAAATGGCGTTTGTAGTTGGCTTTGTTTTAAGTTGTGGTTGATTTGCGGACGTGCTCCATGCACCAAGATCAGACGAATCCCGAGTGAATGCAGCAGGGCAATGTCGTGAATAATATGTTGAAAGTTATCATGCTGAACGGCTTCACCATCGAACATAATCACAAAGGTTTTATTACGGTGAGCATTGATATAAGGCGCAGAATGTCGAAACCAATGCACATACTGCAAAGTTGTACTGTGATGTGTTTCGATCGAATTCGTTTGCATGCCTGTCTCAAAATGAACTACTTAGCATGATTTTAATCAAAAAATGCAGAAGAGGAAGTCTTAAATAGAAAAACACCTGAAGCAACGTTCAGGTGTTTCATCGGTTTTGCGACACCAGCCAGAATTAACCGATAATACGCAGGATACGGTTATTACGTTCATTGACTAAAACATAGTCACCATTGACCTTATACCACTGTTGGTAGCGCCCAGTGTTGGGTAAGCGACGTGCTTCGCGGTCACTGACATGGTAACGCGATGAGTCATAGCCGCGTGGCAAAGTTTGACCTGAGCGCCAGTCACGGCTTGGGTTAACACGTTTGTTTTGGTAGCGGTTGTCATTGTCCCAACGACGGTCATCGCGATGATCCCGACCAGAGTCATGAGCATGCGAGCGGTCATAGTACTGTGGTGCTGCCATTGCAGATGTAGCCATGAGCGCGCCTAAAGATAGTGTGATTGCAGTCAGAATTTTTTTCATTGCTTTCGTCCAGTATTAGTCTTGTTTCGATCATTCAAAATTAGCGAATAACTCTAGAGAAAGCGTGAGGGCTATTTAGGTGAATTGTGAAATGTATGAAGAGACTGAGGAGATTGTTGTTTTTCTGCAATGCTTGCAAACAAAAGCTTTGGCACATAAAAAACCTGAAACAACGCCTTCCATGCTGTGCCTGACTGTGGTCTCTTAAGAGGAGTATGCAGTCGTACTAAAGCGGGTGAAAGGGTGTTGATTCAGGTCTTAATAATAATGTCGAGGAGTTGTACAAAATGAAGCGCAGATTAAAGCCCCATAATGCGCAGAATATTGTTGCTGTCTGCGTCGACTAAGATGTAGTCATTGTTGATTTTGTACCACTGCTGGTTTCTGTTTGGCTTTGGAAGATTATGGTCTTTATATTCGACTTTATAACCGTTACCACGGTAATGCTGTGGCATGACATAACCTTGTTGCCATTTATGCTGTTGTAAACGTTTGACACCGCGCTCTTCGCGCATACGTCGACGATCTTGCTGATCGTCATTACCTGAATCGCGAAAGTCACGTCCGCGTGGCTCATTGCCATAGCGTGGATGATCGTGGTCAAACTGAGGGGCAGCAGTACTGAGACTGCTTGCCATCAAAGCACTGAAAGAGATTGCCAATACTGTCAAAATCTTTTTCATGTTGAATCCTCATTAAGGTAATTTCATTCTTTCCTATAATGTACGAAAAAAATGCAGAGAAACTGTGAAGATGAATTGGGTATTTATTAACAAATGCAGAGATATTAAGAAGATTATGCCCAATTCTAAGCCTGAATTAAATCATCAATTGCGCTAAAGTCCAAAGCAAACAGTCTGTATCTTCTGATTTCTGACTCATTTTGAGGGCTCAGATCTCCCTTTGTCAAAGAACGCATAGTGCATTATTTAATTCCACTGCTGCGTTAGATGTTGTAATGAACGGATTGAATGAACCACTGCTTCAGCTTGTTTGGCATCCTCTAAAGCACAAATCAGGCTTTCGGGTAGTTGTAAATTATGGATATGACGAATGGTGTCATGTTTACGTTGCAAATCAGCCATGCTGTATCCTTATTTTCAATTCTTGATCAATCAGAATGATAAATAGGAAATATTGATCTTAAAAACCGAATATTTTTATTAAAATAATTTAAAAATACGATTTAAAATATTGAGCTAGCCAAGCTGAGTTTTCAACTTGGCTGATTCGGCTTAATAGGCGTAGTTGAGGTCGGTATAATCACTCAATGATTTCTGTACATGCGCTTGGATAAATTCACGTACATCGGCTGCAGTCATCGGTTCACCATTTTTGCTGATGGCATGCTCAATGTCGGGCTGACCCTCAATTTTGATGCGATAAACAAAGCTTTTCTTTGCTTTATATTGTTCATCATTCTTAGCAATGACCGTGACGTAGTGATAGCTATGTTCAAAGTTCAAGTCGGTATGGGCAAAAACAAACTGGTCGAAAAGTTTAAGTGTGGCGCCATTTTCCAGGGCTTGAAGTTCCTCCACAATACTGGCTTCAAACTTCATTCCATATTTTTCTGAAATCGGCTGTTGGTCAATCAACAGGCTAACCATACCATCTTCAGTGGGTTGTACAGTGATGTTACTCAAGTCCGTCATGGCATATGCTTCAAAAATGGAGTTGGGCATCAGTATCCGCAAAAATTGAAAAAAGACAACCTTTTCTGAACTTGAGATCATGTTGCAGATGACTAAGCTTCAGTTTGACGCATAAAAAAAGGAAGCCGAAGCTCACTGCTGTCCCATAGTTTGCTTTAAATAAAAAAACCTGAGTCCTAACAGTTAAAATATGAGTGCAAACAAACACTTTAACGACCAGGATTCAG